>PLZQ01000227.1 GCA_003152225.1 Limisphaerales bacterium | reverse complement strand
CCCTATGTCAGGAGTTCTGGACTCACCAACATAATGTTTGCTCGTTCACGAGGACAGTGTAAGTCAATCACATGGCCTCGTGATGAGATTGTCGAATTTCGTCAGTAATCAATGCGGCATCACGGTTCTCTCGGTCATTCGCTTGCGGTAATCCGACAAGACTTTCGCTCGCTCCCCAATATCTTGCGGTGCGTCAAGCGGGCAGCCCTAATATATTGGGGCCCAACCTTGCGTCCGCCCATCCAAGCGAAAGCCTTGTCCGAACCACGGCGGATTGCGCGAAAGGGAAGAATTGCCGACGGCAAGGCACATAAATCTCTGGCTGGAACCCCAATGTCCCCAATTGGGGAAACCGCCCGCTGAGTTTCTCGCTGATTTATGGCTTCGACCCTTCCGCGACCCGCTCTTTGCTGGCCGGAATGGTGTTCCAGGCAAGGTCCGCTTTCAATGGGAGCCAGCTCAGGTGCGGTCCGCCGCCGTTGCGCCAGTTGTCGGGGATACCGCCATAGGTGCTCTTGATGCAGGCGCCGTTGCTGGAGTGCCCAATCTCGAATGCGATCGCCTCGTCTGTGGCCCCTTGAGATCGCCGCACAAGCACGTAAAACCCCCGACCTGCGCCGTGTGACGTGAGCTTCCTCTTGAGCTTTCCGGTTTTGTGGAGCCGGCGGAGGGCGTGAGCCAACGCTCCCTTTCCAACGGGACCTCCACAATGGCTGGGGAAGAACCATGGTGAGCCAGGAAAATACTCCTTTTTCCACGCCGCATGCGCTTTCAGAAGTGCTTGGAGACCTTCGTGGTTCGAACAATAGGGGTTGTTGTGATGCCGGCCTTTGAGCCGCCACACGTACAGGTTTTTTGCGTCTGGGGTCGTCGTGCCAAAGTTATCCTCTCCCCACTTCAGGACCTCTTGGGTGCGGAGACCACTGTAAGACTCCGCCAACAGCTGAAAGCCCAAAACGACCGAATGCTGGTGCTGAAACAACAATGCTGCGGCTTCGTGCAGTTCATCGGCATTCCTCGGGCAGAATTCCCGGCAGTGCTTAACCGACGTGCTCTTTTGATACCTCGGCCGGTCCGCAAGCGGATTCACCCTGATCAAGCCCAGCCGTTTCGCGTACTTGAAGGCGTTGTTCAGCGTGTTCAATTCCCGGTCCGTCGTACGCCGGCCATTCCCTTGCTTCAGGTTCTCCGGCCGCTTTCGCCAAAGGAAATATGAGTCGCAGTTTGGATCAGAGACTTCCTGAAAGCGGATCTCCGTCCAGAACTTGCGGAGGGTGAGGCAGTGACGCTTCTCCTCGGCCTCGGTTCCGGCTGGCCGATTCTCCAGGTTCTCGTCCAGGTAGCCGTCTTCCTCATAGCGGTCGAGGATTTCCCCGACTTTGAGCTTATTCTCCGCCACGTGCCCATTGTGGCTGCAAAGATTCTGATACCGCTCCTTGGCAAATTTGAGGTTTTTCGTCCTCAGGCTCCGATAGGTGCGTTTTCGGTTTGGCAGGAGAGGCCGGTAATAATAGGTACCGTTTCCCTTGTACAGGTAAATTCCCTCAGCCGCCAATTCCCACATCTCCGCGTAACCGGACTTCGGAACCAGGGTGAGCTGTGGTTCGACGGGGTCAACTTTCGTTCTGATTTGCGCCGTTTCTGTCTTCATGTGCTGTACGAATTATATGTCCGTCACAGCACCTTTGGGGGGATTTCGGCGCACCGGGCCAGAAAACTGCTGGCATAAAATCTGGCATAAAGGTGCCAGAAAGTGGCGCGCCCGTTGGGATTCGAACCCAAGACCCTCTGCTTAGAAGGCAGATGCTCTATCCAACTGAGCTACGGGCGCTGCCGTGCCTTAATTGAGTCTTCGCGGGACAGGAATTCGCACATCAAATGCACCGCGTCCCGCTTGGGATTAACTATGCACGCTGGCGAACAAAGGGCAAGCTCCGCCTGAGCCTTCGTTAGCCTGGGAATTCAGAACAACGCCGCAGAGAAACCGGTCAGACGAGAGGGCGGAATTCACGGGAAAAGGGGCTGAAACACCCACAGCCAAACAAAGGCAGAGCATCTGGATAACTCCCTAATGCTACTGCTCGGAAGCAGCGGGCAGAGCAGGGTCGCTGAGACCGTCAAGGATGATGACCTCGACAAACGAAGCGTGCGTGCGGCCATAGCGCCAGACAATTCTCCCCTCGTGGTCGTATTCGACCAGCACCGTGCCGTCGTGATCCGGGCCGTGACCAAGCCAGTTCGCGACTACCACATGGCCATCGCGCTGGAGGTGGAAGCCGGTAAAGGAACCTTCCGACAATTGGTCGCCGCCAATCTCGCGGACGACTTCGCCCTGCGGGTTGAGTTCTTTGAGGAAGCGCGCGCGCGGGCCGGAGGAGCATAGGACATTGCCATTGGGCAGCCGAACCGCCTTGAACAAGTTACCGGCGACCTTGAACTGGCGGATGATGTTCCACCGTGCATCCAGTTCCACGACCTGGCCGACCGCCGCGAGCAGGTAAGTGCCCTCGGGCGTTGGCCGAAGGTGCCGGAGCATCGTCAGACCGTCAAAGACCTTGCGCTCGATTATACTGTCCGCGCGGTCATAGACCAACAGGCAGGCCCCCTTCTGGCCGCCTAGATCGTCCCCGGTGAGGAGGGTGCGCTCGCCGTTTATGCGATAAACACTGTAGCTCTTGCCGCCGTCGCCTTCGACTGATTTGAGGAGTTTGCCGGACGCCGCCGCGTATTCCCGGAAGCCGTTGTCCACGCTGAGCAACACGCGGTCCGGCCCAACCAACTGCATGTCCATCACGTAGCCGGTGGAGACACTCCAGTTCCGGGCGCGGTTGTTCTCGTCCACGTGGACCAGCGTATGCGTACCATCGTCCACGGCGAGGAAGCGATGCCCCGCGGGCGCGGCGGCTGCGGTACCGATGGCGCTCGGAAGCAGCGCTACGACTGCGGCAGCGATTACCCAACCGAGCAAACCGCGGCGAGTGGTCAATTGCATAATGGTGTCTGGTTGCGAAAGCGTATCAGCCGCCAGAACTGCCGGCACCGTAAAAGTGGCTTTCACGATTAGGCCCGATGTTGAATAAAACCTTCCGGCTCGTGGGGTTGGAGTATGACCTGTTTCCATTCGAGGGCCGAGAGATCGGTACAACAAAAAAGCCGGAATATCATTCCGGCCTCTTTGACACACTCTAAACGAGAGAACAAAGTTAAATCGTATCGACACCACCAAGATACCAGATCGCCTGTCCCCCGCATGTCACCAGTTGTGGGGACAGGCATAATGTCCGGGTGACAGACGCCAAGGAGGTGGGGGTGGGGAACCCCGCTGAAGAAACGTTCTGTCACCCAGACGCGCAAATTAACGCAAAAAGCCGTACGGCTGTCAAGTTTGGCCAAAAGGCGGGGGACTGGAAAGTCGCCCGGTCGGCAGACGAGAATGTTCGCCCTGTGCCGAGACGCCGGGCCTTACCTCGGTTTCCAGCAAAATTAGTCGCGTCTGCACTACGGGAAGAGCCCGGGTAACGCGCAGTGAGACAGAACCGCACTTGCCGCTTTGTGGACTTTGGGCTAGGAAGAGACTGTGAAGCTTTGCTGGCGCTGGAGTTTCCTGTTGGTTCTTACAAGCTGTCTTTGGCCTTTCACAGCGGGGGGCCAGATCGATCCCGTCAAGCGTGAACTGATCGAGTTCGGCTACAACGCCGCGCTGGAAGGCCACGCGCCACTTTCGGCCTACGCGTTCTATTACCGGAACCAGCCGGACTTCCTGCGCACGAACCTGACGTTGCGTCTGGCGGTGGCGCCAACGTACCTGGATTCCGAATTGGGCATCGCCCATGTCATCGGCGAGAACACCGACCTGGGAATCGGCGTGGCGGGCGGCGGCTATGCGGACAGTTATCCGGAGATACGCAGAGGAACATATTTGACCGGTGAGTCTTTCAACGGTTACGGGGCGCAAACCTCACTCAGCCTTTATCACCTGTTCAATCCCGGCCAGCAAATCCCATTAAACGGCCTGCTGCGCGGCACCGCGCATTTCTCGACCTACGACCGGGACGAGGACACAGCCGCTGGTTTCCAACTGCCGAAGGATCGCGACACGTTCAGCGTCCGCACCGGCCTGCGCTGGGGTGGCCGCGAGCCAATCCTTATGCCGCCTCTGGCCATGGAGCTTTCCGCCTGGTATGAAGGGCAGTTTCGCACCGGGTCAGGCACTTACGGATTTGACGACCGATCTGTGGAGCCTCAGAGCCATCTCTTTTGGGGCCAGGCGCTGATCGCCTATACGCTGCCGGAACTGAAGCACAGTTTCTACCTCAGCCTGACAGCGGGCACGAGCGTCCAGGCCGACCGCTTCAGCGCTTACCGGCTCGGCTCGCTGCTGCCGCTCGTGTCGGAGTTCCCCCTGCCATTGCCGGGCTATTACTACCAGGAAATCAGCGCCAAGGATTTCGCCGTGCTGGGCGGGAACTATGTGGTGCCGCTTGATCCGCAACAGCGCTGGAACCTCAGCGGCACGGCCAGCACCGCGGTGGTCGATTACTTGCCCGGGTTCGAACAGCCTGGCCATTGGCATAGCGGCGTAGGCGGCGGGATCCTCTACAATGGGCCTTCATGGAAGATCCTGGTCGGCTACGGGTATGGCGTGGACGCAATCCGGTCGCACGGTCGCGGGGCCCAGAGTGTAGGCATATTGGTCCAAATCGACCTGGGACACGCCCGATCAGCACTGCCGGAGTCCACGCAGCCCGGAAGTTGGCGAGGCCTCCAGCAGCTCTTCAACATCTTCGGCAAATAGCCCCTGCTAAGGAAAGCGCCCGTCCGCGGACGCAGCGACGTCCGCAAACGGTGGAACCTTGGAGCTTTCCAGCCGGCCAGCTTTTGTTGGCCGACGACGGCCTTTTGGCTTGGCAATTGGGGCGGTTAGCCTACTTTCAATTTTGTGATCCATCCAACGGCCATCATTCATCCGCGGGCGAAACTGGCCGCGACGGTCCAGGTGGGACCTTACGCGGTCATCGATGAGGGTGTGGAGATTGGTCAGGACTGTGTGATCGGCCCGCACGTTTATCTGACGGGGCTGACGACGATCGGGGCGAAAAACCGCTTCTACGCCGGTTGCGTGATCGGCGAAGCGCCCCAAGACCTGAAATACGCCGGAGAACCGACCCGCCTGCGGATCGGCGAGGACAATGTCTTCCGCGAACACGTCACCGTGCACCGCTCGAACCAGCCGGCGGAGGAAACGGTGATCGGCTCGCAGTGCTTTCTCATGGCTAATGCCCACGTGGCGCACAACTGCCACCTGGGCGACCGCATCATTCTCGCAAACGGGGTGCTGCTGGGCGGACACGTGACGCTGAATGATCGCGTCTTTCTGTCCGGCAATTGCGTCGTCCACCAGTTCGTGCGCGTCGGCACGCTGGCCCTGATGCAAGGCGGTTCCGCCCTCAGCAATGACCTGCCGCCCTACACGGTATCTCGCGGGGTCAACGACCTTTGCGGCCTGAATACGGTCGGCTTGCGTCGCGCCGGGTTGACGCCAGCCGAGCGGCTGGAACTCAAACAGCTTTACCGCGCCCTCTTCCGCGAAGGGGTCAACCTGCGCGCGGCCCTGGCCGACGCGCAGACGAAATTCACGAGCGCGCCTGCCAAAGTGATGCTCGATTTCATAGCCGGTTCCAAGCGCGGCGTTTGTTCCGACGGCGGGCGAGACACAGGCGAGATTTGAGCTTTGACGAGCCCGGCGATCAGGACTAACATTTAGACCGAAAATGAGTATCAGGCTTTCGGGTCTTCGAATCGGTTGGGGCGTCGTCGCAATGGCGCTGTTTGCCCTGGCGGTCTGCGGCGCCTGGGCAGCCGACCGGACGGGCGGCAAGCCCATTGAGTTTACCGCACCCAGGAGCGACGAGGTCACCACCAACCTGCATCAGTTGACGAGTCGGCGGGACGGCCTGAAGCAGTTGGAAGAGGACCTCTACCAGCCGCTGCAAACATTCAACCCCAAGAGCTCCCTGGAAGGCGTGTCCGCTCCGTTTCCCCACCAGCCCGCGCCGCCACTCATTGAGAGCAAGCGCGCAAAAGACTTGCTGGAACGACGCAAGAACTGGGTTTTCATGAGGCCGGAGGATTTGGTCGTCGAACCGACCGTCGAAGACATCCTCAAGGCTCCCGATTTTGGGACCGATGGCCGCGAGAAGACCGATTTCGGACCGTTGAGGCAATACTACGAGCGCGTGGCCACCAAGCGCCCCACCTCTATTCGCCCCGGCGAATCGACAGACGCTGACCTCTTCGGCCCGGTGAAAAGACCAAACCCAGCCGAAGAAATCGGCGCGCAGAACGACGCGAACCTGCCTGCCGGACTCAAGGAAAGCGCCCAGGCACTCACAAAGATGTTTGAAATCGACAAGACTGGCGACGCGTCAGCCCGAGTTGGGGCGCGCAGCAGCTATTCCGATCCTTTCGGCCTCAGCGTCAGCACGCCGTCCAAGGCACAGGTGCAGGAACATAAGAAGTTCATGGACGATTACCGCTCACTCGTGGACCCGACCTGGCACCCAGCCGCTGCCGCCGACCCGTTCAGCAAATCGGTTGGCTTTCCCGAAACATTGCAGCCTACCAAGACCTCGGCATCCGGCTTCGCCAGCAGTGCCAACCCCGCCCCCCGGCACGGGCTTGATGCGCAGATGGACGTCCTCAATCCCGTGCTGGGCCCAGCCGGGCTGCCGGATGTGAACGCGCGAGCGGTTGGCCAATCAAGACCCGCGCTCGTTGTGCCAACGTTCGAGGCCCCAAAAATGGTTGCCCCAACGTTCACGCCGACGAAGCGTTCATCCTTCTAATGGTCTGTCCCCCGGATCGAAACCTGAATCCGGGTTTAATCCCAGTGCAGTACTGATACCGTCGCGCTCGCGCTGAGCGTGGTGTCGGGTGGCACATCCACCAGGCCGTTGGCAGCCGCCACTGAACTCAGAATATGCGAGGCCTGAACGCCAGCGGAATAGACCTTGCCGGCCGAATCCATCCTGACTCTCATGAAGTGCCGGCGTCCGCCGATATTGACCAGCGGCTCGGCCAACACACCCGGCAGCACAGGCAGGGAAGCGTTGGCCGCGCCCTGCCAGCGCAGCAACGCGGGACGCACCAGCAACAGAAACGTGACCAGCGCCGAAACCGGGTTGCCCGGCAAGCCGAACAGCAAGGCTCCCCGACGGCGGCCAAACGCGAATGGCCGGCCGGGTTTGATCGCCACTTTCCAAAACTCCAGTTCGCCCCCGGTTTGCTCGAAGGCGCGTCTGATGAAATCCATTTCACCGACCGAAACGCCGCCGGTCGTTACGACGGCATCGCATTGGCTGCAAGCCTCCTCCAGGGCCCGGCTGGTGGCGGCGAGCTCATCCGTGACGAGGGGAAACGTTCGGGGAACCGCCCCGGCACGCCCCGTGAGCACGGCCAGAGCAAGGCGGTTGCTCTCGTAAACGCGGCCCGGCGCCAGCGGCTGGCCTGGCTCCTGCAGCTCCGAACCCGTGGCCAGCAAACCCACCGTCGGCTGCCGCCCCACTCGGACGCCGGTCATGCCGGCCGCAGCCAGCAGACCGATCCGACCGGCAGTCAGAAACTCACCGGCGCTGACTATCGTTGAGCCGCGCTTCACATCCCCCCCGCGCGACCGAACATTTTCGCCCGGCACCGCGGGGGCCAGAATCAGAACCTCGCCGGGCGCGCCGGGCTCAACGAGGGTATCTTCCTGCATCACGACGGCGTCAGCGCCTGCCGGCAACGGCGAGCCGGTGAACAGCCTCACGCAGGTACCGGCTGTGACCTTGCCAGCTAAGACCTCCCCCGCGGCGATCCTCCCCGCCAAGCGCAGGCGCGCCGGTGAATCCGGTTTGGCCGAGGCAACGTCGGCGGCGCGCAGCCCATAGCCATCCATCGCCGAGTTGTCGAAGACCGGCAGGTCAATGGGCGACCGCACTTGCTCGGCCAGCACGCGCCCTGCGGACCCGCTCAAGGAGACGTATTCGCTTGTCGTGGCGGGAACTGCCGCGAGAACTCGCGCCAGGGCTTCTTCAAATTCGAGCATAGGAAATACGGGGCGAGCCCCCGTCCTGCTAATGGGACGCCGTCAGCACGAGCACTTGTTCCAACGTGGACACGCCATCGCGGGCACGGTCCAGCGCCGCCATGCGCAGCGTCCGCATGCCCTGGCCAATGGCGATCTTGCCCATCTCGCGAGTGTTGGCGCGGGCGATGATGAGCTTGCGGATCTCATCCGATATGGTCATGGCCTCGATAATGGCCATGCGCCCGGCATAGCCGGAGTTCTTGCAGCGGTCGCAACCCCGCCCGCGGTACAGCGTGACGCCGTCGACGATGCTCGAATCGATGCCCAAATCCTGAAACATCTTCTGCGGATAGGCAACCGGTTCCTTGCAATGCGAGCAGATGCGGCGCATGAGACGTTGCGCGCAGGCGAGGATGACCGACGAGGAAATGAGGAAGGGAGCGATGCCCATATCGTCGAGCCGCGCGATGGAGCCCGGGGCGTCATTACAGTGCATGGTGCTTAGCACCTGGTGCCCGGTCAGGGCGGCTTCAATGGCGATTTCCGCCGTCTCGGTGTCACGAATCTCCCCGATCATGATGATGTCGGGGTCCTGGCGCAGAATCGAGCGGAGTGCATTGGCAAACGTGAGCCCGATCTCCTTCTTGACGGGCACCTGGTTAATGCCGGGCACCTGGAACTCGACCGGGTCCTCGACCGTGACGATGTTGTAAATTGGGTTGTTCAGCTCGTTAAGCGCCGAATACAGCGTCGTCGTCTTGCCGGAGCCAGTCGGGCCGGTGACCAGGATCAATCCATGTGGCGCATCCACTGCGGCCTTGAATTGCAGGAACGTGTCCGGGTCGAGGCCAAGCTTATCGATGCTGGCGGAAAGGTTCGATTTGTCGAGGAGACGCAATACGACCTTTTCGCCATGCACGGTCGGCATAATGGAGACGCGCAAGTCGTAGTCTTTGCCGCCCACCCGGATGCGCATGCGCCCGTCTTGCGGCAGACGCCGCTCCGCGATGTCCAGGCTGCTCATGATCTTGAACCGCGAGACCAGCGCCAGTTGCATTTGCTTGGGCGGCGGGGTCGCGTCCATCAATACGCCATCGACGCGATAACGCAGCCGCAGGGCCTTCTCAAAAGGCTCGATATGCACGTCGCTGGCCCGGTCTTTGACCGCCTGAACCAGGATGAGGTTGGCCAATTTGACGACCGGGGCTTCCTCGCTGGAAGCCGCCAGTTGGTCGAGGTTAACTTCCTCGACGGCCTCTTTGGAAACCTCCACGCTGTCTGCTTCTCCATCCGCATCAACTTCGCCCTTCTTCTGCGCGTCCTGAATGATATCCTCCATGCTGCCGCTCTTGGAGGCGTCGATGTGGTTGAGCTTGTCAAGGATGGACTTCTCCGAGGCGATCAGCGTTGCGACATCCAGCCGCGTGATACGTCGCACATCGTCAATGGCCAAGACATTGAGCGGATCGGCCATGGCCAGAAACAGCCTGTTATCGATGCGGGAGACGGGGACGACCTTATGGTTGTGCGCCATTTCGCGCGGCACCAGGTCGGCCACTTCGAGCGGGATGGTCAGGCGGGCGAGATTGATCGGCGGCGTGTTGAGCACGCGCCCCATTGAGACCGTCATGTCCTGCTCGCTGACGCACGCCTTTTCGAGAATCAACTTCAGCAGGCGGGTGCCATCCTTCTTCTGCTGCTCGAGCAGTTGTTCGACCTGCTGTACCGTCAACAAGCCGTCTTCCACCAGGGCGTCGGCAATGCGCTCACCAAATGTTTTGACAAGAGGCATGGGCTTATCGGAAGACCTTGCGGAGGTTGGCAACCAGGTCCATAGGCGGCACCAGATACCACAATAATCGGTTCTTGGTCGCCTCCCCCAATTCCTTGGCGGCCTGCTGATTGAAAGGATTCGCCGTGGCGACCAGGACCGATTTGCTCATGCGATCAAACGGCAACACGCACCACCGCTGGCAGGCTTCTCGCGGGAAACTCCGCGATAAATCCATGTCAATGTCGTAGCTGTTGAGCGGCAGAAAGGCGAACCGCGACTTGTCGCACAGGACTTTCAGCGACTTGTCCACGGGCAAAATGCCCTTGTCCGACAAGACCTGGATAAAAGGCTCCAGGACACCACCCGGCGGCGTGGCCGGATCGGGCGTGGACCAGCACAAATCGAAGTCCCCGGCCGTGATAACCTTGCTCTCGACAAACAGCTTGCGCATTGCCCGTCGCCCGTCCTCGATCTCCGCGGGCGCCGCCTTGCCGGCCGCCGTCCGGGGCTTTTCGCCCGCAATGGGCGCCCGAGTCAACTGGATCGTGTCCGACGATGGGGTGGTTTCCAGCGGGAAGTTGTTCGCCTTGCTTTCGATCTGTTGCAGCGCGGCCCGGACATCGGGGTCATCCGGGTAGCGCTGGAGGATGGTTTCGTATTCGAGAATGGCCGACGAAAGCTGGCCCATTTGCACGTAGGCCTGGGCGATGCGCTTGGACGTGTTCATGACGTCCTTCTCGCGGTTCAGCTTCGAGTAAGCTTCCTTGAGAATCTCCAGTGACTGATAGTCATGCGGCTGCGATTGAGTGATGACTTCAAACATCTCAATCGTCTGCGCCAACTGGGCTTCTTCACTCGGACTTAAAGTGCTGGCCATGCGAATTCAATTATGCCGTTTGGGGCAGTCCTGTCGCCGACCCTTTTGGGCAGCCGGACGGCTCCCTTGCAGCAAACTTATGGCCAGTTTAGGCCGCCGCCACAAGTATGGCAAATTTCCTTTGCGGCCCGGCCGGAGGGTCCCATTCACCAGACACTTGTGTCTCATTTTCACACGCTTCGGCGGCATTCTGCTTTCGCCGAAGCATCCCACCCGGCATACTAGCCGCCAAATCATGAAATCGCTACTCCTCCTCCTGATCGGCTGCGCGGTCTGGCCGGCCCGCGGCGAAACCCTCCCTCAACGCTACGCCGACTACGGCGAGTTAATCGTCACCCAATTGGCCTCCGCTCCTTTCCCCCACCCCAAACGGGCTGAGGGCCACCAATACCAGGGCAAGGACTTTCCCGCCAAAGAGCATTACTCGGACAGTACCGTGGCGATCTTCATTCCCAAAGGCTTCCGTGAGACCGGCCAGGTTGATTTCATCGTCCACTTCCATGGCTGGCAGAACAATGTCGAAGGCGTCCTGAAGCAATACCAGCTTATTGAACAGTTGAGCGAAAGCCGGCGGAACGTCGTCCTGGTCGTGCCGCAAGGCCCGCGCAACGCGCCGGATTCCTTTGGAGGAAAACTGGAAGACGCTGACGGCTTCAAACGGTTCATGGCCGACGTGGTCGAGACGCTGCGGCAAAAACCTGCCCTCAAGAAGAAGGACTTTGCCGTCGGCCAAATCGCGCTCTCGGGCCACAGCGGCGGCTACGAGGTCATCTCCGCGATCGTGGATCGCGGCGGGCTGACCGAGCACGTGCGCGAGGTGTGGCTATTTGATGCCCTCTACGCGCAGACGGACAAGTTCCTGGCCTGGATCGACCGGCACCAGGGCCGGTTCCTCGACATTTACACCGAGCACGGCGGCACCAAGGCCAGGACGGAAGAGCTGATGGCCACGCTCAAACAACGCGGCACCGCCTTTTTCGCCGGCAAAGAGGGGGAAGCCAAGCCCGCCGACCTCCAGGCCAACAAGCTGGTCTTCCTTTACTCCGATCTGCCGCACAACGACGTGGTCAACAAGCGCCAGGAGTTTTGCGAATACCTCAAGACGAGCTGCTTCACCAAGCTGGAGTGACGCTGGGCCTACGGCTGGCTGGTGATGCGGGACCACTCTGCGTCCTGGGTCGTGGCGTAAAGGGCAAAGGCCTTTTCGTTTTGGATCAGCACGGCCCGCACCACGCTCGAATCGTCAGCGCGGCCAAGGTTCAGAATGGAATCGGGAATGATGCCCACTTTCTTATGGGCGTAAATGATCGCGAACACCGCCTGGGCAAATGCGGCATAAGGCAAATCCTTGTACGCGCCTTCGGCGGTGTCTTCGATCGAGTCTGCGAGGAATTCAAGCTGATCGACCAGGTGCGGAAACAGCGGCTCGTAAATCTGCGTAAATTCCAGTTTCCACTGCGGCAGATGCCGAAGCACCTGCTCCACAATAGCCGGTGTGATCGAGCCTGCCCCACGATTTACAAAGGCTACAATTTCAGGCATGCGCGCAATCTATGCGAGAGCTTACCCGGAGGGAAAGACAAATAATTGCCTGCTCTGGTGCCGCTTCATATGCCAGGATTTGCAGGGAGGCGAGCCCAGGGTGCGCCAGATCATGCCGCTGCTGGTTTATTGCGTCAAAGGTGGCGGCTGGTGCGAACTGGCCGGGCAACTGCACACCGTGCGCGCCGGTGGCCTGCTAGTGCTGCCGCCCGGCGTGCCCCTTACCTGCGGCGCGCCTGGCTGTTGGCTATTGGTTGTTCGAGGTTCAAGGTTCAAAGTTCAAGGTTCGACGGTTCGAGGTTGGATGTTGGCTGTTGGCTGTTGGCTGTTGGCGGCTGGATGTTGGATGTTTGGCTTATTGCGCCGCTGCGACGATGGCCTATAGTCGGCCCTGATGAATCGATCTCCATTCATAAGCAGCCCGGCGCCGATAAGCCGAGTGCGGAGTGCCCAGGGCCAACCTTGGGCGCGCTTGATACCCGAGACTCGACCCTCGCGTTTGGACGCTTTTGCACTGCAGCCCATGCGCCTGACTGAGTCGTGAAAAGACGCACAACCAGGATTCTGCTGTGGACCGGCATAGCTAGCCTCATCCTGGTCGGGGCAGCGGCCGCGCTTTGGTTTCGCACCTTTCACCACTATACGCCCAAGGAAGTCATGAGAGATGTCCGGGCTGGGCTGGCGGCCAGGCACTTTCAAGACCCACAAGCCCGAGTGGAGGCCTTTCTCGAGGCCCGTTACGGCCCGCTCACCGACCCGGCTAACCGCGAGCGGGCCTTTCTGGACTTCTTCAACGTGGATCACATCAAAGGGCTTAACTTCATTGTCAGCCACACGCCGGCGAATCAAAAGCAGGCCAACACCCAGGCAATGGCGCAGTGGATCGCCGGTTATCGCAACACGATGTCGCCGGAGGAACGCACCGTGTTGCAAGCTCACCTCAACACGGATGCCGGCCGGGCCATGCTCCGCCAGGCCACCGGGCAATACCAGGCGCAAGATGTGTATTACCGAGGCGCCCAGAGGGCCGTGATCAACGAACTCATGACCACCCTGGCCGCCCTGCGGAAGCAGTAACCAGGCCCCCGGAGGACCCCGAGTCGATTCATCCCAACCCGATCCGCCCAGTGAACTCCCAAACCCGAACGCCGACCCGCGCTTTCACGCTGATTGAATTACTGGTGGTCATTGCCATTATTGCCATCCTGGCGTCCATGCTGCTGCCGGCCTTGGCCGGCGCCAAACGACGCGCCCACGCCATCGCCTGCACGAGCAACCTGCATCAACTCGGTCTGGCCCTGAACCTCTACGTGGAAGACAACAATAATCACCTTCCGTGTTGCGCCTGGCCACTGCCCAGCCAAGGCACCAATAATAGCCCGCCGCTGCCTCCCATTACCACGACCCTCATGCCCTACGCCAAAGCCAAGGCCATCTTTCACTGCCCGGCCGATCGCACCATTTTCCCCGCCGAGCAGACCAGTTATGAGTGGAATGGATGGCTCAACGGCGCTTCGTTTGACCATCCGGAAGGGTGGTCGGAACTGACCAAAACTCTCGTGGACCAGCTCTTTGGCGGAAAACTCGACACCCCCCTAATGGGCGATGCGGACATATTCCATCCCGCCCAGGGAATCTGGATGGGGAAGAACGCGCTCTATTTTGATGGCCGAGTAGAAAAGACGAAACTAAAGTAGCCGAACCCGCGCCCGGAAGGTCGCGTCTGACAAACAATTATGAATACGATTCCGCTTTATCTCTCGGTTGTTGGCCGATGCCGGCGTTGGGACTGGTGTGTGATTGCTTTGGGACTCGGCTTGGCCTCCGGTGGCCAGGCCGGCTCGCTGGTGGACGCCGTAAACCCCATGATCGGCGCCAGCACCAGCCCCGAATACGGTGAGGGCAAGACTTTCCCCGGCGCGACCACTCCGTATGGCCTGGTGCAGCTCAGCCCTGACACGATCACCGGCGGGGATAATGCCCCCGGTTATTCCTACGAGCACACGAGCATCGAAGGCTTCAGTTTCGTTCGCATGAGCGGCACGGGCTGGTATGGCGAGTTCGGCAATTTCCAGGTCATGCCCACCACCGGCAAGCTCAAGACCGAACGCGGCCTACGCGGCGCCGAAGACGGATTCCGCTCACGCTTCTCCCACGCCACCGAAGTCGCCCAGGCCGGCTATTATGCCGTGACGCTTGACGATTACCATATCCGCGCCGAGCTGACGGCTGCGCCCCACGCGGGCCTCCTGCGCTTTACCTTCCCTGAATCCGGCCAGTCGCGCATCCAGATTGACCTGGCGCGCCGGATCGGCGGCAGCTCCACGCGCCAATCGGTCAAGGTGGTGGACCAGCACACCATCGAGGGCTGGATGAAGTGCCCGCCCGAAGGCGGGGGATGGGGCAACGGCGACGGCAAAGCCAACTACACAGTTTACTTCTCCGCTCAATTCAGCAAGCCGATCCAAAAGTGCGGCGTCTGGTCAGCCAGCTTCCCGCCCGGCACGGTCCGCAAACGCGACGAGATTGCCAGCCAGCCCTATCGCGACGTCGTTGCCGCCGCTAAAGTCCTCGAAGGCTGCCGGGAGATGGAGGGCGACCACCTGGGATTCTACTCCGAGTTTCCTACTACCCAAGGCGAGCAAGTGCTGCTGAAGACAGGCATCTCCTTTGTCAGCGTTGAAGATGCCCGGGGCAACCTGAAGCACGACCTCCCCGGCTGGGACTTCGGCCGCGCCCGCAAAGCCGCGCGCGCGTCGTGGGAAAAGGCCTTCGCCAGAGTGAGCGTCGCCGGCGGCACCGCCGCGCAGCGCGAAGTGTTTGCCACCTGCCTCTATCACCTGATGTTGGAGCCGCGCGACTTCACCGATGTGAGCGGCCTCCATTTCGGAGCCGATGGCAAAGCGCATCGGGCCGACGGCTTCACTTACCGCACCATTTTCAGCGGCTGGGATGTGTTCCGCAGCCTCTACCCGCTCTTGACGCTCATCCGGCCCGATGTGGTCAACGATACGGTCAATTACCTCTCGGAACAGGCCGAGTTGAGTGGCAACGGCTACCTGGGCCGCTGGGAAATCGTCGCCGTCGAATCCGGCTGCATGATCGGAGACCCAGCCGTTTCGGTCTCTGCCGAAGCCTGCCTGGCCGGGATTCGCGGCTATGACCCGCAGAGAATCTATGAGCTTTGCCGCCAGTCGGTGGATCTGACGCGGGAGAATGGGAATCAGCGCAAAGAGTACCAGGAACTCGGATTTGTGCCGGGGAGCATCTCCAAGACACTGGAAAACGCCTACTTTGATTATTGCGCGGGCCGCTTCGCCGAGGCGCTGGGCAAGACCAACGATGCTCAGCGGCTCCTCAAGCGCTCGCTCAATTATCGCAACATATACGACCCGTCTGTCGGCAATATGCGCGCCCGGAACCGCGACGGCTCCTGGACCAAGTGGGCCGGCGCCACCAGCCAGGGACAAGGCTGCATCGAGTCCAACCCCTACCAGCAAGGCTGGTTTGCGCCCCAAGATGTCCAGGGACTGATTGACCTCATGGGCAAAGAGTATTTCCTGCGCTATCTGACGGAGTTCTTCGAGAAAACGCCTCCCACCTTCAAGTGGAATGATTACCACAACCATTCCAATGAACCGGTCCATCATGTGCCCTATTTGTTCGTGTATGCCGGCAAGCCGTGGCTTACCCAGAAATGGGCTCGGTTCGTCGCCGAGCACGCCTATGGCACGGGCGTCGCCGGCCTTTGTGGCAACGAGGATGTCGGCCAAATGTCAGCCTGGTATGTCCTTAGCGCCATCGGCCTGCATCCGGTCTCGCCGGTGGACAACGTTTTCATCATTGGCAGCCCCATCTTTGACCAGGCCACGCTTCGGCTGGATAAACGCTACTACCAAGGCCGTTCCTTTACGGTGGTTGCCCGGAACAATTCCCCCCGGAACGTCTATATCCAATCGGCCAGGCTCAACGGCAAACCTTTAGAGCGCGCCTGGCTGCGGCATGCCGAAATAGTTTCAGGCGGCAAACTGGAGCTGGTCATGGGCCCAAACCCCAATGAGGCCTGGGGCTCGGCGCCCGCGCAGCTTCCGCCGCGCAATTTCGGGTCCGCCCGGTGACACGGCCTTGGCCAATCCACCTCCAGCTCCGTAGGAGCGACATGTTTATAGTGACCGCGCACCCGAGGATTCGTTCAAGCTCCATCGGAGCGGCATGGACTGCGCCAGACGCCACCATGCCGCCCCGATGGGGCTTAAGACGGTTTTGTTTGGACTCGTGTACTACAAACATGTCGCTCCTATTGGAGCTGGCCGTCGCGGCCCAACGACAAAAGTGAGCGGTGGCGGCGGCCCACAGCGCTCGAATCTGCAAACAGCGTCCGCCCGCCGCCATGTGCTCCGCCAAGGGTGGCCAGGGCGTGTCCAACCCGCGGGATGATCTGGCTTGAAGCGCGGGGCGGTGCCAGGCAGCGCAATGCAAGGTTCTTGTCGCGGCCCCGGCATACTCGATGCGTATCTTGAGTGCCATCAGCGTTTCCCGGACCCAACTCACCTATCTGTCAACCCGCAGTACTGCTTTCCGGGACCGACCCTTTTACGATGTGGCCCAACGCTGCGAGGTGCGAGCCGGTGATGGGTAACAAACAGTCCAGGGTGATGGGTTACACTTTTCAGTATGGGTGGTTTGGTTTATTTGGCAAGGGGATTATGGTTCGGCGGGGCGATGTAGGCCGTAGGCCGGAATCGCCCCGCCGAACCATAGGTTAGATTCCCGAGGTGGACATTGGCGAAATAGAGTTCGGTTTGGCCTTGGGCGTTGAGGTGCAGTCCCACGCATTTGTGCGCGAAGGGCTCGCCGACAGGATAGCTTTTTCCTTCGTGTGCCAGGAAGCCGCTGCTGGACACCCGCTTGACTTCGCAGTCGGCCGGATAGACGAGCGGTTTGTCATTCTCGTTGAGCCGCCGTGAACTGGGTTGGTAAAACTGGCAGGGCCGTTGCTGGTCCAGTGACTCGTGGGGCCGGTCGTGATTATAGACATGCTGCCATCGCTCGAAGCGACGCTGCTGGGCGGCATTGTTCGCCGAGGGCGGAGTGATCGCTTCGGCTTTGAGATCCCGATGCATGCGCTCGTGCGACCCGTTGTCCTGGGGAGATGCGGGCCGGGTCAACTCCACCGCAATTCCCTGCTCGATCCACCAAATGCTCAGACTGGATAAGCGACCCAGCCCGATGGAGGCAAAGGCTGTTCCATGATCCACACGGATGATTTCAGGCACGCCCGCTTGACGCATCAGGGCCTGGAAGGTCTGCAGGGTGCCCTTAAATTGCTGATTGGGCTGGGCCCGGCAAGCCAGCAGGTAGCGACTGTAACGATCACACACCGTCAAGGGGTCGCATCGCTGCCCGTTGCCCAGCAAGAACCAACCCTTGAAGTCTACCGTCCAAACGTGATTGGGCCGCGTGGGCACGGTCAACCCGTCATTGAGCGCAACATACATTCCCGGTTTGCGGCGGCGCTCCACACTCAGGCCATGCCGCCGGAGAATCTCGCCAATCGTGCTGCGCGCCGGGGGTGACTCGATGCCGTGCTTCACCTCTAGGACTTTGTGCAACTTCTTGGGCCCCCAGGTCCGATGCAGCCTACGCTCGGCTAGAATCAATGCTTCCACGGCCGTATCGGTCCGTTGCGGAAACTGGTGCGGACGATGACTGCGGACCGTCAATCCCTTTAAGCCCTCCGCAGCATAACGATCCAAATGTTTATAGCCGGTCTTGCGGCTGATGCCGAACTGCTCGCACAGTTCGCTCACCGTAAATCGCGCGCTCTGCGCCAACATTACAAATCGAATCATCTCGTCCATAGGGCTCACATTTTTCCAAGACATAATGCTCGGAACTGTAACCCATCACCCCGGTTCGTTTGTTACCTATCACTCCGGTTCGAAAAACGGAAACGCAGTGGAATCCCGCCGTCCATTGAATGTGCCGGGTTAGGCCGTTCGCTCATGGGTCAGCCATGACTTTCTTGAATGCTTCAACCTGGTCTGCCGGCATGTGCTTAAACTGCGGCTTCACCGTAAACATGCCGGCATACTTCCCGTCACGCATGTAGCTCCAGTCGGTGATGTCTGCCGCTGGAATCTCAATCCGGTCGCCTAACTTCACGCTCGCCACGATCTTCGGGGCGTTACTGATGGTGACCATCGTCTTGCCGTCGCGACGCTCGAAGTCGGTGGTGTGAAAGTGCTCAATGCGTCCTTTGTCTGTAATCCTGACCACGAGCACAAAGTTACTCTCGCCGTGCGCTCGCTGGTCGAAGCCTTGCCAGAACTGCGGAAGTGTCTCTTGTGCCTTGGCAATGGCTGCCGCCATCTCGGGGTCGTCGTCCCCAATTCCCACGACCTTGTCTCGCTTCGAGCAGGCAGTGAGCAACGTCACCAGAACTGCGACTAGCCCTATTGTAAGCGTGATA
>PLZQ01000270.1 GCA_003152225.1 Limisphaerales bacterium | reverse complement strand
CCACCCTGCTGCGCATCATCGCGGGCCTGAAGCCGCATTTCCCCCACAGCAGCGGCGACGTGCTCGTGCTGGATAAGCCGGTCACTGAGGCAGGCCCCGACCGCGGCCTCGTGGACCAGAAATACTCGCTCCTGCCGCACCTGAATGTGATCGAGAATGTCGCCTTCGGGCTGAAGCTGCGAGGCACCAAGCGCTCCGAGCGTCTGGACCGGGCGTCCGAGTGGGTGAAGAAGGTCGGCCTGGAAGGGTCGGAGAAGAAGTTCCCATCCGAGCTGTCCGGCGGCATGCAGCAGCGGGTGGCCATTGCGGCAACGCTCATTTTGCAACCGCGCATCCTGTTGATGGACGAGCCTTTCGGCGCCCTGGACCCGGGCATCCGCCTGCGCATGCAGGAATTGCTTATCCAACTGTGGAATGAACAGCAAAGCACGGTATTCCTGGTAACCCACTCGGTCGAGGAAGCGGTTTACCTGGGCGACCGGGTGTACTTGATGGCCCCCAACCCGGGGCGGCTGATTGATATTCTCAAGGTGCCGCGCCCGTCCGAATCGCCCGAGGAAAGCCGGCGCAAGCCGTGGTTCATTGACTTTTGCCAGGCGCTGCTGCGCCGGCTCGAGGAAGAATCGCCGACACCGCATGGGGTGAAGGTCTGAAGTCTAAAGCCTAAAGTCTAAGGTCCAAAGTCCTGAGCCCGAAATCCTGGGCGAATGCGATGAGCCTGGGCCTAACTGAGCGCGGGCGCTTAACTTTTGTGTGTTCCTGAATTATTGCATGGACTAAACTGACCGCTGAGAGCCGCATGGACGAGCAAGCGCCTAACTATCATCGCGAGTTTCTGAAAAGCCCGCAGCACGCGACGCTTGGGCTGCTCACGCTGGGGGTAGGTTTTATGAGCGGGATGATGCTGCCGCTCATCGCCGGGGTAACTTGCTACACGCTGGGCTGGATCTACCTGCCTGACCTGCCGTTCTTCCGCCGGTGGGTGGACCGCCGCCACGACGCCACTAAACGGGCGGAGGAGCTGCAGAAGGTCGCCGCCTTCATCCAGCGCCGGGACGCCCTCATCGCCTCGCTCTCGCCTGAGCGGCGCGAATGCTACACCCGCCTTGCTGCCGTCTGCCGGGACATCGAAACCGCCAGCGCGGACAATATGCTCGCGTCCGCCGACCCAGCCACGGACCCGCGCCTGCGCAAACTGGACGAGCTGATGTGGACCTACTTGCGCTTGCTGGGCATCCAGGAGTCGCTGGAGCGGTTCCTGGAGACCGAACGCAGCGAGAACCTGCCGGCGGTCTTGAAGGATGCCGAAGCTGAAGCCGCCCGCCTCACCGCCGAACTTGAGGCCGTCAAAGCCAAAGGCGACAGCGCCGCAGTGGACACCAAACAACGTTACCTGGGCTCGCGCCTGGAGCGGCTGGAAGTGCTACGCAAACGTCAGCAACGCAGCGAGCAAGCCGAGTCCAACCTTGCCCTGGTGGTCTCCGAACAGGAACGGCTCGACCAGCAGATCAAGCTCATCCGCGCCGATGCCGTCGCCACCAAGAACGCCGAGACGCTTACCGCCCGCATCGATGCGACCGTCGAGCACCTAGACCAGACTAACAAATGGCTCTCCGAAATGGATGAGTTCAAGGACCTGGTGGGCGACATGCCTTCCACGGAACTCCGCGTCGGTTACCAGGCGACGGCCACGCCCCTGCCCACCGCATCCACCGTGGCCGCAGGGGCGCCGCCGATCATTGAAGGCGTGCCCTTTAAGAAGAGCTATCCGGCCCGTCAGCGGCAGCGATGATGAAATCCGAAATCCGAAGCCCGAAGGCCGAAAGAAGGCCGAATTCCGAAGACCAAAGACGCGCCCTCCGTCTGCCCGCGACCCAACCGGGCGCCGCCGCCCCCATAGCGCAGATTCGTAATCTGCAGTATCGCCGACTTGTAGTTAGCAGGCTGCCGCACCCGAGCCGCATTTCGAGCTTCGGTATTCGGGTTTCGGGCTTCTTTCGGCCTTCGGCCTTCGGACCTCGGCCTTCCCTGAAAGCGCCATGAAAACTGAGAACCCAGCCCCCGCTCCCGCCGCTCCCCAATCGCGCTTGCCCTTGAAGGGCTGGTCGCTTGAAATGGCGCGCCGGTGGAACGGCGGCACCTATTCGCTGTTCATCCTCCACGGCAATATCTTTGATCTGTTCCCCGTCCAGGACGATGGCAAGCTAAGCTACGTGCCGCTGAAGACCTTCCTGGTGCGTCGGCTCTTCCCGGAGCGCGCCTGCCTGCTCTTTTACGACATCAGCGACGGGCTGACGTTCGGCTCCGCCGACATGCAGAAGCGGTTCTTCGAGTGGCTGGAGGTCTATGACAACGTCGAGAACACCAACTTCCATGCCTCCGGTCCGCCGCGAGACCTGCTCCACCTGGCGCCCCTGCTCCGCCGGTTCTTCCTGCGTGTCGCCGAGGAGAAAGAGAAGTGGCGAGGCATCACGCTAGTGATCGACTTCCCCGAGAAATTGATTCCCGCCTGCGAGGAAGCCAACGCCAGCATGGAGGAACGGATGAACCTGGTGACGTTCCTCAAGTGGGCCGCGGCTCCGGAACTCGCGCGCCTGGACATTGGCGTCGTGCTGGTCACCGAATCCGCCGACGAGCTCAGTGCCCAATTGCTCCAGAACCCGTATGTCGCTCAGGTGCGGATCGAGCTGCCTGACGCCGATGAGCGGCTCCGCTTTCTCCAGTCCGGGTGGGCCGAAGAGATGGCGGGCGGCAAGCCCTCTCCTGACTGGAGCGATTTCAACGCCGAGCAACTGGCCGCGCGCACCTCGGGGCTGAACCTGCTGCGCATTCGCCATTTCCTGGCCGAGGCCATCCGCAATGGCATCCGTGTCACGCAGGAGCATGTCACCGCCAGCAAGAAGCGGCTGATCGAGGAATATTGCCAGGGATTGGTGCGCTTCAAAGACCCGAAGCCGGGCGTGACGCTTGACCTGGTGGCCACGCATACCGCCGCCAAGAAGCGGCTGCGCGAGCTGGCCTGGCTCATCAAGAACGGCAAGACCGATGTGATCGAACGCGGCGTCCTCGTCCCGGGCCGGGTGGGCGTCGGCAAGTCCTTCCTCATTGACTGTTTTGCCAGCGAGTGCGCCCTGCCGGTCATGGAAATGGGCGAGTTCCGCTCCAAATGGGTCGGGGACACCGAGCGGCAGCAGGCGCGGATTCTCCTGACCATTCGCGCCTTGGGGCCGGTCATTGTGGTGGTGGACGAGGCCGACGCCGTCTTCGGTACCCGCGAAGCCGACGGTGACAGTGGCGTCTCCGGGCGTGTCTTCGCCGCCTTCGCCGCGCATATCGGGGACTCCTCCTTGCGCGGTCGCGAGCTTTGGGTGGCCATGACCTCCCGGCCGGACCTCCTCTCGATCGACATGAAACGCCAGGGCCGCTTCGGCCTGTGCATCCCGCTGTTCCCGGCCCAAGGGACGGATGACGTTGCCGAACTGTTCACCACCGTGGCAAAGGTCAAGAACATCACCCTCACCGAGCCAATCCTGGCCTTCGTCCGCGAGAACCTCGGCACGCGGCCATTGACCGGCAGCGACGTGGAATCAATCCTCATTCGCGCCAAGGAGCGGGCCGTGCTGGCCAAGCGAGACGACGACGTCCAGCGCCCCGATCTGGAAGAGGCGGTGAACTCCTTCATNNCGCGCCGCCCACCGCTGACCAGCTCCTGACATATTACCCCTTCGGTACCGCCATAGTAATCAACGCACTCCGCTCCACGCATCACGTTTCACGTAACACGCAACGCTCAACACGCCCCCTTCCAACCCATGTTACTCGCCACTCATCCCATTCCCACCCTCGAAGTCTCCGCTCGCATCGTCAATCCCGACGAACCTTTCTCCGAGCCTTCCGAATTCCGCATTCGGCACACCGTCGTCCGGAAGAAGCTCCAGTCCAACAAGCGGTGCAGCATCTACACCCACACCGTCGAATGCTTCGACGATCCCGACGAGCCGGACACGCCCACGCAGACGCTCCAGTTCACCAGCCGCGCCCACGTTCACTTCGACCCCTTCACCCGACTCGAAGCAGTTCTTCGGCAGACCCGCTACGAGCGCCTGCGCTGGGTCAAGCGCCCCCCCAGCCCGCCAGACAACCCACCCCCGGTTAACCCAGGCCACAGCTAGGAAAGAATGTTTAAGGTTCCAATTTGGAACCTTGAAGCCTGGCCAGCATATCAGCGTCAAATAAGGCAGCCTGCCTTACCGCGTGAAGCGGAGGAGACCATCTCCGACCAAATTGCTCCCAGGCTGCGAGGGTTCTTCGGGATGAGCGTTCTTCGCTGTTTCCAATGGAACAGGTTTTCACATTCAGGGTCATCTGACGGGTTTGCCCCGGCGCTCGCCCTTGGGCGTCTCGGCGACCCATCCGAACCCAGTCTGGCACCCCAAAGAGTCGAGCCTCCGGCCCCCGATTCCTCCCATCCTGCACCTATTCCTCCAAACCCGCACCAGACCCTCCCGGGAGCCTCGGGGTAGCCTCAGGGGTGCTGGTGTAAACGTCGTTCT
>PLZQ01000490.1 GCA_003152225.1 Limisphaerales bacterium | reverse complement strand
GCGGGTGACGTGTCCTTGTAGCTCTTGGCTGCCCCGGGCAGTCGTTCTGTAGCGTTCCTCCAAACTTGAGGCCGCTATGCGGTGGGTCGAGCTAGACTGGTTGCATAACGCCGAAATTCTGGGCCGCGTAGGTCGCCGCGCGGTTGTTGCGATTCTCGACTTGCTCGCCCCCGTCCTCGCGGAGCAAGGAATTCCCCTGCCCAACCCGGGTCTGCCCGACTCCCTCTACTTCGCCGAACTGTCCGCCCTGTTTCGCTCCCAGCCAGCCATCTTGACAGTCCACCTCGCCCCCTTCGCGTCCGCAAGTTCCCCGGGGCAATCTCGCAAGCCCGTCGCGGCAAGCGCGACACTCCGCCAGCCGGCAGACCAGCCACAGTACGCCCTGCACCGGCGCGGCGAGCTGTGGCACCTCACGTTGAACGGGTGCCCGGCAATACTGAAACACGAACAAGGCCTTTGCTACGTCGCCGAAGTGTTTACCCATCCAGGAGAGCCGCTCAAGAAGTTGAATCTGGCTGCGAAATTCTCCTCGCCCAAGGCCAAAGGGCGCGGTGGGATAGAAGTCTATGATCCAGCCACAGGCAGGTACGACGTTCCGGCCAGCACGGAACCTGTCCACGAAGCGCCCCTGGCCGCAGATGAAAACGAGGCACGCAAGGCGTACCAGGAGAGGGGACGGGAACTAAAGGAGATTATCGACGACCCGACCGAGACCGAGGCCGCGAAAGAGGCAGCGACAGAGGAATTGCAGAAGATCATTGACCACCTTCGCAAAGACAGCCGCCAAGTCCGCGACGCGACCAAAGTGGCCGGCGACAACGTGCGCAATGCCATCGATAGGCTCCTCCACACCCTCAATTCGGCTGAGGGCCCAGCCCCGAGCGAGCTTGCGGTTCGGCGCCAGTTTGCCGAGTACATTCAGCGATACGTGATCAACCCCACCCGCCGCTACGCGGCCCCCAGAGCCCGGAAGGCGAGAGGCGATCTCACCGGCTGCCAGCTCTACGAGCCGCCCGACGGAATCTCCTGGGTGGTCAGTCAGTAGCCAAGCCGAGGTGGCTACAACTCTTGTAGCCTGAGCGACACGATTTGTAGCCCCATACAGGGTGAAAGTCGAAACGCTGAAAAGAATATGAAACAGAACCTTGAAACCGGAACTCTCCAGCCCAGAATCAAAAGGAAGCCGCGAACAAGCCAGCGGCAGATCAACCTTGGTTGTCTGCCGTCCGGCGACCCCGACGGCGTCGGTGCTCCACCTGCTGCTCCCGTACCCGGTCCGGCCCAGGCCACTGGCCCTGAAGCGGTGGCCTCGAGCGGGGAGACTGAAGGCCAGGAGGAGCGGCGCCCTGCCGCCGTGGACTATTTCCGCTCCTTCCTTTCCGCTTGGCTCGCACTTGCGCTCTTGGCGGCTGGCTGCGCCAGCCCTCGGCCCCTCAGAGGCGGCAAGGCGGTTACGACGCGCAAGCCCGCCGGTGTCATCGAGCAGACACTTATCCAAGGGGAAAACCCGTCCCAGGCGACGAAGCAGGACCAGGAGAGCGTGAAAGTCCGCACCTACACCGTGCCCGCTGGCTCACGAATTGAGCAATGCCAGACGCCCGTTACCGTGGCACCCCAAACCGCTTCCGGCCGTCAGGAACTATCAACTATCAACTCTCAACCCTCCCCCTGCTACCTCCTCAGCTCCCCGATGCCGGTAGTGGAGCGCGAAGAAACCCATGCCCGCACGGAGTTGGGTGCCGCCCAGAAGGACACGGCACGCGAGCTGGGGGCCAAACTGTCGAGCCTCAAGGGCATTGTCTGGGTAGGCGTTGGCCTCTTCGTGTTCGGCCTGGCGTCGCTGGTGTACCCACCGCTGAAGGTGGCCATCGCCAGCGTGACGACCAGTGCCGCGCTCATGCTGGGCGGCGTGGCGCTGATGGTTCTGCCAACGCTGGTGGTCGGCAATGAGGTGCTGATTCTGGGGGGCGTGGTGCTCGCCGTGGGCGGCTGGTTCCTGGCCCATCGCCATGGCCAACTGCGTGGGCTAGTTGCCGCCAGTGGCCAGTCATCAGTGGCCAGTACTCAGTCATCCGTAACCACTGACCAGCAGCCAGTAGCGAGTAACCAGTAACCAGTCACGCATCACGCATCACGNNTCACGTTTCACGTCCTATGAACACAAGCCTCAACTCCCCAATCCCTTCTCTTCGGGCCATCTCGGGTGAGGGCTGGGCGGCCATTGCCGGCGCAGTCGGGTCGGCGCTCCTCCTGGCGAAGAAGCTTCTAAGCCCAAAACCAGCAAGCAAGCCCGAGCCGATCAGCCGGGCTGACTTCTACGCTGAGATGCTGGCCACCCGAGAGCGCATCAATACTACCCACCTCGCCATTCTGGAAAAGCTGGACGCCAACCACCGGGNNCCCCATTCGGTGGAGAACACTTTGGCGCGCGTCAGTTCGTCGGCTCACAGCGGCTTGCCGTCGGGGGGCCAAGCGCGCCATGTCACAAATAAAACAACAAAAGAAAGTAGTTAGCATATGAAGATATTAGACATCCCTCAGTCAGGCAAACGTGGCCTGACCGTCTCACAGAGCACCCCGTTTGGCCAGATGAGCCGGACGCTGGCGATTCCCGCCAACCCGCGGACGCAGTCACAGATGACCATCCGCGATACCCTCGCGCGCGTGGCCGCTCGTTGGCGGGCGCTTGAAGAAACCCAGCGCGTCGCCTGGATGGAGGCGGCTGTGGAGGCCAAGAGTAACCCTCGGCTGGGCCAGAGTGGCAGCCTCAGCGGCTTCCAGTTGTTCACCAAGATCAACTGCACCTTAACCCGGCTCGGCCAGGACCAAGTGGACCTGCCACCGGAGCGGCCTCAGTTCCCCGCCTTGGCGCCGCAGGGCCTCGTCATCACCAACACGGGTGGCGTGGTCGCGTTGAAGCTCAATTGCTTGGGCGACCCAGGCGAGAACACGGTCATCCGGGCTGGCAAGTCGGTCAGTCAAGGCCGCGAGAATTGGAGTGACTTCCGCGTCATCGGTATCTGTCCTGCCGCCGTGGCGGGCTTGGCCGACATCACAGCTCTGTACACCGCCCGCTTCGGCCCGCCGACGGCGGCCAAGAAAGTGTACGTCCAGGCGAGCCAGGTCGTTGACGGCTGGGAGAGCCGGCCGATCACCTTCTGGGCAATCGTTCCGGCCGGGTCGTAACCCACCCCAAGCCTGCTCGCCGGCGCCCAGCGGGCCTAGCGGCCAGGCTCCCACCGGGCAGGCAGCTTCACGGCTGCCTGCCCTTTGCCGATTGGCGCAACCACTAAAGCCTTGTTAAGGGCCGCCCGCTCAACTTCAATCGCAACGGATGGAAGCGGGTGGACATTCTGAAATTCCGGCCCAGGTTGCGCGCACGGCTGCTGAAATCAGCAGCCGTCGGTGCGGTTACAAAGCAGCGAGGAAATTGTAGCCCTCTAATCCGAAGCCGACCGGAGGTCCTGGCGTCGAACCGACAACTATATGAAAACCTGGAATTCCCTGAGCAAAGGCGGACCGGCGGCAGCCGTTATGTTGGCCGGTGTGTTGGTCCTGGCAACCGGCTGCGTGGGAGACCGCGTCACCTACGTGGGACAACAGCCTCAAGGCCTTGGCGAGGTATCCCGTTACGGTTAAGATGCTGGACGATAACCTCGCCTGGACGACCGACCTGGGACAGGCTTTTCTCAACCAACCGGCAGACGTCATGGACTACCTTCAGGCTCCCGCGGTCGCTTCCAGCCTCCGCTGCGCCTCGTAATATCCGCCCGGCAGACGGGAGACGAGCAAAAAGCAGCTTCTCCATGTGTCTGCTGCTTTGGAAAGTGGGTGAGCGAGGGTTGCCATTCAACTACGGGCAAAACTGCGCGCCTTGGCCTGTAGCGGTTTCCGCGAGCTTGATGCAGCCCTTGGGCCGGGAGAAGAATCCCCCGGCCTACTGGGAGGTGCAGGGACAACGCTGCACTTTTCAGGGCTGATTCTATTGTCTGAGCCGGTAGAACTTCTTCGCACCAGCCGGTGCCACGCTATAGGGCGAGTTAGCGTTCGCCACGTCGGTGTAAGGGCCGCTGACCTGATCCGCGGCCTGGAGGAGGCCACCCGACCAGACCAGTTGGGCCTGGCCCGCAACCAGTTGCGCCTGGAGGCGGACCGGTGCGGAAACGAAGTTCACGTTGTTGCTGGCCCCGGCGACATAGATGCTTGCCGCTTCCAGCGGGGTCAACACCCGGCGCCAGACACCCATGTCATTCAGGTCGAACTGGACCACGTCGCTCAATCCGTCGTCGTAAGCGCCAGTGGGGTCCTGGCCGACCACGGTCGGCTGGTGGGTATCAAGGTCACCGATTGAGGCGATAGAAACAGAGGCGACCTCCAAGCCATCGAGGTAGGTGATGCCATTGCCCGTGCGATTGAAGGTGGACACGACGTGATGCCAATTGCCGTCAGTGATTGAGGCGTAAGGGCCGGCGCTAGCCAGGCCGTGGCTGCCGTCGGCATTCCACAGCGTCCAGCGCCAGCCACCGGTCTGGTAGGTCGGGCCGAAGAAGTAGCCGGGGCCGTTGCCCGCGCCCACCGCGTTGCCAATGAACGGCACGTCGCCGGGCATCAGGTCCGACGGCAGCCGCACCCAGTAGGCGACCGAGAAATTGACGTTGGAGCTGAATTCCAAATCCGGTCGCAAGCCCAGTGTGACGTAATTATAGAGGCCTGATGCGACATCCGTGGAGAAGTGCGCCGCCTGGCCGCCGGTCTTGCCATCCGTCACAAAGGTGGTGGCGCCGACGTTCGTGCCATGGTTGCCGCGCCCGGAGTAATCGAGGAAATCGCCGTCAAACTTGAGGTGCAGCACCAGGCCGGCCGAGAGGTCAATCGCCTTGGGGGCGGGCAAAACCGTCAGGTGCGCCGCGGCGCTAGTGGCTATGCCGACGCCGGTGATGACTACGGAGTAGTTGCCGGCGTTCACCAAATCCAGGGGGCCGAGCGTGAGGGTCGGGCTGTTCTGGCCGGGAAGATCCACATTATCATGCTTCCACTGGTAGGAGAAGGTCCCGCTGCCTTCGGCCAGGACGCTGAAGGTAGCATTCATCGAAACGTAGTTGGTCAAGGCCACCGGCTGCTGGCGGATGAGCGGCGGCGTGTTCGCCCCGTAGCGGGCGTTGTAGTGCGCCAGCACCTGGTCGGCAGAAAGGGCGGTGCCATAGACGGCCAACTCGTCGATTTGGCCATTGACCGCTTCGTTGTTGGAAGGCGTGTGTCCGAGGCAGAGCGGCTTGGTCGAACCAACGGCGGCGCCGTTGAAAGGCTTCACGCCAACCTGTTGGCCGTTGAGATAGAAGTTGAAGTTGCCGGCGCCGTCCGCCACGCCCGCCAGGTAATACCACTGGCTGGGGCTCAGCGGCCCGTAGCCGCCCAGGGGCAGATCGAAATCCTGAACGCCGTAAGTCGTGAACCTCAGAGTGTTTTCGTCCACAACTCCAAAGCCAATGCCGGAACCGGCTCCGACAACCGAGTAGTCCACATCGCTGAAGAGCCGTTGAACGCCCTGGAAATCGGTGAAGTTGACCCACCCTTCCAGCGTAAAGGCCGGGGTTGCCCCGGTGAAGTTGAATGCGGAGTTGTCAGCGATTGAGACCCCGCCGGGCGTCGAGCGGTTCAGGCCAATCGAGGTGTCGGTGTCAATCAGCGAGTAGCCAGGCAGACCCAGCGTGGCATTGGCATAGGCGCCGTCGTGGCCGCCCCAGACGTCGCGGGCCAGGGCGCCGCTGGCTTCATCCAGGCGCCAGTAAGCTAGTGGATTATCGGCGACAATGGCCGCCGGATAGCCGACCGGGGCCGCCAGCATCAACTTCGCTTTCACGCTCGTGACCTGGTTCGCCACGTTGGTGACCACGACACTGTAGTCGCCAGCTTTGTCGCTCTGGACATTGTCGATAGTCAGCGTGCTGTTGGTCGCGTCGAGCAAGGGCGTGGTGCCATTGAAATACCACTGGTAATGGAGCGGTCGGGTGCCCGCGGCGGTCACGCTGAAAGTGGCTTTGCCGCCCGCAAAAGTGGTGTGGTCTTGCGGTTGAATCACGATGGACGGCGGGTTGGTCACAACTGCCACTGACATCGCGATCAGCCCATTGTGCGTATTGAATCCAACGATCATTCCCGCCCCGACATCGGTGCTGCCCGTGCCGTTGCCGTCCTTGACCCGGGTTCCCGGGAACGGCTGCAAGCCGCCGTCGGCCACAAAAGCCGCCGCCGGATCGCTGATGTCATAGACCACCAACCGATGCGCCGAGCTGTCGTAGCTGTCGTCGTTGACTGCCGGCATGATCCTGAAACCGTTCAGGGTCGCGAACGAGATGCAACTCGCCGGCACGCTCAGGGTAATGTCTTCGATCAACGAACTGGTGCCTGCAGTCAGATCAAAACCGATGTGGTGAGCGGTGCTGCTGAAGGAGCTGATTGCATAAAAGGCGTTGTTGGCGCCGTCGAATGGCACGCCACGGCAGGCTTGCCCGGCCGCCAG
Organism: Limisphaerales bacterium; assembly: GCA_003152225.1. GTDB lineage: Bacteria > Verrucomicrobiota > Verrucomicrobiia > Limisphaerales > UBA8199 > PALSA-1440. Next base: position 11,911 of record PLZQ01000490.1, on the reverse strand, counting down.
GCCCGTTGGGAGCGCAAATTGGTGCGCCGTGAAGTTCGTGCCGTCGGTCGTGGTGAATACCGTGAAGTAGCCCGAGCCTGTCCCGGAGGCAATGATTTGGGTATTGGCGCCGGCCCCGCGCACCGCGAAGGAATCACCGATACGCGTCTGCACCGGACCTGGATCCGCCGGACCGAACACGGAGACCGGCACGACACTGGCGTCTTCGGAGGACCACCGCCAGATGCGAAAGACCGCGGTGTTGACTTCGAGGTTCCCCATGTAGATGACGCCGTCGTCGGCCACGCCGCCCAGCATGATATTGAAGCTGGCAGTGTGCCCGCCGGTCAGGTCGTTCACATTCAGATTTCCCAGGTCCGAGCCATCGGCCCCGCTTAGAATTGCCACCTGGTTCGAGGGCGCGGTCGTGGGAACGAGCACATGGCCCGTGGTCCGGTTGATCATGGCCCCGCGCGGCCAATTCGAATTGGTGCCCAAATATGGCCGAGAGGTCGCATCGACACTCCACTTAGGGCTCAACACAAGTTCGCCCTGGCCGCAGGCAGTGTGAGCAAGGTTCGCCAACAGGAGGGCTGCCAGGCCCCACGACCAGTTGAGAGGATTACGTGCTTTCATAGGACTATTTTGTCGGATCCGTCTAATTGTTCGAATGGTTCTTTGACTGCGAGAGCTGCCCACGCTCCGGAAAGCGGCGCGACAGCGATGAGTAGTGGCCACCATCGGCCACTCAACACTCTTCTGATACCAGAACTGTGTTACATCAAACGCGGAGAGTTAGCCCTGCCCGACTGTTTGGAACAATGACGCATTCGCGTCATCATAGCTTTCAGATCGGCCTCCGGAGCTGCTTGTTTGCCCCGAGCCGCGCAGGGGAGCGGTACCGATGCTGCCCGGTCAATATCCATCTTCGCATCGTCGGACCACTGGCCAGCAGCGTGAACCAGAGCAATCCCACCAGGCACGCGCTTGTCACGGGATACCATGAACCGGAATAGCGTTTGACCACGCCGCCGGCAATAGCCAGGGCGAGCACGATCAGGGGCGTGACGACAACCTGGTCGAAACCTGGCACGATGAGCCGCCCGGAAGCCAGCCAGCCCCACAGATTGAATGACGGTCCGAAACCGGAACAATACATCGCAAAACGTGCCACCGCGGCGACTGCGCCAAGCAACAGAATTGCCGCCGGGCTCGACTCAATCTCAAGGCCGACGATCGCGTAGTAGGCCCACCAGCCAAACAGCACGCTGACGAAGAAACTGGTCGAGCTTGAGACGGAGATGCACTCGACCTTAGGAGAAAGCCGCAGGAACGGCCAACCTAGTTTCGCAGATCGAGCGGCGGAACTGTTGCTTGGGATATCGATGCGGATTTGCATGTCCATAACCGACTGTCTTTGATTGACCCTTTCGGGCTCGGGTGGATCGGGCACCGTTCGTTTCCCGGGAAATGCGTGGGGACTCTCCCGGTGTCCATACCAGATTCTCAAATACCTCAGGCAGCGAACCCGAGCAGCCCGTTTTCGCGCGCAGTCCGTCCAGGGTGTCATACGCCTTCACCTGCGTGCCTTCGAGGATGGCAATGCGGTGTGCCAGAGGTTCGACCATCTCCGCGATCTGCGACGCCATCAATACCGTCATGTCTTCCCGTTCAGCCAGGTGTTTGAGCACGCGGCCGAGCGCGAGAATGGCCGCTGGGTCAAGCCCGCCGGTGAACGGCTCGTCCAGGATCAGGATCGGCGCTTCGGTTACGAGCACTCCGCAGACGGCTATCTTCTTCTTTTGACCGTTCGAGTATGTGCGAATGGGAGCTTCGCCCTTTTCGGTGAGCTAGAATAACGCCAGCAGGCGGGAGATGTGATCCGTCAAACGCTCGGCGTCGAGGTCGTACAATCGGCCGACGGCCATCATTGGCAGGACCGATTTAGAGTGCCAGAAAGACTTATCGCAGTCTCACCAGGTTTGCTCAGGCCAGCAGTTCCTGGATTTCGTCCCAGCTCAGCGCGGCGGCAAACTCCTCCTCGCCGCCGATGGTCGCCCGTATGATCTCGCGCTTGCGGTTTTGCAGTGTCAGGATCTTCTCCTCCACCGTGTCACGCGTGATGAGCTTGTAGCTCGTCACGACCTTCGTCTGCCCGATGCGATGTGCGCGATCGGTGGCCTGGTCTTCCACCGCCGGGTTCCACCACGGATCGAAATGCACGACCGTGTCGGCCCCCGTCAGGTTCAACCCCACGCCGCCGGCTTTCAGGCTGATGAGAAACACCGGGATTGCGGCGTTAGTCTGAAACCGCTCTACGACCTCAGCCCGGTCGGTGGTCGAGCCGTCGAGATAACAATACTCAATGCCTTCCGCGGTGAGCTTCTCCTTGAGCAGCGTCAGCATGCCGACGAACTGGCTGAAGACCAGGAGGCGGTGGCCGCCGTCAATCACTTCCTCCAGGAGCTCGCCGAACATATCCAGCTTGCCAGAAGAGGAGGAAGGGAGTGTAGGAGGGTTGGAGTGCTGGAGTGCTGGAATAGTGGGGTGTTGGAGGGCTGAATCGGTTGTGCCATCACACCCGGACTCCATCACTCCATCACCCCGTCTTTCCAGTTTGAGCAGCCGCAAATCGCAGCACACCTGGCGCAGCCGAAGCAATGCTGTGAGCACTACCATGCGGCTCTTCGCCACGCCTTGCGCGCCGACGGCTTCCAGCACTTCCTTGCGGCTCGCTTCGATGACTTGCTGATACACGCTGCGCTGATCGGGCGTCAGCTCGCAGAAGGATACCTGCTCGAGCTTCGCCGGCAGATCGGACGCTACTTCCTTCTTGAGCCGGCGCAGCATGAACGGCCGGAGCCGTCGCGCCAGCCGCGCCTGGGCCTTGGCGTCTTGCTCCTTTGCGATGGGCAACTCGTAGCGCTCACGGAAATCCTGTGCTGTGCCGAGATAACCCGGCATGAGAAAGTCGAAGATGGACCAGAGATCGAGCACGGAGTTCTCCAGCGGCGTGCCCGTGAGCACGATCCGATGTCGGGCTCGGACCGCTTTCACCGCCTGCGCGTTCTGCGTCTGCGGGTTCTTGATGTGCTGAGCCTCGTCGAGCGCTACGGTGTCGAATTCCAGCTCACGATACCGCTCCGCATCGCGCCGAATCAGGGCATAACTCGTCACTACGATATCGTGCGCTTGAATCTGCTCAAAGAGCGCGTGCCGGTCTGGACCGTGCAGCGCCAGGATCTTTAGTTCCGGCGTGAACTTCTTCGCCTCGGCTACCCAATTGAAAACGAGGCTCGTCGGGCAAACGATCAAGTGCGGAAGGTAGCGGCAGGCATCCTTGCCTGCCGTAGAGGGCGGCATCCTGCCGCCCGGGCTGGGCTGGAAATTGGCTGGCGCGTTTGAATACGTCACATCCGCTCCGCCGGGCAGGATGCCCGGCTCTACGGCAGGCAAGGATGCCTGCCTCCACATCCGCAATGAGTTTAAGAATGCTAGCGTCTGCAGCGTCTTCCCCAACCCCATTTCGTCGGCGAGAATGCCGCCGAACCCGTTCTCGCGCAGGAACCCCAGCCACGCCACGCCTTGCTTCTGGTAAGGCCGCAGCACAGTTTCCAGATCGCCGAGCGGCGGGCATTCCAGCTTGGCGTCGCCGCTTTGTTTGGCCGCGCGCTCGCGCCAGGCAGAGGGCGCTTGAACCTTCCAATCGGTATGCTGCCGCAAGGTCGCTTCGAGGAAGCCGGCCTGTTGGCTGGTGATGCGATAGCCCTGCGCATGTTGTTGCGGCGCGCAATCGAGCAGGACCTCCTGCAATTCCTCCACTGCGCCCGTATCAATGACCGCCATCTTGCCATTCCTCAACCGCGTATGGCTCTGCCCGGTCAGAATCAGCCGCTGAATGTCCGCTGGCGAAAAGGTCTCCCCGCCGCTCGACGCGAACACCACCCCCATATCAAACCATTGCACACCCGAGGACGTGATTTGGAACTGCGGCTCGACGCGCTCGATGTTCTTCATCGTGCGGTTCTCGAGTTGTTCGTCCAGCGTGACGCTCCACTCGCGTTGCAGCTTCGAGAACTCGCGCGCGAAGAAGTTCAGCACCGCATTCTGCCCGAGCAGTTGCATCTTCCCCTGCGAGTCCGGTCGGGAGAAACCGCAGCGCTGCAACCACGCCAGCGCCCCGCGTTCGGCGTTGAGGTCGCGCGTGGAGTAGCGCGTCGGGACTTCCGGATCAGGCAGCCACACGCTTTCATCGGAGCCCGTCACGCCGAGGGTCATGATGCGCGGGCCGTAGGCGCATTGCAGCAGCGCGCCGAGCTGCGTCAGGCCGCCTTTGAGTTCCAGCAGAAAGCGCGGCGCCTGGGGTTCGAGTGTGAAGTCTTCCAGCTTGAAGTTGGCCTCGGCTCCACCTGCTGCCTGCAACTGCGGCCAATGCTGGCTCAGGAACTGCGGCACTTGCGAGCGCGGCACCCGCACCGGCGCTCGAAACACGTCCTTCGCGGCAGGCGGCAACCCGAGCGGCTGGAATGTCTGCTTCTGCCAGACCCAATTGCCGACCATCACGAATGCCGCCGCTTTATCCTTCAACTCCAGCACAATCTCTCCATTCGCCTCCAGTGAGGCGCGCAGTGGAAGCCGCAAGGGTGTCTTTGTGACCGTGACCTCGCTGCTCTTGCCGAGCGTGATGTTCGGGTGTTCCGCCAGCACCGGAAGCAGCGCGGCGAAATCCTGCGTCTGCATTTGCAGCAGGGCAGGGGTCTCGCCGTTCGTCAACGTTTCAAGCTGCTCAATGACCGCGTTGTCCTGCTGTGAGAAGGCAAACGGGCGTCCCTTCGGCAGTGCGCTCAGTGGACACCGGCCGCCGCTCCATTTCGCTTCAAAAACCAGCATCACTTTGCCACGCGCGATGGCTTGATCGACATTCGGCGGCAGGATGATGAACAGCTCGGCCGGCTCGCCGGCACCATCGCGTTGGAGCGTGGAAACCCTCTTCGCCGGGATGCTTGCTTGCATTCCGCCGACTGCTGAGGGTGCCGGAGCCGGATCAATTGCCGGCCTCTGCGCCCTCAGCCAGTGCAACCCGACCGCGACGCCGTGCGCGCAAATCTTCCCCCACTCCCGCGCCTCGCGACACGTACAGAGATTCTCAATGTCAATCTCGCCCTTGATCACCATGGAAGCGCGGAACGAGACTTCGCCCGCCTGCACCACGCCGCGCAGCAACGGTGGCGCCCAATAAGAGCTAAGCACCTCGCCTTGCTCCAGATAAGCGCGCGCTCGCTTCATCACATCCCAACCGGCGGCGGTGCTGAGCAAAGCCTCTGTAAGTTCGACTGGCATTCAAATCAATATGCGGGCGGGATGCGCTACCGTTCAAGGACACAAAGGATTATCCGTCGGTCTTTCGCCGGGCAGCGGTGCTCCCTGCGTTCGCTGGGGTGTCCTGGTCCACCCTTGGGCGGCCGCCTGGTTGAAAACAAGCCCATTCCAGAGCACGGATGGCGTGGTCTGAGGAACAAGAAGTGATAATTTGATAAATGATTAAACCTGCTTGATACTAGGGGTGTTCCATGCGGGACGGGGCCATTGATGCCGGTGCGCGTGGTGAATAGGTAATATCATGACTTTAGCAGTTGCAGAACCGCGGCGGACAGCCATACCGGTGGAGAAGGAAACCACGGTAGGGAACTATTTCGTTTCGAATTATCCCCCGTTCTCCTTTTGGAAGCCGGAGCACGTGGGCGAGGTGGCGGCCGCGTTGGGCCGAGCGCCGGCACCAGGCACTCGGCTGGGCGTTTATTTGCATATCCCGTTCTGCCGGAAGCGCTGCCACTTCTGCTATTTTCGCGTTTATACGGACAAGGATTCGACTGCCATCAAAGGGTATCTGGAACTGGCGATCCGCGAATTGGAGCTTTACGGAGCGCAGCCATTCATAGGGGACCGCAAGCCGCAGTTTATCTACTTCGGCGGCGGCACGCCCTCGTATCTGTCCGAATCGCAGCTCCAGCACCTGGCGGATCGGATGAAGGCGATCCTAGGCTGGGACGAGGCGGAGGAGGTGACGTTTGAATGCGAGCCAGGAACACTGACAGATCACAAGCTGAAGACAATCCGGGATATTGGCGTCACGCGCCTGAGCCTGGGTGTGGAGAACTTTAATGATCACGTGCTGGAGATTAACGGGCGGGCCCACCGGTCGCCTGAGATCCGCCGCGCCTACCACTTCGCCCGGGAGCTGGACTTCCCGCAGATCAATATCGACCTGATCGCCGGTATGGTGGAGGAAACGGAAGAGAACTGGCGGGATTCCGTGCGCCAGGCCATCGAGCTGGCGCCTGACAGCATCACGATCTACCAGATGGAAGTTCCCTACAACACGCAGATTTACCAGGAGATGAAGGCCCAAGGGCGGCTGACGGCGCCGGTCGCTGACTGGGAAACCAAGCGAGGCTGGGTCCGGTATGCGTTTGCGGAGTTGGAAAAGGCGGGTTACACCGTCGCCAGTGGCTATACGGCGGTGAGAGACCCGAAGCGTACGCGGTTTATATATCGTGACAGCCTGTGGCAGGGCGCGGACTTAATCGGGTTGGGCGTGGCCTCGTTCTCGCACGTTGGCGGGACGCATTTCCAGAATGAGCATGACTTTGAGCCCTACGTGGCCCGGTTGCGCGAAGGGCGCCTTCCGCTCCACCGCGCCCTGACGCCGACGCCTGACGAGCGGCTGATTCGCGAGGTGGTATTGCAGTTCAAGCTGGGGCGAATCAGCCGGGCCTACTTTCAACACAAGTTTGGCGTGGACATCCTGGCGAGGTTCGCCGAGCCGGTGGCGCGGCTCAAGTCGCAGGGCGCCCTGACCCTTGACGGGGATTGGCTGCGGCTGAGTCGGGACGGGCTGCTCGAAGTGGACAAGTTGGTGCACGAGTTCTTCCTGCCGGAACACCGGACGGCGCGCTATGCGTGAACGGTAGGCCGGCTGATATGTTCACCAATACGCTAGCGGAGAGCCGACGAGCACAACCCATTCCGTCCTGGGCTGCATTGCTCCATCGGTTTTACGAGCGGACAGGACTGTCCGCCCCGGTCCTCAAGGAACTGAAGGGAGAGGAGGTGCCGCCGCCCTATCAGGGCCTGCTGGTCCATTCATCGGACATGACGCCCACCCTGGCAAACTTCTATGGCCAAGCCCTTGGCCTGAAGGTATTGAGCAGCGAACGCCAGGGCGATTCCTACAAACGGGAGGTCATCCTCTGGCTGGCGGGGGATGCGCGGCCGGTGGAGTACGGGGTGATTCGGATCTGCCTGGACCGACTTCCCCCGGCAGTGCGCCGGCTTGTGCTGCAGGAGCAGCGTCCGCTCGGCGACATTCTGCAGGGCGAGGCGATCCCGCACTTGAGCTGGCCCCAGGCTTTCTTTCGGCTCAAAGCGGATGCTCATGCGGGCGCGGCGCTGGGGTTGCAGCACGCGGGCTTCCTTTACGGGCGGCGGAATGTATTGCTCGACGGTTCGCGGCGGCTGCTGGCGGAAGTGATCGAGGTGCTTGCGCCGGTTGCGAAGCGCGGAATGGCCGCCAATGGGGGCAAACCCATAGCCCGACGCATCCCTGTAAACGGGAGTCGCTCAGACGCGAATCACCGAAGCCTGAGACGAATGACGATGACCGAGATCCAAGCCTAATCCTTTTATGAGCACTTCTTCCAATTTTGACACGGTAGTTATTGGGGCCGGGCCCGCCGGGTCCGCCACCGCCGCACTGCTGGCCGAGCAAGGACTTCGGGTGCTGGTGCTGGAGCGCGAGAAGTTCCCGCGCTATCACATTGGCGAGTCGCTGCTGCCGTTCACGAGCTATCCGCTCAAGCGGCTGGGGCTGCTGGAGCGGATGCGCAGCTCGGAGTTCGTTAAGAAATACAGCGTGCAATTCATTTCCGCTTCCGGGAAGGCTTCGCAGCCGTTCTATTTCTCGACACGCTACGAGCCGAACGTGGCGCAGACGTGGCAGGTGCTGCGTTCGGAATTCGACCTAATGCTGATGGAAAACGCCCGCGCCAAGGGCGCGCATGTGTTCGAGGAAACGACGGTGGAAGAGCTGATCCAGGATCAGGGGCGCACGGTCGGTGTCCGGGCGCGAAGCAAGTCCGGGCAGCCTTTGGAGTTCCGTGCGCCCATGACGGTGGATTGCTCGGGGCGCGATGCCCTGGCACCCACGCGCCTCAACTGGCGGGTGCGTGAGCCCAAGCTGAACAAGGTGGCGGTGTGGACCTACTACCGCGGAGCGCTGCGCGACGAGGGCATCGATGGCGGCGCGACCACGGTGGCCTACGTGCCCGAGAAGGGCTGGTTCTGGTATATCCCGCAGCACCGCGACATGATCAGCGTGGGGGTGGTGGCCGAAGGGAAGTACCTGACGCGGGGCGGGGTGCGCGAGTCTGAAGAGATATTCAAGCGGGAGATAGAGCAGAACGCATGGATCAAGGCGCACCTGGCCTGCGGCACGGCGGTTGGGCCGTATCGCCTGACGAGCGAGTTCTCCTGGCGTTCCCGGTACTGCGCGGCCGACGGGCTGCTGCTGGCAGGGGATGCCTTTGGTTTCCTCGATCCCGTTTTCTCGTCCGGCGTGATGCTGGCGCTCAAGAGCGGCGTCATGGCCGCAGACAGCATCGTAGAGGCGTTCGCGGCGCGGGACTTTTCAGCCGAGCGCTTCACCGAGTACAGCCGGATACTGCGCGAAGGCCTCGAAAACATGCGCAAGCTGGTCTATGCGTTTTACGACCAGGGATTCAGTTTTCGCAAGCTCACGGACAAGTATCCCGACCTTGCCGGGGACATCACCGATTGCCTGTCCGGCGACGTGAACAAAGACTTCTCGCGGCTCTACGCGGCGGTGGCCGAGACGGCCGAAGTGCCCGCGCCGCTTCCTTACGGCGCACCCCTCGCAGAGCAAAGCGCTGAGATGCCGGCATGAGTTACGAATTCGAAATAACACGCCGCGTCGAGTTCTCCGAGACGGACCTCGCGGGGATCATGCACTTCTCCAATTTCTTTCGCTTCATGGAGTCGGCCGAGCACGCGTTCTTTCGCTCGTTGGGCTTTTCGGTGGCGCGGTCCGGCGACGGGCTGGAGTTGTGCCTGCCGCGCGTCCACGCCGAATGCGACTATGCCGTTCCGCTACGCTTCGAGGACGAAGTGCAGGTTCGGCTGCTGGTGGAGCGCAAGGGCCGGCGTAGCCTGACCTACCAATTCCGGTTCAGCCGCCTCAACGGATCGGTCTCGGAGGAGGTGGCCCGCGGTCGGCTGACGGTCGCCTCTGTGGAACGCCAGGCCGACGGGACCATGAAGGCGGTGCCTTTACCCAAGGCCATCGCGGATAAGATCCAGCAGGCGCCAGCGCAGATGCTCGGGGGCGGTTTCCTCGCCGAAGCTAATTCATCCTCTTTCCGTAACGGGTCGCGCCTCCAACGTCCAAAGCGCCCACAGCGTCCGCCCTCACGCAACCTGCATCAACCTGCTACCAGATAACTCACTTTATTCTATGAACGACACCATTGTATCCAATACTTCGAACTCGCAAAGCCCCGCCTGGTTGCTCTTCTCGCTGTTGACCGTCGGTTGCTGGGGCCTCTACGGCGCTTTCCTGCACTCCGGCCAGCAGGAGATGCACGACCCGGTGAACGGGCGTTACAAGGCATTCCTGTGCGTCGGGGTGGCCTATTTTCTCACCGCGGTGCTGGCGCCGCTGGCCGTCTTGTGGTTTAGGGGCGCGACGTGGAGCTTCAGCCCGGGCGGGGTCGCCTGGTCGCTCGTGGCTGGCATCGTAGGTGCGGTCGGGGCGTTCGGCGTATTGCTGGCGTTTGGCGCGAAAGGGACACCGGCGGTCGTCATGTCCATCGTGTTCGCCGGGGCGCCTGTCCTGAACGCAGTCTATTCCCTGGTGATGCACCCTCCGGCGGGCGGCTGGCAAAAGCTGCCCTGGCCTTTTGTGCTGGGCATTGCGCTGGCGGCCATCGGCGGATGTTTGGTCTCGCTCTACAAGCCGGCGCCGGGTGCGCCAGCGCCCAAGCCGGCGATCACCGCAACGGCGGGATCGTTTGAAGGCGACGTCGCCGTAGAGACAATTCAGCCAGGATTGTGACGCTGAAAGGCTAAGATGCTGACTGAGATGGCCGGCTCGATTCACCCGCCAGGCGAAACGTCCTGGGGCGTCGGGCAACCGTCCCCGCCCGAGGGGCCGCGCGCCGCCGGCTTCCCGACGCAGGCGGAGATCGAGCAGGTGCAGGTGCGCAAGCTGCGGTCTTTGCTGGAGGCCATTGTTCCGTCGAATGCCTTTTACGCCCGAAAACTCGCCGCCTGCGGATCAGCACCGAGTCCCCTCACCCCGTCCCTCTCCCCATCGGATGGGGAGAAGGCGCCCTTTAGGGCGGGTGAGGGGTCATCGGCCAGCCCACCCGGAAGCCACGAGTTCGGATGGCTGAGCCTGGAGGCCTATCAGCGCCTTATCCCGATCACCACGCGGCATGAGTTGGTCCGCGACCGGTTGGCCAACCCACCTTACGGGACGAACCTGACGTTCCCCCTCGAAGCCTATGTTCGCTGCCATCAAACCAGCGGCACCACCACCGTGCCGATCCGCTGGCTGGACACCGCCGAGAGCTGGAACCACATCGTGGACAACTGGGTGCAAATCTTCGATGCGGCCGGGGTGACACGGCGAGACCGTTTCTTCTTTGCCTTCTCCTTTGGGCCGTTCCTTGGGTTCTGGTCGGCGCTGGACGCGGTGCATCGGCTGGGCTGCTTCTGCTTCCCGGGCGGGTCAATGTCGAGCCATGCGCGGCTGCAGGCCATCCTGGACAACGGCATCACCGCGCTCTGCTGCACGCCCACCTATGCGCAGCACCTGGGTGAGGTTGCCTCGGAAAGAAAAGTGGACCTGAAGCGCAGCCGCCTGCGTCTGATGATCGTCGCGGGGGAGGGGGGCGGCAGCATCCCCGCCACCCGCGCGCGCATCGAACGGCTTTGGCCCGGGGCGGCGGTCTTCGACCATCACGGCATGACCGAGGTCGGCCCAGTCACCTACCAATGCCCGGCGCGGCCCGGGTCGCTGCATGTCCTGGAATCCGCCTACCTGCCGGAGGTCATCGACCCGCAATCCGGGCAACCCACGGCCGCGGGCGAGACCGGAGAGCTGGTCCTGACCACCCTGGACCGGATTGGCTCGCCGCTGCTGCGGTATCGCACGGGGGACCTGGTGAAGCCGCGCCGGCGTTCAGTCTGCATCTGTGGCCGGCACGAGCTGGCGCTGGACGGCGGCATCCTCGGCCGCAGCGACGACATGGTGGTGGTGCGCGGCGTAAACGTCTATCCCAGCCTGGTGGAAGAAATCGTGCGGGCGTATCCCGAGGTCGCGGAATACCGCGTCCAGCTCGATTGCCGCCGTGCCATGCCCGAGCTATCGTTGGAAGTGGAAACTGCGGTAAATAGCCCCAGCCTGATCTCTCTGCCGCACCGGCTGGAGCAATCACTCCAGACCGCCCTGAACCTGCGTGTGCCAGTGTTGCTGCTTCCAGCCGGTTCTCTGCCGCGGTTTGAGATGAAGGCCCATCGCTGGGTCAAAGTGACAGAGTGAAGCTGGCCGGCGGTCCCCGTCTTTCCCTTCCCAATCTTCGACCGCCCAATCGGCCTCAACCCGGCTTTGAGGTGGCTTTAGGGTGGCTCGGGCACCCAGTCACGCATCACGCATCACTCGTCCTCCGTAGCAGCACTGCGGAGNNCTTTCTACTTTCTGCTTTGCCTCGGTGGTGGCTTTGAGGTCGCATTGTGTGCCTTCGTCCCCCCATTCTTCATTCTGCATTCTTCCTTCTGCCTTCTCCTAAGATACCGGATTGGTTGCATACTGCTTCACAAGCACTACGCCTGCGGGTGGCCTATAGGGCACTTT
>PLZQ01000203.1 GCA_003152225.1 Limisphaerales bacterium | reverse complement strand
GTAACAGAACTTTTGGCGCAATTCGCCACAACGCCTCCACGAGTTTTGCCATTGAGTCGGGAACTCCTTGAAGGCATCATGAAACCGGAATAATTGTGGCAAGCATCAAGAAACTTTCTAAGCTCTTTAGCGCCCTCGCCGAGCAAAACGTGCCTCGGGCGGAGGAGGCCGCCGTCGACATCGTGCGTGACGAAGAGCAAAAGGGCCACCACGACGCTGCGCGCCTCCTCAAGGGCTCCCTCCGCCCCAATACAGGAAATGGCTCCTCTGCTCACAACGGAAGCTATGAGCATCCGGTATTCGGTCGGCTCCTCTCGGACGCGCTTTCTCCTCAGGTGCTCACAGCCCACCTGTCCGACGTTTCACTCCGCTCAGCTACCAGAGCCGAGCTTGCGACGGTAATCAAAGAATGGCGCAACCAGTCCGAGCTTCAAGCGGCGGGGATTCCACGCAGAAGCCGCCTTTTCTTCCACGGCCCACCCGGATGCGGGAAGAGTCTTACGGCAAAAGCGCTCGGCTTGGAGCTTTCCCTCCCTACCTTCATCGTCCGCTTTGACGGCGTCATCGGTGCCTACCTGGGCCAGACCGCAATCCACCTCCGCGAGCTTTTCCGCTTCGCTGAGCGGACCCCGTGCGTCCTGATGTTCGACGAAGTGGACGCCCTCGGAAAGCGCCGAGGCAATCCCATGGACGTAGGCGAACTCGACAGAGTCGTCATCGCGTTCATGCAGGAGCTCGAACACAGCGCCCCCGCCGGAATTGTTATCGCCACGTCCAACCTCCCAAGTCAACTCGATATGGCGCTCTGGCGCAGGTTTGACCTCATCCTCCCGTTTCCAGCCCCGACAAAGTCCGAGTTGTCCTCATTCTCCAGGGCCTTGCTGGCCAAATACAGGCTGCCCCCGGGCGCGCAAGCCACCAAACGCGCTTTGCGGGCCAAGAGCTACGCAGAAGCAGAGCGGATGATTCAGGCCGAGGCGAGAGCGAGAATCCTCGCGAAATGTGAGGCACACCATGCCAAGAGGCGCCGCAAACATTGACCCCAAGCATTTCTTCCTCAACGAACACCATGAGCTAGCCCGAGGTGAGAAAGAGGGAGGCGGTCGTGTCCCCGAGTTCGTCGGCATCAATTGGGGGACCAAGGGAAGCCGCATAAACCAGTCACTGCTGCGCGTCCGTGATGTCGTCAAGCGATCCCCTGATCCACTGCGCGAGTCCAGATATTTTGTCCTGGCCCGTCCCATATTGCAGCTTGAGAAGAAGTCAAATGACAAACGCAAAGCTCAAGCAGGAAAGCTCGCGGTTAACGTTGACTATTCCGAGGACGACTCGCGCATATTTGGCAGGCTCGGACTGGATCTCATTCAAGTTAATCCGGACCGTTCTGCCATAGTCCATGCCCTTCCGAACCGTTTCGAGCAGCTCCTGCACTCGTCTCAGATGCTGCAAGGGCTTGGCAGCCGGGAAAAGGCCCGCTGGGCTACGCTTGACTCCTTCGACTCCGTTCCCCACGAGTTCATTCTCGACCAGGACTGGTTCAAGAACCTAAGACTCAAGGCTCTCGTAGACACCGTCATCGAACTCCAGCCGATTCTCAATACCGTCGAAACGGACCAGGTTACGCGTGCCATCGCCGAGGTGCTCCATCGCGCCACTGGGGAACTCCTTCAAACCATCGGCACAGATTTTTCTGGCAGGCGCTGGCTCCGAGGGAAACTCCTGCCTGATTCCCTGGCCAAACTTGCCAGGGGCTTTTTCTCAATCCAATCCATCCACGCCCCTCTCTTCGCGGCCTTCCTGGCATCTCCGCCAACACGCACCGCCAAGGTCGCCGCCCCCATACGCCCGCCGGTTATTCCCGTCGCCGATATGCCGTGTGTCGCAGTCGTCGACACCGGAGTCCCCGCCCAACACCTCCATCTCACACCCTACAGGCGCGGACAATACGTAGCCCCTCCGCCGGCAGTCGGCTTCCCCTCAGGCGACCACGGCTCGCTGGTTACTTCGCGTGTTGTCTTCGGCGACCTGGATTGCACGACCGGGACCCCCGCCAAACCGGCAGGCGGCTGTTCCTTCTATGATGTAAATATCGCCCTCGACAATGAAACGACCGACGAGAAAAGCGTTCTCCCCGCACTGACCGCCATAGTCGGCGTGGCTCCTGACGTCCGTGTTTTCAACTTCAGCTTCGACAGCCGCAGACCGCTTGAATCCGAAACACTAACTGTCAGACGCGAAAAATTGATCCTCGTTCAGGATCTCGACAATTTCATTTTCGCCAACGATGTTCTGGTCATCGTCGCGGCCGGAAACAGCCCGCCTGGACTGGTGCCAACAACCCCTTACCCCAATCACCTCGACCAACCAGAGTGGTCTTTGGGAACATGGCCCAGAAGCTTTAACGCGCTGACGTGCGGGTCGTTCGCCGACCGCCTGCACCCGGACGGCGTTGCCCAGGAGCAAGGCGCGCCAAGCCCCTTCACCAAGGTTGGCCCGGGGTTATGCGAAAGTCCCAAACCCGACTTTGCCGAGCATGGGGGGAACGGCAATGCGGCCTACCATTTCCAGCCAGGGCTCGGCGTTTGGGGTTGCACAGCGGCAGGCCAATGGGAAGACCGGGCTGGAACGTCATTTGCGGCGCCACTCCTTGCCCGCCAGGCTGCCACCTCCCTGCGTCATCTCCAACAATTCTGTGAACCCGGTTCCCGGCCCTTCGCTGCCGCAGCCAAAGCTTACCTCGCCCTTACCGCCACGCGGCAGAACTTTAGTCCCGCTATGTCCCCCCTGGCCAAGCGCACGCTCGGTCGAGGACGAGCGAATTCGCAATGGCTTCAGCAGGCGCGTCCAGATCGCGCTATGATTATGTGGCAGGGCATTCTCGACGGTCCCGGCGAGATCATCAGGGTCCAGCTCCCCATCCCGAGAGACTGGCTGGCCGCTGCGACCGCCCCCCATCTCCGCCTTATCGTCGCTTGGGATTCACCGGTGAACGCCGCTGTCGAGCATCTTTGGGCTAGCAGGAAGATTGGCACTCAACTCCGCGTTCGGCTCGGCACCGACGCGCTGACCGGATCGCGCGGCGGCCACAAGACATACCCGCTGGTCGAGCGAATCTACGATCTCAAGCGTTTACCCGAAGGAGTCGAGCCAGCGGACGACCTCTGGCTCCTCGAGTTCTCCTACGAGCACGCGGCGGAGTATTATCCAGGCTTTACCTTCAGCCCCCAACAGCGCCTGGCTTTCGCCGCAGAGCTCTATGATGCTGACGAAGCGCCAGTTTCACCCCAAGCTGCACTCCAGGCGCTTCCCATCGCCACATCCATGGTCAGATTCAGCGCCGGTACAATTGCTATTCGCAACCCCGTCATCCTGAGGACGCGCGTCTAGCACCAGGCGCCATCACCAATGCCGTGCCTGCGGTCAGGCACCACTACCTTCCCCAGAAAGGGGTTAAAGAGATTGTCGCGTTGTCAGCACGGACTGGTCCGTCGTTGTGGCAACCAGCCCCCGAACCGTGATCCCGCTTCTCCCAAACCAGCCTTCGCTGTGGGGTATGTGGAAACAGCCACTCGTAAGGTTACTGTTTGCCGGCAGCCTCCACTTCCAGCAGACCGAGCCAATAGCAGGCAAGGGACGCCGGGAATTTCACCACACGGGCCCCAGCGGCTGCGCGGACGAGCTGCATGACGCTCAAGTCATTCACGTCTTTCGTAAGACCAGAACACGGCGCCGAAGAGGCGCGGTCAAGTTGCGCTTTAGGGCAAGTATATATTACTAAAACTACGATTTTAGGACTTTTAGCTCCGTTCAGGGCTGTTTGGCTTTACGAGTCCGAAAGGCTGTAACGCTGAAACCGGAAGGCGGCGAAGGATGAGTTAGGAAGTCACTTTTCGTTTGGTGCGGTAGGGGACGGCGTCTTCTTTGACGTGGAAGCCGATTTCCGGTGGTGGCGGTTCGGGCTGGGTGTCAACGGAGGCGAAGAAGGACCAAGGCGGGTTACGGCCACCCCGAGGCCACCCTGAGGCCACCCT
>PLZQ01000299.1 GCA_003152225.1 Limisphaerales bacterium | reverse complement strand
ATCGAGCACCAATCGAGGAACAATCCAGGGATGCGGGCGGGCATCCCCAGGGTAACTGGCTCGCACATAGCCTGCATCGCGCTTGGCACCGGCGTGCGCCAGACTCGCCTCTCCGCCCTGTGCCGTTCCAAAGCCCACTGACGAGAGATAAAGCGTCCAAAAGCGCCGCCGAGATGGGCGGGATTTGACGCGTGCTGCTCCGGCCACAGCCGCCTCAGGGCTCCGGTCGATCAACGCACTCGCAGATCGGCCGCGACCCACCCCACCCAGGCCGCACCGGAGCGCCTTTCCCAGTTGACCCGCTCTCGCTATCGGGCGTACACTTTCTGCCGATACAAAAAATAACTAGGAATTAATTCCCAGTTTGAGGCTCTTTATCTGCTTACTGGGAAATCTTTCCAAACTAATAATAGTTCGGCACGATGAAACGCATGCGCGCCAAGTATCTGCTGGTGCTTCTCCCCGCAGTGACGGTCTTTCTTGCGATTGTCTGCGCACTGCTGATTTGGCGGCCAGCGGCGCCTTACAGCAAGGATTGGGTAACGGTTTCCTCACCTTCCTTCACGGCCCGGACAAATGCCGGAGCCGCAACGCCTGTGGTCACCTTTGTTGTCTCGAACGTCAGTCCACTGTCGGTGGAATTCTCCGTTAGGTGGTTTGAATCCAGAGACAAAAGCAATCGAAGCCTGTTGGCTACGAATCAACTGCGGGCGGTTTATATGGCGCTTCGCTCGGGAGAATCGACCAATCTAGCGATAGATGTGTCCCTGGTCGGGATGCCGACCCAGGACTGCTTGTGTTGTTGTCAGATATGTTGGTCCCAGCGGGAGTCAGCCTGGCGTCGCCACGCCAGGTTCCTTGATGAGCCGGTCAGGTCCCTTTTTGACCTTTCCGATCGCGATTGGCCTCCTTGGCGGCCGCAGCATTTGGCCAGCGGCGATGTCTTTGCGGCCAACCTTGAAGTCGCTGACTACTTCCGGTATGTGTACGGTTTCACTCGCGCCCAGTGGTTGGAAGACCTCTCCCAGCTAACGGCGCTTCGAACGCAAGCCACAGTCCAAGTCCCGCGGTTTGCGTCTTTATTGCCGAACCGCTTGACAGACGAGGAGGTGAGAGCGCAAGAAGCGAGGGATGCTTTTATTGCCTTTTGCCAGGCATCGGTCAACTCTAGGCGGGATGCCGAACCCACCGCTCCACCGAATGCGGTCCAACCGCATCGGTGAGCTTTCCGTTAAGCCACTTGTGAACACATCGAGCCGCTGTCTGTTCGTGCTTGCTGTTGCCCTCGCAGCAACTGCCCCGTCCTACTCGCAAGGCTACATATTGCCCGACGGCGTTACCTGTTCGTCGGCGGGCCTCAGCGCCGTAGTCCACGTGATGCAGAGTCCCACCAACGGGGACGACACCGGGTTCATCCTGCGCCCCCGGTTTATGACGCCCGGGAGCCTTTACTATACAATATTGATTCGGCTGAAGAACCCCTCTGGTCAAAAAGTGACAGTGAAAAAGACCATCTCAGATGTATCCCCCGGCAATTCAAATCGCGTACGGACGAAGCTAGCGCGTAAGAATTCTCGACACTTTTCATGCATCTTCACCCATCTTCAAAAACAGGGGGTTCTTCAGCAAAATCAATATTCTCGTTCGACCCTGCTGTTCCCGATGAAGGAGTCCGCACGTTCTTCGCGTCACAGAATGACCCCTTCAGTTTGGAGTCGATCCAGGCAGGCGCTTACTGGCAACTGGCGGATGGTATTCCCATCAATAGGGAAGCATAGTCCGGTGGCTGGCTTTCAGCAGCTTCGAGCGCGCCTTCAGCTTCTCATCAGGTGACAACGGGCCGACCGGCGCGGCCCCGGGCCGGTTCCGCCGCAGCCGGACCAGGCCCCGCACGGTGAACAGCCAGCAGATGGCTACGAAGATCGCCCCCACTACCTCAGCCGCATTGGGGAAGCCCAACGTCAGCAGGCTAAAACCGAGCACCGCGGCGAGCATGCCCAGAAAGAGCACCGCCAAGGTCCGGTCCCGGTCCCGAATTCTCAGCTTGTCCCACATAGCCTGCTACATCTGACGAGTTTGCATCTACTGCTTTGACAGGGGTAGGGGCAATTCGTCACGGGAGAATCTAACGATAATAATTGCGTGGGCAGGTTTTCCCGGGCACATCTTGGAGGTACCACCACGTCACAGGAGCGCAGCCTTCAGGCTGCAGAGACGTGCGGATGTCCTGGCGCCACGAACAAATCCAATACGCCACCACGACGCACGTTCTGCAGCCTGAAGGCTGCGCCCCTATGCCGTTCCGGACCCCTGCCGCCATTTGGTGATACCAGCCGGATGCGCCCGGTTGTCCCCACCACGCCTTTTTCCATTCGACAACCGGCTGTCGGCGTTAGAAGTTCTCGGCATGGTTGCCGTTAATTCCACAATGCTGCCGCTGGGCACCAAAGCGCCGGATTTCCGGCTCCCGGACCCGAGTGGGAAGCTGGTCGCGCTGGCCGACTTCAAGCACGCGCCGGCGCTGCTGGTCATCTTCATGTGCAATCACTGTCCCTACGTGAAGCACGTCCGCGACGGCCTGGCCAAACTGGCGCGCGACTATCACGCGCGCGGCGTGGCGGTGGTCGGGATCAACGCAAACGACGCGGCCAATTATCCCGCCGACAGCCCGGCCAAGATGGCCGAGGAGGCAGCCGCCGCCGGCTACACTTTCCCGTATCTCTATGACGAGACGCAGGCGGTGGCCAAGGCGTACCGGGCCGCCTGCACGCCCGACCTTTACCTGTTCGATAAAGACCAGTGCCTGGTCTATCGCGGCCAGTTCGATGCCAGCCGTCCCGGCAACGGAATTCCTGTCACCGGCAAAGACCTGCGGGCGGCGCTGGACGCCGTGCTCGCCGGCCAGCCCGTTCCGCCGAATCAGAAGCCCAGCATCGGCTGCAACATCAAATGGAAGCCGGGCAACGAACCGGAATACTTCTGAAGGAAGAAGGAAGAATGCAGAATGCAGAAAAGGACCTCGCAGCGCGCACGAAGGCGTTTGCGCGACGGATAATCCGGCTTTATGTGGCGCTGCCACACCAACCTGTGGCTCAAGTGCTGGGCAAACAGGCGCTGCGGGCGGGGACTTCGGTAGGTGCGAATTACCGGGAAGCGGATCGCGCGCGCAGCAAGGCGGAGTTCATCTCCAAGATTGGCGATTGCCTCAAAGAGTCGGACGAGACCCTGTATTGGCTGGAACTCCTTTCCGATGAACAGGTCCTTACTCCCAAACGCTTAGCCCCGTTAATCCAGGAAGCGAATGAGCTGGTCGCAATCTTCGTCACCATTTCCAAGCGTGCCAGAGGAGACTGAATGAAGCGGTCTCTCCTTTTCTGCATTCTTCATTCTGCCTTCTGCTTTCACTTATGACTCTCGGCATTGAAATTGGAGGGACCAAGCTGTTGCTCGTGCTAGGGGACAGGACGGGCAAGATCTGCGATCGGCGGAAGCTGCCGGTCGATCCAGCCCGGGGCGCGGCGGGGATTCGGCATCAGATCGAGGGGGCGCTGCCTAAGCTATTGAACGGCCGCCGTATCATGCGAGTCGGCGTTGGTTTCGGAGGGCCGGTCGATTGGAAGACGGGGCGGATCTGCCGATCACACCAGATTGAGGGCTGGTCGGAGTTTGATCTGGCCGGCTGGCTTCGCCAACTGACCGGGGCACCGGTAGCAGCGGATAACGATGCCAACGTGGCTGCCCTGGGCGAAGCAGTGCGCGGGGCCGGCGTGGGCTTCAACCCGGTCTTCTACGTCACGCTTGGCAGCGGCGTCGGCGGCGGCTTGGCGGTGGACGGCAGGATTTACCACGGCGCCAAACCCGGCGAGGCGGAAATTGGCCATGTGCGGCTGGACCGGCAGGGGACAATTGTCGAAGCGCGCTGCTCCGGCTGGGCGGTGGACGCCCGAATCCGCGAGCTGAGCGCGAAGGAGCCGAAGAGCGTGTTGGCTCGGTTGGCCGGGCAGACGATGGGCGGGGAAGCGAAGCATCTTGCGACAGCGTGGCAGCAAGGGGATGCCGCCGCCAGACGGCTCTTGCAGGAGACAGCCGAAGACCTGGCGTTTGGGCTCTCCCACGTCGTCCACCTGCTTCATCCCGAGATCATCGTCCTCGGCGGGGGCCTGTCGGGCGTAGGTGAGCCGTTGCGCGCATCCGTCGCGAGCGCCCTGCGGCCATTCATGATGGAGGCGTTCGCCCCGGGGCCGGGCATTGTCTTAGCCGCGCTTGGGGAGGATGCCGTGCCGACGGGAGCGCTGGAATTGGCGCGCCGGGCGAACTAAGCTTGAGAAGTGGCTTGACAAAGCACGTCGGCGGGCGGACTGTGCGGCAGCATGAACCAATGGATTTCCGATTACATCAAAGCCCAACAAGTGGCGCATGATTCGATCCCGGTCGCGGCGGTGGCCCAGCTCATCGAGAAGCTGCGGGTGGCGCTCAAGGAAGATCGGCAAATCTTTGTGTTCGGCAATGGCGGCAGCGCGGCCAACGCATCCCACTTTGCGACCGACCTCGGTAAGCTGGCGTCGGACAAGGTAGGCAAGCGCTTTCGCGTCCTCTCCCTCAATGATAACGTGGGCTGGCTTACGGCGCTGGCCAATGATTACGCCTACGAAGACGTCTTCGCCGGCCAATTGCAGAATTACGGCACGCCCGGCGACCTGGTGCTGGCGTTAAGCGTGAGCGGCAACTCGCCGAACTGTGTGAAGGGCTTGGAGTGGGCGAAAGCGCACGGCCTGCACACCGTTGCGCTGGTCGGCGCCAAGCGCGGTCGCATGGCGGAAATTGCCGAGCAAGCCATTGTCATCAACGATACGCATTACGGGCGGGTAGAGGATGCGCAGATGGGCATCTGCCATATGGCTTGCTATGCGTTTGTAGAGAAGCCGGAACTTGGAAGGTAGAAGGCGCTCCCCTTCTGCCTCTTGCCTTCCACCTCTATTTAGGAAGTTTGGCGTCCACTGTCTCGCATAGGACGTGGAACAGCAGCGTCTGGGCTTCCTGAATGCGCGCCGTAGAAGTGCCTGGGGCTATGAGGTCAACTGTGGCGATTCCCTTGGTAAAGCCCCCGTCGCGCCCAAGGAAACAGATACTCTTCATCTTCCTCTTATTGGCCTCTTCGAGCGCGCGCCGCACGTTGCGCGACTTGCCGCTGCTGGTGAACGCAATCAGCAGGTCGCCCTTCTGTCCCAACCCCCAGACCTGGCGCGCGAAGATCTCATCGGCGTGGTAGTCGTTGCAGACCGCGGTCAGGTATTCGCCGTTAGCGGTGAGCGAGATGGCGGGATAAGGCCGGCGCTCGTTGCAGTAGCGGCAGAGGAACTCGGTAGCCACATGGGTGGCGTCCGAGGCACTGCCGCCGTTGCCGCATACCAGCAGCTTGTGGCCGGTGGTGAGGCTCTGGAGCACCAGCTTCGCGGCTTGTTTCAGCGGTTGTTCCAGGGCGCCCACGGCGCGAGTGGTGACGATGGAATCCTCAATAGCGCGTTGTAGCAGCGTCATGCGAAAAGGATAGGCGGGAGACCCGGGGCTTGAACAGCGCAAAGGCGCGGCAGGCAGCCCGGATTTTGGGCTGGCGCAGGCACAAACTCCGGGGGCACTCTCGCAATATTATGAGCACCAAGAGCAAACCAACTGTGACCATGAATCGCCGGGACTTCCTCCAATCCACCGCCACCGCCACGGCTGCCCTGGGCCTGTTGAGCGCGGCGCCATTCGTCGCCCGCGGACGCGTTCTCGGCGCCAATGACACCATCGGCATTGGCTTCATCGGCGTCGGCGGTCGCGGGTCCAGCCACCTTGCGACGGTGCAGCGGCTCATTCAAGCGGGGACGAAGGCTAAGATCGTAGCCGTCTGTGATGCCTACCGATACCGATTGAATGAGGCCGCCAAGCCCACCGGGGCGAAGGCCTACTGGAAGCATAAGGAACTGCTGGCGGACTCGAACGTCGATGCGGTCTGCATTGCCACGCCAGACCGACTGCATGTTCCCCAGGCGCTGGACGCCATCCGCGCCGCCAAGGATGTCTATTGCGAGAAGCCGATGGGCCACTGGTCACAGTTCGACCTCGCCAGGCGGTTCTATGAGGAAACCCTCAAACTCAAGCGCGTGGTGCAGATCGGCAACCAGGGCAACTCAAGCCCGGCGTGGCAGAAGGTGCGCGAGCTAATCCAGCAGGGCGCCATTGGCCGCGTGCAACTCGTCACCGTGGGATTCTACCGACGCGGCGATTGGGGCGAGCGCACGCCGATCCCGGACCCGGAGGCCAAGCCCGGGCCGGACCTGGACTGGCAGGCGTTCCTGGGCGACGCGCCGAAGGTGCCGTTCACGGTGGACCGGTTCTTCAGTTGGCGCAAATACCTCGACTACGCCGGGGGCCCCTGCACCGATCTGTTCCCGCACGTGTTCACGCCATTCGTCAGCGCCATTGGCCTCAAGTTCCCATCCCGCGCCGTCGCGTCCGGCGGCATCTTCAAATACACCACCTACGACCGGGAAGTGCCGGACACCTTTAACATGTGCCTCGATTACCCGGAGAAGCTGTCCATTGTGCTCCCCTGCACGCTGGCCAACAATTACCCGCCCGAAGCGGCTATTCGCGGCGACGAAGGCACTCTCACGCTACAGAATCCCGGTGAATGGAATGCCGGGTTCGACAGCGTCACGGTGGTGCCGGTGAAGGGCGACCCGCGCGTGTACCCAGCCGGCAAATTGGATTCGACGCCCCTGCACTGGCAGAACTTTCTCAGTTGCGTGCGGAGCCGCGAGAAGCCGGTGAGCGATGTGGAGTTCGGCCTGCACGTGCAGGCCGCCCTGAACATGGCGATGCTGAGCCTGCTCAAGGAGAAGGTGGCCAAGTTCGACTTCGCGAAGAAGAAGATCCTGATCTAACTTGCGGCAGGCATGTCAGACGCCGACCACATCCGTAAGAAGCTCGGCACCCTGCCGCATAAGCCGGGCATTTACCTGATGCGTGACCGCTTCGGGACGGTGATCTACGTAGGCAAGGCGCGGGACCTGCGCAAACGGGTCAGCCACTATTTCCAGCCGTCGCGGCGCTTGGGCTGGGACCTAAAGTTCAAGGCGCTGACCGATGCCATACATGACTTCGACTTCCACGTCGTGCGGAGCGAGCCCGAGGCGCTGTTGCTCGAAGGCAAGCTCATCAAGGAATTCCACCCGCGCTACAACATCAGCTTCCGCGACGACAAGCAGTTCCTGATGCTGAAGGTCAACCTGAACGACCCGATCCCGCGGTTGACGCTGACGCGCGTTAAGCAGGAGGACGGCGCGCGGTATTTCGGCCCATTCCCGAACTCGGGCGCGCTGCGCAGCACGCTGGCCCTGGTGCGACGTCAGTATCATTTGCGCGGGTGCCGTCCGCTCACGCCAACCGAGCGCGATTACAAGCATTGCCTGTATGGGCATCTCAAGTATTGCACCGCGCCGTGCATCGGCAATGTCGGGCGTGAGGAATACCTGGGACAGGTGACAGCCGCGTGTGACTTTCTGGCCGGCCAATGCGCGGAGATGCAGGAGCAGCTCGGCGAGGAGATGAAGAAAGCCGCGGCGGCCCAGGAATATGAGCGCGCGGCTGAGTTGCGCGACCTGCTGGCCGACCTGCGCCATACAACCAAAAAGGTGAGCCGGTTCGAGCGCGTGCCCTACAGCCTGCCGATGGCTCTCGACGCGGATAAGGACCTCGTAGAACTCGCGAAGGAGCTCGGTCTGGCCGCGCCGCCGCAGCGGATCGAGGGCATCGACATTTCGAACATCAGCGGGACGTTCAAGGTGGCGTCGCTGGTCAGCTTCCGCAACGGGCGGCCCGACCGCGCAAATTACCGCCGCTTCAAGATCAAGACCGTTGAAGGGCAGGATGACTTTGCGTCGGTGGCGGAGGTTGTGCGGCGGAGATACACGCGAGTGCTTAAAGAGTCTAAAGTCCAAAGTCTAAAGTCTAAAGTCCCGGAAGATGTTGCCGAGGGCGAGCGACCCGCGGTGAGTCAAGAACCCGCACCGTCGGAAGCCGCGGCATCCTCACCCGCCACCGAGCCTGCATCACGTTTCACGTCTCACGTTTCACGCGTCACGCATCACGCATCACGTATCACGCCCCCCCCGCCCTCGCTGCCCGACCTGCTTCTCATTGACGGCGGCAAGGGTCAGCTTGGGGCGGCGCGCACGGAGTTGGAGAAGCTGGGGCTGGGGCATATCCCGACCATCGGGCTGGCCAAGGAGTTCGAGGAGATCTATCGGCCGGGCGAGAAGGAGCCGCTACGGCTGTCGCGGGACAGCGGCGCATTGAAGCTGTTGCAGCGGGTGCGCGATGAGTCGCACCGCTTTGCCAATACCTACAATGCCCAACTGCGGCTGCGGAAGATCTCGGAGAGCCTGCTCGATGAGTTCCCCAACATCGGCGAGCGGCGCAAGGCGGCGTTGCTGCGGAAGTTCGGCTCCGTCCAGCGCATGCGGCTGGCCAGCGTCGAGAAGATCGCCGAGGTGCCGGGTTTCGGCGGCAAGGCCGCGACGGAGCTCAAGGCGTTCCTGGAAGCACGGCAGGACAAGCCTGAAATCCGAAACCCGAAATCCGAAACCCGAACCCTGCCCGAATGATCCCTGGCGTAGCCAGGGCAAAATAAGTGCGTGCCAATCTGTGCAATCCGTGTCTTTATAGCAGCAGGATGAATATACAAGTGGCGGTTCTGTGCGACGCAGCGACCGATGACAACGGCAAGCTGAACCTGCTGGGGGCGTTTGACACGATCTATACGCAGCACCTTCCAGCCATACACCCCCAATGCTCCATCGCGCTGCGGGTCACCTTCTTCAACGGAGACGAGGGCAAGCACAACCTGCAGCTTAACTTCGTCGATGCGGATGGGCACTCGATCGCCAAATTCCCACACATCCCTGTCGAAGTGGCGCTGCCCGAAGACATGCATTTCGGCACGCGTAACTTCATCGTGAACCTTCAGCAGTTGAAGTTCGATAATCCCGGGCTTTACTCGATTGATATCTCCCTGGACGACCAACCGCAGGCGAGCATCCCATTGCTCGTGCGCCATAACCCTCCGGCACAGCCGGCGTGAGGGGCAGCTCAGGTCAGGGGCGTTACCGGTATTCTTCCCACTCGGGCTCGTTGGCGAAGATCCAGCGGTAGTAATCCTTCTCGGTGAGATTGCCGGCGGCTTCTTCATCCACGATGACGGTCGAGCGGGGGTGCAACTGCAGGGCGCTGGCGGAGATCATGCTGGTAATGGGCCCCTCGACGGCCCGGGCGATGACGTTGGCCTTGCTGGCGCCGGTGGCCAGGAGGAGGCAGCGGCGGCATTCGATGATGGTGCCGACCCCCATGGTGATGGCGCGGCGCGGCATCTTGTCTTCCCCGCCGAAGAATGGCCCGTTCTGCTTCATAGTGGTGGGCGTGAGCGCCTTGACCCGGGTGCGGGAGTAAAGGGCGGAGAGCGGTTCGTTGAAACCGATGTGCCCGGCCTTGCCGATGCCGAGGACTTGCAGGTCGATTCCCCCACATCGCTTGATGGTGGCTTCGTAGCAGCGGCATTCCTGGTCCAAGTCGTCCGCGAGGCCGTTAGGCAGGTGGGTATTCCGCGGGTCCACATTCACGTGGCGGAACAGGTTGTGATTCATGTAATGCCGATACGAGTTCGGGTCGGACGGGAACAGGCCGACATACTCGTCCAGGTTGAACGTGCGGCAGAGAGAGAAATCGAGCTTCTCCATCTGATGCAGGCGAACGAGGTGGCGATAGACGCATTCCATCGTCTGGCCGGTCGCCAGGCCGAGGACGAGGTGCGGGTTAGCGCGGAGTTCGCGGGCCACGATCCGCGCGACCAGTGATGCTGCGGCTTCCTGATTCGGTTGTATGATGACTTCCATCGGAGTCAGAGCGGCGATTATGCCAAGCCAAATTCCTTTTTATTCTGCTCGCAGGAGACGAGGACTGGGCGGTCGGGCACTTTGGCCTTCAGCAGGGCTTGCTCATCGGCGCCGCTGGCCAGCGGCAGGGCGATCTGCCCGCCTTCTGCGGCGCTGCGCTGCATGGCGAGCATGATTTCGGCGCCCAGGCAGGCGTGGTCGAAATTGCATTGGTGGACTTTCTTGCTGTCGTCCAGCCAGTCGGCCATTTCCTGGATGTAAGGCGGCATGTCGTGGTCGTAGTTCATAGCGCCGTCGCCGCACTGGTAGCCGCCGGACTTCGTTATCGCGCGCCAGCCGCCGTTGGTGAGGACCTCGGCGAAGCCTTCGGTGCCCTGTGCGCCGATGCGGTTCTTGCCCCACCACTTCGCGACTTCGGGCTGGTCGGGCGCGCCGGCGCCGCACTCGTAAATGCCGCGGACGCCGTTGGTGAACTGCACAAAGCCACCGATGTAATCGGGCGACGGGTGGTTATCGCCAAGCTTGGCGCGGCCCGCAGCCTGGGCCATCGCCCAGCTTGCCGGCGTGTAGTCGTTGAACCAGCAGGTGTAGTCAATGAGGTGCGAAAGCATGTGGGTCATCCATCCGGTGGCGCTGCCATACACAGTGTGAATGTGGCCCAGCGCGCCGCTGGCAACGATTTCCTTCACCTTCTGGTAGTGCGTGCCGTAGCGATGCTGGTGGCTGACGACGGCTTTCACGCCCGCTTTCTTCAGCAGATCCCGAATGGTGAATAGCTCGGCGCTGGTTAGAGCCGCCGGTTTCTCGAAGGCGATCAGCTTGGCGCCGCCGCCGATAGCCGCCTGGATCATGGGCGTGCGCAGGTTGGGCAGCGTGCAGAAGCAGAAGACATCCGGTTTGACCGCCTTGGCCAGCGCGGCGGCATCCGAGCCCTTTTGCGGGTTGCCGAGCTTAGCCGCGGCATCGTCCAGGCGCTTTGGGTCAATATCACAGATGCCGGCGACCTGGAATTTCGGGTTGGCGTTGAAGGCGGTGGCGTGGTGCATGCCGCGCTTGCCCATACCGACGATGAGGACTTTATATTTGCTCATAAGAAGATGGTGGAGGGGTTCGTGATGCGTGAAACGTGAAACGTGAAATGTGCTGCGTGTTCGGCCTTGTGTGGAAACGGGCGCCCCGGGGATGTCCCAAGGCGCCCGTTCGTTGGCTTAATTAAATGCTACTTGCAGGAGCAGCAGCAGTCGCCGGATTTGGCGGACCCTTTGCCGGCCGGGACCTGGGAGGCGAACTGCTTGTCCCATTCCTTAACCTTGGCAATGACATAGTCCACTTCCTTCGTCATAAGCTCGGGGAACATCGGCAGGCTGATACAGGTGGCGGCGTTGGCCTCGGCGTTGGCGACGCTGCCGACGATGCGCGCCTTCTTGCCCCACGGGTAGCCGGCTTGCTTGTGGATGGCGATGGAATAATGGGTCTTGGCATCGATGCCGTTCTTGACCAGGAACGCCACCAACTGGTCGCGCCACTCGGGNNNNTAACTGTGAACATTGCGCGCGGTCGAGCCGTGGTTGCGCAACCGGCGGACGGCGGCATCGATAGCGGGGTCGTTGGTGACCAGGGCGCCGCTGTCGCCGAAGGTGCCGAGGTTCTTCTGGATGATGAAGCTGGTGCAGGCAGCGTCGCTGAGCTGGCCGATCTTGAAGCCCGGTCCGCTGGCGCCGATGGCCTGGGCGTTGTCCTCGATGACCTTGAGCTTGTGCTTCTTGGCAATCTTGCTGATGGCGGCCATGTCGGCGCACTGGCCGTACAGGTGGACGGGGATGATGGCCTTGGTCTTGGGAGTGATCGCGGCCTCGATCTTGTCCGCGCAAATGCACTTGGTCGTGGGACAGCAATCAACGAAGACGGCGGTGGCGCCGGCGATCCAGATGGCTTCCGCGGTGGCGAAGAAGGTGTTCGGGTGGGTGATGACTTCATCCCCGGGTCCGATACCCAGCGCCATCAGGGTCAGCCAGATGGCGTCCGTGCCGTTGCCGACGCCGATGGCGTATTTAGTGCCGTGATAGGCGGCGAGTTCGGCTTCGAACTTCTTGAGCATGGGGCCCATGACGTACTGGCCGCTCTCAAGCACCGTCTTAATGTTCTTATCTATTTCCGACTTAATATTATGGTACTGCCGGACGTGACCGTAGAATGCAACTTTCATGGCGGGGGAAACTACTGTTCCGCCGTGCGAAAACAAGTTTTTTCTATCAGCAAATGTTAATCACCGCCTGCGACAGCGGAAAATCATTCGCTGTGGGAGTCGGCGCCGATTAGGATAGGGAGATGTCGCAAACGGCAGAACCAGAGCGGGAGACGGCGCAGGCGCGCCACCAGGCAGCCCGCGAAGTTTACCAACGGATTACCTCCAACATTGCCAGGATCATGCGGGGGCAGGCGGCCTCGACGCGCAAGCTGCTGGCCGCGTTTGCGAGTGGCGGCCACGTTCTGTTGGAGGATTTTCCCGGCACCGGCAAGACCACGCTGGCCAAGGCGCTGGCCCGTTCGGTCGATGCGACCTTCAAGCGCATTCAGTTTACGCCCGACCTGTTGCCATCGGACATCCTCGGGGTATCGGTCTTCAACCAGCGCGACCAGCAGTTCCATTTCCATCAGGGGCCCGTATTCGCCAACATTCTGCTGGCCGATGAGATTAACCGCGCTTCGCCTCGCACGCAGTCGGCCCTGCTGGAGGCGATGGGTGAAAGCCAGGTGAGCGTGGATGGCGAGCGCTGGGACCTGGAGGGCCTGTTCTTCGTCATCGCCACGCAGAACCCGGTGGAGTTTCGCGGCACCTATCCATTGCCGGAAGCGCAGATGGACCGGTTCGCGATGCAGTTCGCACTGGGCTATGTACAGTCGGCGGAAGAGGTCGCCATTCTCACGGCGCAGGAACACAACCACCCGCTCAACGAACTGAAACCGTGCGCTTCGCTGGCGGACGTGCTCGGCCTGAAGCGCGCCGTGGAAGAGGTGCGCATCAGCGAGGAGCTAAAGCGGTATGCGGTGGATTTGGTGGGCGCGACGCGGACGGCGCCGGGCGCGCAACTGGGCGCCAGCCCGCGCGCTTCCATTGCGCTAATGAAAGCGGCGCAGGCCCTGGCCCTATTCGAGGATCTGGAGTTCGTCATGCCCGAGCAGATCCAGGAACTCGCGGTGCCGGTCATCGCCCACCGGGTGGTCATGGAGCCGCAGGCGCGCTTTTCCGGCCAGACCGCGCAAGGCGTGGTGGAGGAAGTCGTAAAGAAGACCCGGGTGCCGGCGTGACCGGGAATCCGGAGCGCGGACTTTCCATGACTCTCCACTTCAGGATCCTCTACGCTCTTTACCGCTTTTCATCCGGGCGGTGGCATTGGGCGCAACGGCGATTCACGCGGCCCGGGCTGGCTGTGCTGGTCGCGCTCATCCTCGCCGCCTTGTTGGCGCCGGACACCGACAATAACCTCATTTACCAGGTCCTCCCGCTATTGCTGCTTCTCCTGGTGGTGGCGGTCTGCTGGGGCCGGACGTTGCGGGTGCGCTTTACGGCGACCCGTCGCTTGCCGAGGTTCGGGACCGCGGGCCGTCCGCTCGACTACCGCATCATGGTGAAGAACCTGTCCTCGAAGACGCACAACGGGTTGACTCTGCTGGAGAATCTCGTGGACCCGCGCCCGTCGTTTGAGGAATTCATGGCCCGGGAGCGCGCTGAGCAGAAAGCGCTGCGGTCGTTTCGATTCAGAGGCAGCCAGCGCGCCTCTTCCTTCCGGCTCGCGAGCGTGAAGGAAGCCAGCGTACCTCCGTTGGCGCCAGACGAGGAAGTGGAAGTGCGTGTCGAGCTGACCCCGCTGCGGCGCGGAACCTTGAGGTTGACCGGGGTGACGCTGGCGCGCCCTGACCCGCTTGGATTGGTCCGCGCAGCCACGACGCTGCCGTTGCCGCAGTCGGTGCTGATCCTGCCGCGGCGCTATCCGGTGCCGGCGATTGCATTGCCGGGCACGGCGAAGTACCAGGAAGGAGGCGTGGCCCTCGCGTCCAGCGTCGGTCAGAGTGAGGAATATGTGGCGCTGCGCGATTATCGCCACGGCGATCCCTTGCGGCACATTCATTGGCGAAGCTGGGCCCGGGTGGGCCACCCGGTGGTGAAGGAGTTCGAGGACGAGTTCTTCGTCCGGCACGCGCTGGTGCTCGACACCTTTACGGATCAGCAAAACGGTGAGGTGTTTGAGGAGGCGGTATCAGTCGCCGCTTCGTTCGCCTGCACCCTGCCCACCCAGGAATCGCTGCTGGACCTGCTGTTCGTCGGTCCGCAGTCCTACTGCTTCACCGCGGGGCGCGGAGTTGCGCATGTGGATCAGATGCTGGAAATACTGGCGTCGGTCGGTGCCTGTACCGACCAGCCCTTCCACGCGCTGGAGCATCTGGTGCTCGGCCACGTCAAAGCGGTGAGCGGCTGTATCTGTGTGCTGCTAGGCTGGGATGAGCCGCGACGCAGCTTTGTCGGAAAGCTGAGAGCCTTGGGGTTGCCGGTGCGCGTGGTCGTCGTCGTGGAACCGGGTGAGAGTCAACCGCTGGAACCCGGCCCGCTCCGAGACGAGCCGGAACGATTCTCCGTGCTGGAAATCGGCCAGGTTGAAACCGGGCTGGCGAAGCTCAAATGACGAAGCCTGACAGCCAAACTGAGGCGGAGCGAACGGAAGTCGTGCACCGCAAAGGCTCGGGGTAGCCTCGGGTAGCCTAAGGGTGGCTTCAGGGTGCCTACCGGTTAGCCACCAAATGGCCTGAGGGGGGCCTCAGGGTGGCCGTAACCCGCCTGTTCCTTCTTCGGCTCCGTTGACACCCAGCCGGTGCGCGGAAAGCGCGGTTTGCAGGGGATTGAGCCTGGTTTCCGGCTCCCACCGACCAAGCTTTGCGGCCACTTCCTGAGAAAAGCCCCATTCTGTTGGGCCTTGTCTAAGCGCCATTCAGTTGTGGACCGGCCGCTACATCCTCACACGAAGCGTCCTTCCTTCTTGCACTTCAGGGTGCCGGGCGTGCGCGGAAAAACCTGGTGGGCTCGCTGGGAGCAAGGCCCAGTTCGACCGGCCACCAGGGATAATCATCTACCATCCACTCGGTCCAGTGGGTAAGGTCAGACGAAGTCTCCAAAACGTAGGGGAACTCGACTTCGCCGGGCAAGGACAGTCGCGAGGGCTTGCCTGCTATCAGCTCCAGCAACAGGCGTCCGCGAAGTGAGCCGTCCGGGTCCACCCGCGCCAACCGCCGGCGCAGCTCGCCGTTGATCGAATCAAAGGCGCCGGCCAGCACGAAGACTCCGTCGGGCTGCTGGGCCAATACCACAGTGGGGACGATCAGTTCCAGCCCCAGCGAACTTACCAACGTTGGACTGTTGAACCAGAACGGCCCAGGTTGCTGCAACATGGGCAGGGCGCAGGTAAGCGATGCGAAACTACTGTCCCAGGATCCGTCTGCCAGAAGTCGTCCGACAATCACATGGTCCGGTTTTCCCGCTCCTGGGAATCTGCCCGAGTCCAGCACAAAAACCGCCGCAGAAAACACAATGCGCCCATCCGGTTGCACGAGCAATTGCCGGACCTCAGCGGAGGAGGCGGACACGGACGGGGCGTTGCGAACGTTGAATGCAACATCCTTGCTTCCGTTCGTGCCCAGACGCCAGACGGTTAGCCAGTTGGTCGTGTACGGCACACCGAAGAGGACCGTGTAAGCCCCACCGACGAGGGTTTTCCCCTCCGGTGTCAACGCCAACGAGTAAGCGGAATCGGTCGTAAGGGTGTTGCTGAAACTGGCATCTACCAGGCCGGTTTGGCTCAAACGCACGACCGAACTCAGGGGTTTCAAGCTTCCGGGATAGAGCACTCCTCCTGCTACGATCTTTCCGTCCGGTTGCTCGACCAGCGAGTATAGCGCCGTGGCCTCAAGGTTTGGGCGCGGATACGATTGAACGGTGGTGAATGGCGAGGTGAAACTGGTGTCCACACCACCATTGGACAACAGTTTTGCCAGGTGCCGGCCATAGCGATTGCTGAAGTGGGTAAAAGCGCCCCCCACCCACACGCTTCCGTCGCTTTGGGGAAGCAGGACGCGGATGAACGCCGGACCATTGGTATTGCGAATGCCCAGGCCGGGATCGAATGAAGGATCAACGGAGCCATCCGTGTTCAAGCGCGCCAGACCGGCGCGTGGTATCCCCGCCACCTTGGCAAAGGTCCCCGCGATGAGGACCTTGCCATCGGCTTGCACGGCCAGGGCGGTCACATCCGCGTCCGGCCCATCGCCGGGGGCAAAGCTGGTGTCCACCTCGCCGTCGGGCAAGAGTCGCGCTACTCGGGACCGTGGCACGCCATGCACGCTAGAGAAGTCCCCCGCCAGATACACGCCCCCCGCGGGCGCATTGGCAATGGCTTCGACGACGCCGGCCACACCGCGGGCCGGCGTGGTCGCAAAGTCCCGGTCCTCGAGAACCAGCATGGCATTGGACCGCGGGCCAACAATCAAATTGGCGCTGCCGCTGAGTTCGAGCCGGAACTGGCGGGTGGGCTCGTGTTGCGCGTCGTCCACTACCGGAATGAATAACGCGTTGGTAGAATATCGCGTTCCCGTTCCATACTGGACCGTCAGATTGGTCACACCCAAATCCCCGCTGCTCCCGATCACTGGCACGATCCGGATCTGCGCTTGCAGGTTGGTGGACAGCGCGCCGCTCCACTGAACGACCGCCAACGCGAACCCATCCTCTTCGAGGGCCGGAAACTGGTCTTGTGTGAACTGGATGCCCGCATCGTTATTCTGGATGGAGATGGTAACCGTCGAAGGTTGGCCGAGGCTGAACCCGCCCATGGCATTGGTCAGGCATAGGCTGAATTGCTCGGTGGCTTCGACGACGGCATCATCGAGAATTGTGACCGCAACGGTTTTGCTCCATTCGCCGGCCGCAAACGTCAGGTTGGTATTGAGCGACAGGTAATCGGCCCCAGCGGTGGCCGTGCCGTCTTGCGTGAAGACCGTAACGTTCGCGGGCGCGGACGCGTCGCCACTGCGCCGGACCTCGAACGTAAGCACGGTGTTGGACTCCACGAGGCTCACATTGGTGACCGCAAAAGCAAAGGTGCGCGGCTGGAGCAGAGTTTCCGGCAGCACCTTCACCAGGTAGCGCTGGTTAAACCCGTTGTAACCGCCAAACTCCCCGCCCGCCAGCCAACCCCCGCCCGGCAACGCGGCCAAGGCGTTCAAGCTCAGGTAGCCGCTCGTGGGCAAGACGTTGAAACCCGTCCCCGGGTCAAAGCTCCAGTCCGGCGAGCCATCCGCTAACAAGCGGCGCAGCGTCCAAATGTAATTGCTGCCGGCAGAAAAAGTCCCGGCTACCAGCACCCGGCCATCAGGCGCACCGCTGATGGCATCGGCTGATTGCAGGGCTCCGAGCGAGGTAGCGGAATTGGAAGGGCTAAAACCTGCGTCCAGGGACCCATCCGGGTTGAGCCGCCACAGCGGCCCCACGCTCTGCAATCCGTAATACGAGGTTGCCTGCCCCGCCACGGTCACGCGTCCATCCGGCAGCAAGTTCATATCGCCGGTATAGTAAGTGGACTGCCGATCCGCGGGCGGGACGAAATCGAGGTCCAGTGTGCCATCCGGGCGGAGCCGAGTTAGGGTGCTGCCAAAGCCCGCGCCGAGCATAAAGAAGTCCCCGTCCGGCGTTGCCTGTAGCCGAATCGCCAGGGCCTCAGGTGGTACCCGGTTGGTAAAGGCCGAGTCCACAACTCCAGCCGCCGAGAGCTTGAGCAATACGTCATAGCTGTTATAACCGGCCCCGGGGAGCGTCGCCGAGCACACGATGCTGCCATCCGCCAGCACGGTTGCGGCTTGCAGCGTGACGCCGCCGTAAGCGTTGGTCGGCCACGCATCAAACGGCGCAAACGTATTATCCAGGGCGCCATCGGTCCCAAAGCGCGCCAGGCCCGGCCGCCAGAGGCCGTCCACGTGCTGGAAATACCCGGCCACCAGCAGTCTGCCCATGCCATCCATTGCCAGGGACATCACTTGATCGTCCAATGGTTGCGAGTGCAGGAATGCCGTTTCGAGCGTGCCATCCGCGCGCAGGCGGGCCAGGTTTGGGCTGAACTGCCCGTTAACGTTGGTGAAAGTCCCCGCCAGCACGGCGCGGCCATCGGCCAGCGGAAGGATGGCCTGGACCGGGCCATCCAGGTGCACTACGAAATTGGTGTCTGGCGCGCCAGCCGTGCCCGCCGGAGCGTCGGTAAGGGTCACGACCACGTTCGTCAAGTCCCCAAGGCTGGCGCCGTCATTAGCTTGGGTCAACTCCACCTCGAAGGTCTCCGGCCCCTCCGTGAGGTTGTCACTGTAAAGCGGAACTGTGATGAACTGGCTGCGTTCACCTGGGGCGAACCGCAGCGTGCCGCTGACCGCTTCGTAATCCGAACCTGCCTGCGCCGAGCCGTCGCGCGTGGTGAAGGCGACGCTTTGTTCCACGTCTGCCCCGCCGTGACGCACCACCGGAATAACTGCGCGTAGCGCATCCTCTCGGAATTCCAGCGCGGGCACAGCCATCTCGATGACTCCCGGAGCACAACCGATCGGTGGCAGCAACCGCATCAGGTAAGGATGAGACTGCCCCTGCAAACCGCTGAACGAGCCACCGACCTCGACGCTTCCGTCCGGCGTTGGCGCCACCGCCAATGGCACCCACTCGCCACCCATTGCGACGTCAAAGCAGAAATCCAGTGCGCCGTCCAATCCGAGCCGGGCCAGCTTCCC
Source organism: Limisphaerales bacterium (assembly GCA_003152225.1). Classification (GTDB taxonomy): domain Bacteria; phylum Verrucomicrobiota; class Verrucomicrobiia; order Limisphaerales; family UBA8199; genus PALSA-1440. Next base: position 7,146 of record PLZQ01000299.1, on the reverse strand, counting down.
GCGTGAAACGCCGTTCACCCGGAGGAAGGTGCCGCTCAGGAGAATCTTGCCGTCCGGCTGCAGCGCCAGCGCATAAACCGTGCTGTTATAAGGAGAGCCGGGCGATTCAAAGGACACATTGAAAGCCGGGTCGAGCACGCCGTTTGAGTTGAACCGCACGAGGCGCGGCGGCGTGATGGCGATACTGTAATCAGCATAACCAGCCACGGCTGCCACCAACCGCCCATCAGGCATGAGCAGACCGCGGATGACGCGTTCCCCGGGCGCCAGCCCGGCCCGGAACGAAGGATCAACCGTACCGTCCAGGTTCAATCGGACCAGATTAGTTACCGCTACCCCGGCCAGGTTGGAAAATGTCCCGGAGAGCAGCGGCTTGCCGTCGAGTTGGAGGGCCACCAGGGCAACCGTGTTAGTGGCGCCAAAGGGGGACTGGAAAGACGGATCAACCGCTCCGCCGGACAATAATCGTGCCAGCCGATTACGGGGCAGCCCGCCCAGATTCGTGAACGTGCCAGTCACCCACACCGTGCCATTGGACGCCGCCAATCCGGCAACCGAGCCCGCCGCGCTCAACCCACTTGGCGGAACGAACGAACCGTCCAACCCGCCATCCGGTTGCAGCCGCGCCAGGCCCGGGCAGGCCACGCCATTGACACTCGTGAAAGAGCCCGAGATCAGAATCCGCCCGTCCAACAGCGTTTGAACGCGAGTCGGTTCGGCGCTGAGTTGAGTATCAAAGCTCTCATCGATGACCCCGTTTGTTCCAACGCGGGCGATATACCGGTGCGGCGACCCGCTCACATTGGTGAACGATCCGGCAATGAGAACCTGTCCGTCGGCTTGAGCCGCTAGCGTGCGAACCAAAGCGTTGGGTCCGCTGCCGGCTGGAAAAGTGGAATCAACGGTTACCCATTGCGCCGACACCGTCGTGGTTAAGGCAAGCAGCAAAGCCAGCCCCAGACCCCTGCGCCCCAGACCCGGCGTTAGCTGAACCCGCAAACACGAGCGGGCAGCGGTTTGGCCATTCCCCGAAGTTGGTTCTGCGGAGGCCTTCATAGTTCACGCTGACCAAGGCGTATTAAAGCGGCCAGGTGGATTTATGTCAAGCCCTGCAGCGGGTGGGTGTCGAGGCCAAAAGCCTTGCCGCTTCGGTCAACCGAACCTACTTTGCCCGTATGACTAAGCTGAGTTGCCGAAGCACTTGCCGTGGGAGCCGGGCCACGGTTTCCTGCGTGTGCCTGGCGCTGCTCATCGGCATGTCGAGCCGCGCCGAGAACTGGCCCCAATGGCGCGGGCCTGAATTCAATGGCTCGACCACAGAGAAAGGGCTTCCCGCCCAGTGGAGCAAGACGGAGAACGTGGCCTGGGTTGCCCCGCTGCCGGGTTACAGCGGCGCCACGCCGGCGGTCTGGGAGGATTCCGTTTTCGTCTCCAATCCGGACGAGCAGAAGAACCTGCTCCTGATTTGCCTGGACAGGAGAACCGGCAAAGTCCGCTGGCAAAAGGTGGTAGGCGTCGGCAATCGCGAGAAAGGCCGCAATAATATGGCGTCGCCCTCACCGGTGACCGATGGGAAGCGCGTCTTCAGCCTGTTTGCCACGGGTGACCTGGCGGCATTTGACTTCGCCGGCAAGGAGCTGTGGAAGCGCGACCTGGCAAAGGAGTATGGGAGTTTTGTGATCAATTGGATTTACGGCTCCAGCCCGATGCTTTACGGCGGCAAGCTCTACGTGCAAGTCCTGCAGCGTGGTCCGCATCCCGACAGCTCTGCGCAGCCTTCCGACAAGCCGGAGCACGAGTCCTTCCTGCTGTGCCTTGATCCGCAGACCGGCAAGAACCTCTGGCGTCACGTCCGCCCCACGGATGCCGTCGATGAGTCGCAGGAGGCCTACTCGACGCCAATTCCTGACGCGGGAAAGCAGGGCACCGAGATTCTGGTGGCGGGGGGCGATTATGTCACGGCGCATTCGCCTGATACCGGGGCGGAGCTGTGGCGCTGCGGGGGGCTGGACGTCAGGCATGAACACTCCTGGCGCATTGTGCCTTCGCCGGTGGTGGCCGACGGGATGATTATAGCCTGCGGTCCGAAGCGTGACCCCGTGCTCGGCATCAAAGCCGGGGGCAGCGGGCTGGTAACGGCTACAAATATTGCCTGGGAGTTCAAGGAATTCCCCAGCGATTGCACGACGCCGCTCTTCTACCGCCAAAAGCTATTCGTGCTGGATGGCGACCGCCAGATGATGACCTGCCTGGAGCCGCAGACTGGCGCGAAAGCGTGGCAGGGGAACCTGGGCGTGCGGGAGATCTTCCGCGCCTCGCCCACGGGCGCCGATGGAAAGATCTTTTGCGTCAGTGAAGACGGCACCGTGGTCGTGCTGGACGCGGGCAACGAGTTTAAAGTCCTTTCTACCATCCACGTGGGCGAGTCCCCGGTGCGGGCGTCGATTGCGGTGGCGCACGGTGAGTTGTTCATTCGCACGGCGCAGAATCTGTATTGCGTTGGAAAAACCGGCCACAGCGAGCCTTGACCAGCGCGAACTATGGGGCTGCCTTACAAGCTGGCGACACTGTTGTATTGTTTCAACGAGCGCGACGACGTATTGCTCCTCGAACGGGCGCAGGAGCCTAACCTGGGCTTGTGGAGCCCGTGCGGCGGGAAACTGCACACGGATGTGGGCGAATCTCCTTACGCCTGCGCTTGCCGCGAGGCCGAAGAGGAACTCGGCGTAGCGCTATCTCTCGCCGACTTGCACCTGACGGGGCTGGCGAGCGAGCACGGGTATCAAGGCCAAAGCCATTGGCTGATGTTCCTGTTCGAGGTGAAGCGGAAATTGACGGCTTTGCCGCCCGCGCATCGCGAGGGGCGCTTTCAGTTCTTCCCGCGCGAAGCCTTGCCGGGATTGAAGATACCGCAAACGGACCGGGAGCGCATTTGGCCCTGGTTCTGGCAGCATCGCGGCGGCTTTTTCGCCGCGCATTGCCACTGCCATCCGGACGGGCATAACGAGTGGACGTTGGAGGAATCGGGGACTGTGGAGATTACATGAGTTGCATGGGTCACCTGCGTTACCTGGGGTGCTTGGGGAGAGAAGCTTGAGCTTGGAGATTTGCTGATGCCAGAAGAACCAATCATTGATTTGCAGAGCGACCTCTTCTTCATGGGCGAGGCGTTGCGGCAGGCGGCGAAGGCTTATGCGGCCGGGGAAGTGCCCGTCGGCGCGGTGGTCGTGCGCGAGGGACGCATCATCGCCCGCTCATTTAACCAGGTGGAGCTGCTCAAAGACGCGACCGCGCACGCGGAGATGCTGGCGTTGACCCAGGCTGAGGAAGCTGTCGGTGACTGGCGCCTGACGGATTGCACGCTGTATGTCACGAAGGAGCCCTGCCCGATGTGTGCCGGGGCCATTGTTCACGTCCGCCTGGCGCGCGTGGTGTTCGGCGCGAGCGACCCCAAGGCGGGCGCCGCCGGCAGCGCGTTGAACCTGCTGCAGTTCCCGACCTTGAACCATCACTGCGAGATCACCAGCGGCGTGCGTGAAACGGAATGCCGCTCCTTGCTCCGGAGCTTTTTCGCCGAGCAGCGGAAGGACAAGGGCTCAGCTTACGGCGATGAGTGAGACTTTGGCGCCCTCGTGGTCGCGGGCAATTCCGTGCGCCCGCGGGTCGAGCACCGGTTTGCCATCCACAAGGAAACGGTAATGGTGGTGCCCGTGATTCAACTGCACCTGGAGCAGCCACGCTCCGTCAGGCTGGCGTTTCATGGGATGGGCGGTCATATCCCAATCATTGAAATCGCCGGTGACGTGAACCTGTTTGGCTTGCGGGGCCGTGCAGACAAAATTGACCGGTTTAGCCATTTTCTTAACGGAATACCGATCCGGAGCGAAGAAGGAACTTACTTGGTGCATCAAACTACAAACAGTTACTAAGTGTTACTCGAGCATGGGCACTATGCAAAAACGTCCGCAGAAAAAAGCAAATGCGGCCGCGGCAAGCAAGCGGTAAATCGAAATCTTTGAAAGAGAATTGCGGCCTGGCAAAACACCGTTGCGCCGGCGAGCATTGCCTCATAACTTGTGGGCGTTCCGATGAACACGGGCGAATCAAAATACAGCGAAAACAAGGCCTACCTTGCCCGCTGCGAACGCGAGTGGACGCTGGCCTTGCAGGAGACCGGGACACGGCGGGCGCTTGAATTTGGCCGGGAAGACGAGTGGCTGCGCTGTGTGAAGGGGGACTTCCCCAAGTACATCCCGTTCCTGAAGGAGAACTGCGGCCTGGAATTCCGGGGCCGAATCCTGGAAATCGGCGCCGGCGGGGCGTGGCTCAGCGCCGAGCTTTCCAAGCAGCCTAGAGTGGTCGAGGTCATCGCAACGGATTTATCGCCACGGCTGCTGAAGGAGCAGGCGCCGAAGGTGTTCAAGCTGCTCAATGCCAACGCCGCCAAGATCACGCGCATGCCGGGCGACTACCATGATCTCGATTTCCCGAACAACCACTTCGACTTCGTGGTGTGCTCCGCCGTGTTGCATCGGGCCGCGAATATCGTGCAGGTGTTGCGCGAGGCCAAGCGGGTGTTGAAGCCGGGCGGGCAGTTCGTAGCCATTCGCGAGCCGGTGTGGCCGTTGGTGAAGATCAAGTCGCGCGCCAAGATGCTGTCTAAGCTCGTCGCCACCGGCGTGAACGAGCGCTTTTACACGCTCGCCGACTACAAGGAGTTCTTCAAGCAAGCCGCTCTGCCGCTGCAGGTCAAACGCGTCAATCTATCCAGCGGGTTCAAGTATTACGTCAACAAAGTGGTCAACGGCCTGACCCATGCGCGGTATGCCTTCGTGGGAACAAAGTGGGGAAGAGCGACGGCGGGGAGCAGGCCGGTAGCTCGGACGTGAAGCAGCACGACCGGTTTCTCAGACACCCCATGAGCCCGTGTTCGTTCGGGGCGCGGACTTCAGTTCAGCAGGAGCAGCCCTAAGCACGGCTGGCTTGTTCGTGCGAAGCGTAGTAGCCGGGGGGCGTACTCAGGGGGGAGCGGCAGAAGGGAAAGCGCCAAGTTCGACCAGCGCTTGAGCGGTGGCCTCGATCACTGTTTCAACCGAGATCGAGGCGGCGGGGGACGAATCTCCTGCGGTAACCGCCCAGTCAGGATGTTGGTACGGAAACCCGGGTTCGCAAGTAGGGTAACCGATCAGCATAACTACCCGTTTTTGCATGGCGACAGCCAAGGGCAGCAGACCTGTGACCCCGCCAACCACCAAGGTGGACGATTTCATAAGACCGGCGGTGGCCAGGAGCGAGAGTCCTGCCGATGTCACAAAGCCTCCCTGGCGCACGGGTTCAAGGCCGGCGTGATCGGCTGGCCCGCCGCCGAAGATGACCTGCATCCCCGCGGCTCGCCAGTGCTTGGCCAGAACGAGATACTTTTCCAGTGGCCAGTTCTTGTTTGGCGAACTGGTGAAGGGTTGGATGAACAGCGTCGGCTTGGCTGGGTCGCAGCCGGAGGCGGCGAAAAAAACCAACGCCGCTTGAAGTGCGTGTGCCGGAAGGTGAAACTCATTCCGAATCGGCTGCGGCTTGAGGCCGCACTGGTGCAGCAGGGAGAGATTCCACTCGGCGATTTGGATGCGGTCATTGCGGATCGGCGCCTTTGTGTACGCCCACCTTCGGCTGGGGCGATAGACGCTGCCCCAGCGTTGCGGCGCGCCGCTCCACCACGTCAGCCATGCCGTTTCGCCGTAGCCCTGGAAATCGACCGCCAGCGAGAACTTCGACCGGCGCACCTGCCGCAGTAGAGCGACCGCTTCCGCAATGATAACCCCAGGATTAGGATGCCGAAACCGCGTGCGGTCCAGGGCTATGACGGCATCCACGTCGCGAAAGCCCTCCAAGAGCGGCGCATACTCCTTGGAAACCAGGAAACTGATTCTCGCCTCGGGGAAAGCCTTCCGGACCGCGTGGACCGCCGGCAGCGTGAACAGGATGTCCCCAATTGATTTGAGGCGGATCAGCAGGATGTTTTTGGGTGCTTCCATTGAACAATTGGCTGAAGAATTGGCGGCTTGAATAACCATGCTTCGCTCCCATTCGGCTGGGCCGTTCATCGGAACCTGGCCCGGGTCAGGCGTTCTTTGAGCGCCTTGAAGCTGATCGACTGATAGCGCGCCAGGATGCGCTTCAGCTCGAAGGGCGGCGTGGCCCCGGTATTGACTCCAAAATCCGTAGTGCAGGCCGTTTCATACCCCGCCGCAATGACCTGGTCGCGCACAGCCGGATTCCAGTCGCCATACGGATAGCAGAAATGCCGGACTGGCCGGCCGAAGCGGTCTTCGAGCTTCTTCTTGCTGGCGGTGATCTCTTCCTTCGCCGCTTTCAGGCTAAGCCGGGTCAGGAACGGATGCGTGAGCGTGTGCGACCCGATTTCGTTCCCCGCCGCCAGCCACTCTTTGACCTGGGTCTCGTCCATCATGGATTGCCGGGCCTCACCTTCCTGCATTTCCCATTCGTTGCAGCCGCCGATCAGGTTCGCGACCAGGAATTCAACTGCGCGGAACCCGTGCCGGGCCAGCGGCTCCAAGCCATGCTCAAACACATTGGCGAAGCCGTCATCAAAGGTCAGCGCAATGCTTCTGCCGGGATTCCCTTCCAACGATGTCGGGCGGCCATAGGCAGGCGTAGCAAAGCCGGCTGCGCGCAGTTCCGACAACTGCCGGTCGAATAGGGAGCGGCTTAAATAAAGCCCCTTGAGCCGCACACCGCGCGGGCGCGGCCCCAGCTTGTGATACATCAGCGAGGGCATGCCGGTTGCGAACAAGCCGGCAAACGGCTTGAGGGACGTGAAATATGGAGGCACGCCGCTATTCGCGCGGCCCGGCGGATTGGCTTCTCCGTTTAACACATTCGCTTCCACCGTTGCTAGCGCCATACCGTCACGTCCAGGCACTCCGATCGGGCGGAAAGAGGCGAGCCTGCCTTCCCAGGCGCCACCCCTTGCGAGTAAACGGCCCGGGCGCTTGTCTGCTCCATAATCATATCAACCAGCCTGACACAGGTGAAGGGCTCCAGTCAAATGCTCCCCGGCCAGCGAGCCCCGTCGTCGGGCGGCACTTCCGTGTTGCAAGCCAGCACAACTCTCGATGCACTGGTGTAACT
>PLZQ01000325.1 GCA_003152225.1 Limisphaerales bacterium | reverse complement strand
CGGGCAGCAGGCCGGAGAGCGGGAGAGACAAACAAGGAAAGAAGCCTCCAAGAAGCTTACAACAGGCTTGCAACATGCCTGCAACTTCCTTGCAACTATGGAGCTGCTCTGGCGTTGCCCTGGATCCACTAGCGCGTTGCTCCCGCCGCGCAGTTTGGGCGACCGCTCACGGCCAGCGACGAAGTCGGCGGAGCGCCGGCGTGCACGATGGCCTCTTGGGCGCCGAGAGGCTGCTAAAAGCTGACTTGCGTCCTTTTCGTGTATTTCGTGGTTTATCTGCCCGGCTGGATGTGACTAAACTCCGCGTCGCATGTATAGACGCAACCTGGTTTTCGCCGCCGCTTGTCTCGGCATGCTCCTGTTTGGCATCGTGTTCCTGTCGCTCGGCTCGGTGAACAACATGCTCGCGGAACGTTTCCACCTCGACGACAACGGCATCGGCACCCTGACCGCCCTGCTGCCCTTCGGCATCTTGGCAGGCTCCCTCATCTTCGGTCCGATCGTGGACCGCTTCGGCTACAAATGGATGCTGATCGTTTGCGCGCTGCTGGTCTTCGCGGGGTTGGAGGGCATGGCCTTTGCCGGCAGCCGGGGTTATATCCAATTCTTCGTCTTCCTTATCGGCTTCGGCGGCGGCGTCTTGAACGGCGCGACCAACGCCCTGGCCGCCGATGTGAGCGAAGGCGAGCGCGGCGCGAAGCTTAGCTTGCTGGGGGTCTTCTTCGGCATCGGCGCGCTCGGCATGCCCAGCACGCTGGCGGCGTTGTCCAAACACTTCTCACTGGCCGGCATCGTGGCCGGGATTGGGGGCTTCGTCCTCGTGCCAGTGCTTTATTTCCTGCTCGTCACTTTCCCGCCGCCGAAACAGAAAGCGCAGCCCGGCGCGGCGATGAGCGGCTTCGCCCTGCTCAAGCGCCCGATCTTCTTTCTAGCCGGGCTCGCTCTGGCCATCCAAAGCGGCATGGAAGGCATGTCCAACGACTGGATCACCCGCTACTTCAGGAAGGTGACCCTCTCCGGCGAGCACGCCGAGGAATGGAAGACCCTTCTCGGTCTCATGGCCGTGACCGGCGCCATGGTCATCGCGCGCCTGGTCCTCAGTCGCCTGCTCAAGCATATCAACTCGCAGACCATATTGTTTGGCAGCATCGGGCTGACTGCCGCCGGCGCTTTGCTGCTCATGTTTGCGACCAGCTATGGCACGGCGTTGACCGCGGCGCTGCTCATCGGCGCGGGACTGGCCGCCTGTTTTCCGGTGGTCCTCAGCTATATTGGGGACCTGTATCCCGCGCAATCCGGCACCGCCTTCAGCACCATCTTCTTCATCGCCCTGATCGGCAATATGACCATTAACAAGTCCTTCGGTCTCCTGGCGCAAATCCATGGCATCCAGCAATACACCAAAGTCATGCTCGGCTGCCTGGCCGGCTCAGCCATCCTCCTTTTCTTTGTCCTTAAACAAATACATAGAAACCATTCCCATCTAATTACATCCAATGAGCAATGTCGCGAAGCAATGGCTAAGTAACACCCGGGCGGTCATGGACCGCATCGAGCAAACCCAAATCCCCAATATCCGCAAGGCCGCCGAGGCCATGGCCGATACCATCGCCGCCGAACGCTGGGTCCACACCTTCGGGTGCGGCCACGCCACTATTCCCATCGAGGATATGTACCCGCGTATCGGCGGCTTTGTCGGGTTCCACCCGATGTGCGAATTGCCGCTGACCTTTTTCACCCGCATCGTCGGCGAAGGCGGCGTCCACCAGTTCGTCTTCCTGGAGCGCGTCGAGGGCTACGGTATCCAGATCATGAAGGGCTACAACTTCGACAAGCGGGATATCATGTGGATATTCTCCCACTCCGGCATCAACAACGTTAACATTGATGTCGCCCTCGAAGCCAAGCGACTCGGCATGAAGGTCATTGCCTACGGCTCGGCCGCCGAGGCCAAAGGCAAGCAGACCCGCCACTCCTCAGGCAAGAGCATCTTCGACATCGCCGATATCATTGTGGATACGTGCGCCCCGATTGGCGACGCCTGCGTGCCACTCAAGAACCACAAGGACAAAGTGGGCCCCGTCTCCACGATGGCCTTCGTCACCTGCGTCTGGATGACCGTCTGCACGGTGGCCGAAATCCTGGCCGACCGCGGGGTGAAGCTCTACATCAACCCCTCGCACAACGTCCCCGGCGACACCACCGCCAAACAGCGCCTCGACGAGGCTCTGGCCGAATATAAGCGGCGGATCGCAGGCGTTTAGTCCACGCCACGGGCAGAGGCCGGGGACTATCTGCCGCGGGCAGCCGGATTTGGCGCCGCTGGGCCCTGGGATTTCGCCTCAGGGCCAGGCGCAGTATAAGGATTTGCAATCGCGTAAGAGGCGGCTGACACACCCCTTGCGCTAGTATTTCCCTGGCACTGACCTGGTACCTCCCTGGTACTACCCTGGTACCATAGAATCTATCGGCCACTGTCTCAGAATGGGGCATTGATGGTCGCCGGCTCGCTGGTGGTTCACTGGCAGAATTAATACCACTAATTGCTGCCAACACGGAACGGTAAAGAGCGCCTGCCTTGGCGCGCACCCACTCGCAAAGCCAAATCTGCGCCTCACATGTTTATGTAAGGTAAATTACAGCCCCCGTCATTGACAACTGCTGGCCATTACTTAAGATACCGCTGCAATCTACACCCTAGAACCCATTGTGTTTGCACCTAGTTAAAACATAAATGCCCCCGGCCTCGGCTGGATTGGAATCCATGCTGTGGCCAGAGGCTAGACTCCTCATCACGACCCCTCCCATGAGTAACACCGATCATGTCCCAATGCGCTCTTTTGCCCGGCGCGTCACAACAACCATCCTTCGCCCCGCCCTCCTCCGGTGGACGGGAATTTTCGTTCTGTTCGCCGCGGCGCTATCGGCGCCCGCCGCCACGTTCTTCTCTGATTTCAATTCGGGCCTCCCCTCAGGCACGGCAGTTTACGGCAACTCGGCTATCCTCCCCACTACGGGATATACCAACAGCGGGTGTCTGCTGTTGACCCCCAACATCGGCAGCCAGGTTGGCGGGTTTCTCATCAGCAATGACCTCGATGCCGGTAACCCGGTGTACGGTTTCGTCGCCCAGTTCAAGGCCTTCATAGGTGGCGGGACCGCAGCGGACGGTATCGCCTTCAACTTCGCCAACGATCTCCCTGATGCCGCCACGGGCGTAGAAGGCGCCGGCACCGGCTTGACCGTGGAGTTTGACACTTACGATAATGGCCTGCCCGATGAAATTGGTATTGACGTAAAGGTGGGCGGGAACGAGGTCGCGACCTTTCCTTTCGGCGGCATCCGGCAGAACGCCTGGGTGGATGTCCTCATCCAATTGCATCCGGACGGCACGCTCGATGTCACGTACGACGGCAATTGGATTTATCGGAACCTAAATGTCGCCTCGCTCGGTTTCCCGGTCCCCTATACTGGCGGCCGTTTCGGCTTCGGCGCCTTTACCGGGGGGTCTTACGATACCCAGGCAATCGACAATCTCAACGTCAGCACAGTCACAAACCAGGGTCCCTTTGTTGACTCTTATTCCCCGATCGGGCGCGTGGTGAGGCCAGATGCGCCGACCCAGATCCTCCTTACCGATTATGCCACCCAGGTGGATACGAATACCATCGTGCTTAAGCTGGATGGTTCACCCATTGTCCCAACCGTCCTCACCCAGGCCCCGCCGCAAACCACGATCCTGTATATCCCGTCCTCTTCCGCGTATTTGGCCCCAGGTTCGTCGCACACGGTCAGCCTGACCTTCGCGGACAATTCCACACCGACCCCCATCACCAACACATTGCAATGGAGCTTCACTGTCGGTACCTTCACCGCCTTGCCCACCAACCTGGTGGTTGATCCGTCCTTCGTGAGTTTAGGCTCCCCCGGGTTCTCCATCCGCTACAGCCAAGTCGCCGACCTGGGGGCAAGGGATATCGCGCGGGCAGAGTCCCAACTGGCGGGCTTGCTGATCGACAACTTTACGGGCCTGCCGTTTGTTAACCTGGCTGCGCCGAATCCAGCGGACGCCAGTTTTACCCTCCACGAGACCAACGTGATCAACTACGGCTATCCAGCAGGCTCGACTGGTGACTTTCCGGGCGACACCGATGTCCCCGGTGTTCCCGGCCCAAGCACCGGCAACGGCAGCAGCTACGCCATGGATGCAGTGACCTATCTCCATCTGTCACCCGGATTCTACTCTCTGGGCGTCAATAGTTCGGATGGCTTCAAGCTCACCGTGGCCGATGGCGCGGACGTGTTCGCCCCGCAGGAGGCGATTGTTGACGGGGTGCGTGCCGCTGCGGACACTACAGTGCCGATTTCCGTTGCGTTGGATGGGTATTATCCGTTCCGCCTCGTCTATTTCACGGGCGACCCCACCTATGGTCCTGCGCCTGGCACGGCGACGCCGAATGTGGAGTTTTTCAATATCGACAAGAACGGCAACAAGGTGCTGATCAATGACACCAATGTCGTTGGTTACGTGCCCGCCTTTACGGCGGCAAAGACCAGGCCGTATGTCCGATCCATCAGTCCGGACGCCGGTGATAGCGGCGTTCCAGGCAACGCGACGGTAAGCATGGTCCTGGTGGATGGAACCCTAACCGTGGTCACCAACAGTATTGGACTTTGGTTCAACGGGGCCGCGGTGTCTCCGATTGTTTCGGGTAATGCAGGGATCACGACTGTCACGTATGATCCGCCCGGCGATCTTGTGCCCAACTCCACCAACACCGTGGAACTGGCCTTCACCGACAGTGGCTCCGCCAGGCGAACCAATTCCTGGCAGTTCTTTGCCGCCAATATCTTCCAGCAAATCTGGAGTATCGCTCCGGCGGCTACGGCTTACGTAACTTCGGGCAGCACTGAACGCGGTCTCGCGCACAATCCGAAGACGGACCATGTCCTTTTGGTCAGCCGCGCCACCGCCGTCGGCGGCCTGGAAGTGGAAGTCCTGAGCAGCAGCAATGGCTCGAAGCTCGGCACGCTCGACATTACGGGCATTGCCGCAGGGCCCGGCCTGTTCAAACTGAATCTGATTGATGTGGCGGACGACGGCGTTATTTATGCGTGCGACTTGACCACGGATTCGACGGCGAACAATTTTGTCATCTACCGCTGGGATAACGAGGCTGCCGTGCCGACGGTTGCCTACTCCGCCAACCCTGCGGGCGCCCTGCACATGCGAATAGGCGACACACTACGAGTGCGAGGGTCGGGTGCTGGCACGCAAATCATCGCAACAGAAAACACTGCGATTGCCGCCAACGGCATCGGTGGCACCAATGCCATGTTATTCACCACGGTGGACGGCACGAACTTCATCGCCACACGCATCGGCGTGCCCGAAATCGTGAGTGGCGACCTGCGGCTAGGACTCGCTTTCGGCTGCGGGGATGTGTTTTATGGAGCCGTGACCGCTTCTGGCAACAGCCAGATGCGCTACGTCTCCTTTGATCGCGCTACCGGCGCAGCCACCTTGCTCAATACATACCTTTTGAACAACCCGGGAAGTGCGACGGTGGGTCCACTCGGCGTCGATCTTCTCAATCAGAGGGTGATCGGCAACGCCACCTCGGGCACGGCTGCGATTCCGCACAGCATGAACCTCTATGACCTTAGTTCGCTTGCTCCGTCTCCGGCGGTGAATCTCGTTCTGGATCGCAGAGTGTTTGGCACCGCCAACGCCGCCTTCGGCACAGGGGCGGTTGATTTCACACCTGACGGCAGCCGATTGTTCACCTTGGACACGGCCAACGGCATCCTCGCCTTCAGCCTGAATCCAAAAATCGCTGCGCTCACTATCTGCGCCCAACCCAGGACCAATATCGTTGCGGGGATCGGGTCCCTGGGATTTATGGACGCGACGGCCATCGGCGCACCGCAAAAGTACCAGTGGCGCTTCCACGGGACGAACCCGCTCGCAGCGGGGACGCCCATTCTCAACGCGACCAACCGAACGCTTGATATCTACAACGTCCAGCAGAGCCAGTTGGGCTATTACAGCGTCGTCATCTCCAACACCGCCCTGCTGAGCAGCGTCACCAGTTCCGTCGCCCCGCTGGATACGCAAATGGTCGTTACCAACCAACCTGCCAGCCAGGTCATCGCGGTCGGTGGCGCGGCCACCCTAACCGTCGGTGTGAGCAACGGAGTAGCCCCTTTCAGCTACCAATGGAAGCTTAACGGCGCCGACGTCGGCGCCAACTCCAGCTCCTACAATGTCAACAACGCCCAGGTCGCGAACGCCGGCGTTTACACCGTCGTGATCACCGATTCCCTCGGGCAATCCGTCACTAGCGCGCAAGCCAGCTTGACCGTTGGCACTCTGGGCAATGGCACCGGTCTGCTGGGTGATTATTACTCAGACCAGCCCAAGACGTTTGTCGATCCGCCGACCCTCGAACGGTTGGATTCCACCGTGAACTTCGATTGGGGCATCGGGTCGCCCGATGCGAGCATTTCGGCAGATACATTCACGGTGCGCTGGACGGGGCTGGTGGAGCCGCTCTACTCGCAGACTTACACGTTCTATACCGCGACGGATGACGGCGCCAGGTTATGGGTGAACGGCCAGTTGCTGGTTGATAAATGGGTTGACCAAGGCAATATCGAATGGAGCGGCACGATCGCCCTGACGGCGCACCAGAAGTACCCCATCCTCATGGAGTACTACGAGAATGCCGGCGCCGCGGCGGCGAAGCTAAGCTGGTCCAGCCTCGGTCAAGTCAAGCAAGTCATCCCGCAGACGCAATTGTACCCGGTTACCAGTTTTGCGACGGCGGCGCAGCCCTTGATTACCAGGACTGCGAATGGAACCAGCCTTACCATCACTTGGGCCGGCTCCTACATGCTCCTGTCGGCTCCGAGCCCCGAGGGGCCCTGGACGCAGATCACGGGCGCGACCAGCCCTTACCCCCTGACCATTGACCCGGCTCAGCCGGAGATGTTCCTGCGCCTCCAGAGCCAATAGCCGAGGCGGCAGAACGCACGCAGATTCACAGACCGGGCTTCGGCCCGGTCTTTTTTTTGCGGCGGGCGAAGAGAAGCCGTTGAACCTGGATTCCGCAGTTGAACAACAAAGTCACGAAGACGCAAAGGTTGGAAACAAATGAACCCATGGCATTTCACCAAAGCTGGAAGCCTTCACCTGGCAGGTGAACCCAAACCACCCCTCGAACCGGCCGTTGCCCGGCATCCTCTTCGCGTCTTCGCGCCTTTGTTGTTCACCTCCAATTGCGGGATTTAGGTTGAACGTGAGTGCGGCGGGGGTCGCGGCGGCGCGCTGATTGCGGGTTGGGCTGGTGAATACCCGGTGAGTACCGCCCGTGCCCCTCGATTGTTCCTCGATTGTTCCTCGATTGTTCTTCGATTGTTCTTCGATTGTTCTTCGATTGTTCCTCGACTTCTCGCGGGTTTTGCCTGTGGCTGGCGAGAGACCAAAGTATTGCTGCCACCGCCTCGCGCTATTTCGCCGCCGTGGCCGCTTGCATCTCATCGAGCGTCTGGCGCAAGGAGAGGTCGAACCAGCCGTGGCCTTTGCCCATGCCATAGACGATCTTGCCCTCGAAGGGCGGGTTGGCTTGCGTGAGGAACGCATCCAGGAGATGCACGGCGTTGTTCAGGAAATAAGCGTCGGCCTCGCCGGCGGCGATGTGGAGCTTGCCGCGCAGCTTGGGGCCGAGGGTTGGCCAGTTCTGCTCCAGCACGAGGCGCAGGTCGTATTTCTTCCATTGCTCAGCGACCGTGTGGTTGATCTTGCCAGTCTGCGGGTCCCAAATCGGGACCGGGAGCCCGTCGGCGCCGCGCGGTCCGAAGGCGGCATTCCATTCGCCCCACTGCTCGCCGGACAGGGTGTAGCTATTGCCGCGGCCCAGCAGGTTCTCGACGCCGACCTCGTGCCGCGTGGTGAGCCGCACGTCGCCATTTGGGTCGCGGTCGCTCGGGCGTTCGTTGCCATATTTGTTCACAAAGGCATTGTCGTCCTGGTAGATGTTCACCAGTTCGAGGGCGCGGAAGTCCACCGGGTCGGGGCACGAGGACCAGGTGCCGTTGAAGAAGTCGGGATAAAAGACCTGCAGCGCGAAGGAAACCCAGCCGCCGGTCGAGCTGCCCGAGAGCACGCGCCCGCGCGGTTGGCCGATGGCGCGGAACCTGGCCTCGACGTGCGGGATGAGTTCCTGCACGAGCGCGTCGCCGAAGGGGCCATTGTTCGCCGAGTTGACATAATAGGGGTCGCCGAAGGGGCCGGCGCCGTCCAGTTGCAGGAGGATCAGGCGCGGCGTGTCATCAGCCTGCCAGATCTTTCGCAGCTCGGATTTTGGGTCCATCAGGCTGAGCACACTTGTGTAGCGGGTGTTCAACCCTCCGATGCGCACCCACAACGGATAGCGCCGCGCCGGGTCGCGGTCGTAGTCGCGGGGCAGGACGATGCCCGCGCGCAGAAAGATCGGTCGCCCGTAGAACTCGCTGAGCAGCTTCGATTGAATCTTGATGAACTTGATTTGCGCCGTTTCGGCAGGCAACTGCTTCGCGGGGATCTGCTCCGTCAGCTCCAGTTTCCAGTCTCCACCCTGCGCGGGGGCCAGGTGCAGCTTCAGAGGTTTGCTAAAGAGGTTGCCCGGCGCGGCCGGCGAACGCAGGTCCGCACTGGAATCGAACAGTGCCTGGACGAAATAATCCCCCGCTGGCACGCTGGCCAGATTGGTGATCGGGAAGGCAAAGGCGCTCGCCGCTACAATCGCGGCTGCGCCGGGGGCAAAACCCTGGAGGTCGCGTGCCAGAACCTGCGGAGCATCGAGGCCGGTCCGACCGAGGGAGAAGCGCGGTTCGGGATTGTTCGTTCGGGCGAGGATGACGAACAGCCGGCCATCTTTGGCCGGGGCGGGCAGACCCTGCTGGATTGTCACCGCGAACTGCCAGGAGCCCGAGGTTGGCGCACTTGCCGCGAGCACGGCCAGCGGAGCGACGCAGAGCGCGAAACTGAGCAGCCGATTCACCTTTTTCATATTATTGAGGCCGTCTTCGTGGTTGAACTGCCACGCGACGCGTTTGGAATGCGTCCAGCTTGCTGGCGCTGTCGTAAGCCGTGGAGCGGTCCGAAAGCGGGAGCAAGCTCCGCGCACTCCAAACGCTTCCCGCAATCGGGAGCCGGAGTGTCTTCACTTCGCGAGATTTGCGGCCTTGCTGTCAGCGGCGGGCTGGCTGTCCCGGCACAAGCGTTGGCCGACCAAGGCCGTGGTGCCGAGCAGCACCGCCGCGCAGATCAGATAAGGCAGGGGAGGGGACCAAGCCAGGAGCGCCGTAGCGAAAATCGGCCCCAGGATGCGCGCCAGGCTGCCGGCACCCTGGGCGACCCCGATGGTGGCGCCCTGTTCGTTAGTGGGGGTGAGGTTTGAGAGCAGGCCGAATAAGGGCGGTCGCGTGAGGCTGGTGCCGACGGACAACAGCGCGAGGGCCAGAAGGAGCCACACCCAGGGCAGGCCATTGTGCTCGAAGAGCACCTGCCAGGAAAGCGGCGAACTGCCTTTGAGGAACGGCAGCCAGGNNACCAGCCGCCCGATCGCGCCACCCTGCACGAGAGCTCCGATGAAGCCGCAATAGACAAACAAGTAGCCCACCGTGCTGGCCGAGGTCGCATCGCGAACGAAGTCCAGGTGGAAGTTAGCGCCCACCAGCAGGGGCAGCGTGCTCTCGAAGCAGCTAAAGCAGAACGTGGCCAGGAAGAATACAATGACCAGGAAGCCGACTTTGGGTTGACGGAGTGTGTGCGCCCATTGGTCAAGGTGGGGCCGGGGGGGGGCTTGGGCGGAATCGGGCCGGTGGCTCTCAGTCAGAATGAACAGCGCCAGGAGGAAATTCGCCGCGCACAGCGCCGCTGCGACCCAGCCAGGGCCGGTTTCGCCCAGGTGCCGCAGGCTCTCGGCGCCGATGAATGGCCCGAGAATGAACCCCAGCCCGAAGGCCATGCCGATCAGGCCCATCTTCTTCGAGCGCTCGGCCGGCGGGGTGATGTCGGCGATGTAGGCCTGTGCCACAGTGATGTTGCCACCGCACATGCCCGCGAACATCCGCGACACCACCATCAGCCACAAAGCGGCGGTGTGGTTCTCCAGGGCTGTGCTGCGCGCGAAGAGCACATAAGACACCGCTGCCCCCGCGGTGCTGAGCAACAGGATGGGTCGGCGGCCATGCCGGTCCGACAACCTCCCCAGAATGGGAGCGAAGATGAACTGCATGGCTGAGAAGGACGCGAAGATGACACCGATGACGATGTCCCGGGCGCCGAAGTGCTGACTGGCGGACGGGATAAACGGCACGATGATGCCGAACCCAATGAGGTCAATAAAGACCGTCAGGAAGATGACCAGGACGGAGGGTCTTCTCATAGGCAACGCGCGCGCAGCGGCGCTGCCCTCCACGGCTGATTCTCAATTGACATAGCGAGAGTCTATTGCCAGATCAGCGCCAGTCAAGTGATGGGCCACACCTGTCTCAAAAGGAGACGGCGAGGAGGGCCTATGTAGGCGTCAGGCGCAGATCATTTCTTTTACTGTTGCGAATGCCTGTAATTGGCTCGCATCCTGCGGCTGAATACGTTAGATAGCGTGCTACCCGGCCTTGTCGAAACGCGGGCCGGACGCGCGCAGGTGGGCGTTTGGCTGTGCCCGGGGCTTGTTTGATGCCCGGCGGGGCAGCCGGCGCCGCAAATCGATTGAGATAACCATGGCCCAGGCCAAACCGAGTCAAGCGAAGGACAACCGCAAGCGGATCTTGCTGGTGGACGATCACGCGGTCGTGCGCTTTGGCATTGCCCAGCTCATTAATCAGCAGAGTGACCTCATGGTCTGCGGGGAAGAGGAAGACGCCGCCAATGCCCTGAGCGCGATTGGCAAGCTGAAGCCGGACCTGGTTATCGCGGACATTTCCCTCAAGGACAGCAGCGGGCTGGAGCTGATGCGCAACATCAAGGCCCAATATTCCGGGTTGCCCGTGCTGGTCGTCAGCGCCCATGACGAGACGATTTACGCAGAGATTGCCTTTCGCGCGGGGGCGCTCGGCTATTTGATGAAGGGAGATGCCCTGGATCAGGTGGTATCAGCCATCCGCCGGGTGCTCAGCCGAAACGTCTATGTGAGTAATGCCCTCGGTGCCCGGATGCTCCAGCAGCAGATCCACGGGCACATACACCTCGAAGAGTCGCCGGTCAAAGGCCTAAGTGATCGCGAGCTTGAGGTCTTCCAACTCATCGGACAGTGGAAGAGGACCAAGGAAATCGCGGGCGAGCTGCATTTGAGCATTAAGACCGTCGAGTACTACCGTGAGCAGATTAAGCAGAAGCTTGATCTAAAGAGCGCGGTGGAACTCACCCAGCGTGCCACGGACTGGGTTCAGCGGGCAAACCCCGTCTGAGTCTGCCCGCACCGACTGAGCCAGCGCCGGGTCCTGGAAGACCGGCGCCCTTTACTTCTTGTCCTTCTTCTTGTCGCCGGTCTTGGCCGCCCCTTTGTCGTCNNTTGTTGGAAAACAGGACGATCGGGGTATTTTGGACGCTCTCGGCCGCAGTGTCGAGCACCAGCGCGTAGCCGGCGGTTTTCGCTTTGCCATTAACGGCGGTGCGGATTTCCTCGACAATGGTGTCGCGCATGCGCTTGCGCTGCTCGTCCAACGTGGTCCGCGCCTGGCGTTCATACTGCCCAATGGCATCTTCCGATTCTTTGATTTGCTTGAACTTGTCCTCGGCGGACTTCTTGCGTTTATCCCGTTCTTCGAGTGAGAGAGTTTGGTTGTTAGCGTCGGTGAGCAGGGTTTGATACTCGTCCTTGGCCTTCTTCCAATCCTCGAGCATCGTCTTGTGGTCCTTTTCGATGTCGGCGCCCCGATCCTTAAGGGCCGCGTCGGCCTGCTTGGTCTTCCAGTAATTGTCGAAGATCTTGCGGAGATCAACCGTGGCAATGCGGCCCTGGGCCCAGGCGGTGGTGCTCAGTAGGGAAGCCAGGAGAAAGCCGGCAACCAATTTGCATAATAGACGCTTCATAAACGATAGAGGGAACCAGAATTCGCCGGCGACGCCAACTCAAAAGTGGCTGCCGGATAGTTGGGCTGGCATCAGTGGCGGTGCAGGCGGAAGAAGGCGCCGGTCCCAGTGGTCGGGAGGGAGATGGTGTAGCAGCCGTTCGACAGCACGGGCGTCTGGTTGGCCACAGTCGTCCACACAGCTCCGGAAGAGAGCGAGGATGTCGTTTCGAGCGCGTATGCGGGCGGAAACGCCGGCCATTTGAGCTGAAGATCCCTTCCCGCCAGCAGCGTGGCGACAAGACTTGGCGTTGTTCCCGCCTGGATCTTCGCCACGAAGGCATCGGAAACGCCAGCCAGGTTGGTCTGCAGCCCGCTGACGACCGGGAAGTCGGACGAAGATGTCTGGCCCACGACGTAGGCATTGCCGGCCGGGTCCACGGCGATACCGTAGCCAAAGTCATCGGCGGTGCCGCCCAGATAAGCGGAGTAGAGTAAGGCGGAAGCGTCGGCGTTGAGGACGGTTACGAAGACATCGTTGCCGCCGCTGTTGGTCGCACTGAGGGGGCCCGATGTGGCCGCAGTAGGGAAATTGGTGGCGGTGGTGACCCCGACGACATAAGAGTTGCCGGCCCCATCCACGGCGACGGCCCAGCCCTGGTTGGTGTCGCTTCCGCTCAGAACGGTTGAGGTGAGGATGGATCCCGTGGTGGCATC
The DNA here is from genome assembly GCA_003152225.1 of Limisphaerales bacterium. Classification (GTDB taxonomy): domain Bacteria; phylum Verrucomicrobiota; class Verrucomicrobiia; order Limisphaerales; family UBA8199; genus PALSA-1440. Next base: position 15,555 of record PLZQ01000325.1, on the reverse strand, counting down.
CAGCCTGGTCAGGAAGGCGTCGCTAGTGTTGGTAGTGGGGAAGCCGCTGGCGCCGGCGTAGAGCAGGGCTGAATTGGCTGGGCTAATGGCTAAGGCACTGGTGCCAAGAGCGGGCAAACCGTTTGTAATAATGCTCCAGGTCCCCCCGCCATCAGTGCTCTTGAACGTGCCCTGGTCGGTCCCGGCATAGAGGGTAGCGGAGGTTGCGAGGGCGAGGGCATTGATCTGGAGACCGTTCGTGAAGCCCAAGGTCAAGGAGAGGGGGTTCCAGTTGGTGCCGTGGTCAGTGCTCTTGAACAGCGCGTTGGCTGTGCCGACGTAGAGGGTGGAGGGCGTCTGGGGATCAATGGCAAGAGACAGGCAAACCAGATTGGTCAAGCCGTTGCTGAAGGCTGTCCATGACACGCCCGAGTCGGTGCTGCGGTAAAGCCCATTGATGGTGGCCGCATAAAGGGTCGCTCGATCCAGGGGGTCAATGGCCAGTGCCCGCACGTCGTAGGTGTACAGCCCGATATTGGGTCCCCAGACGGCGGCGGCGTTGGTGCTGGAGAAAACGCCCAGCGAGGTGCCGGCGTAAAGAGTTGACGGCGTAATCGGATCCACAGCGATCGCCTGCACATAGGGACCGAAAGTCGAAGTGACCAGTCCCGTGCTGGTCAGATTCCAGGTTATGCCCGCATCCAGGCTCTGGTAAACACCTTGAGAGGTGCCGGCGTAGAGAATTGAGGGGCTGACAGGGTTTATCGCGAGGGCAAAAATGTGGCCGATGGCAACCGGAGGCGCCAGCCCCGCATCAGTGGGCTGAGCCTGGACGGTTGGGTTCCAGGTCGCCCCGCTGTCGCTGCTTCGGGCGACGCCGTGCCCAGTGCCGGCATAGATTCGATTGGGGGTGACCGGATCGACGGCCAGGGAAATAATCTGGGGATGAAGCAGCCCAGTGCCCGACCAATTCCATGTTGCGCCACCGTCGGAGCTGGTAAAGACGCCGCCCGGGTTAAGGTTGCCTGGTGTAATTGGGAAGCTGCCGTTGAAGGACCAGCTTGAGCTATCTGTGCCGACGACATAAGCATTCCCAGCCGCATCCAGGGCAATCCGGTAACCGGCATCATCGCCAGCGCCCCCAAGATAAGTGGAGCGAACCAGGCTCAGGCCATTGGAAGCTATCCCCGTCACGAATACGTCCTGCCCGCCTCCCGGCAACAACTGAATCGCGTCCGCGGTGATGGGGAAGTTGGTGGACTCGGTTACGCCGGTAACCCAAGCGCGGCCCAACGCATCAACCACGATACCGTCGCCCTGGTCTAGATTGGTGCCCCCAAGGTAGGTTGAATAGACGAAGTTAGTGCCAGCAGGGCTAAGCTTGGCAACAAACACGTCCATAGCGCCGGCCAGGTTGGTCTGCAGCGGGTTCACTGTTGGGAAATTGGTGGAGTCGGTGAATCCGGTGATGTAGGCGCTGCCAGCGGAGTCCACCGCGATGGCGATGCCTTCGTCGAAAGTATCGCCACCCACGTAAGTCGAATAAACCAGATTGGTACCAGCCGGACCCAGTTTGGCCACAAAGGCATCGAAGGGGAGCAATCCGAAAACTGGACTGGGTATGCCGGTGAGGGCAGGCCGAATGGGGAACTTGACGGGGAAATCGGGAGAATCCGTGGCGCCGGTCACATAAGCGTTGCCTCCTGCGTCCACGGTGATGGCCAGTGCGGCGTCATCGCCGCTGCCGCCCAGATAGGTCATGTATATCAGGTTCGAACAGGTGTTGTCGAACTTGGCGACAAACGCGTCGCCCCCCGCGCCCGGGTAGCCGCCTGCATAATTGGCCTGGAAGACGCCCGGCGTGGCCGGCAGTCCGGCGGAGAGCGTTTCGCCCGCGACATAGACATTGCCTGCCCCATCCAGCGCGACGTCCCAGGCGGTATCAAGGCCGCTGCCGCCGAAGTAGCTGGCGTAGCTGAGGACCGGATCGATAATGAGGGGGCACTGAGGATCGTAGCGCCCGACCTCAAAGGCAACTGTCTGCGGGTCTTTCAGCCGGTAGCCGCCCGTGACCTCCCTGCGCGCGCCACCGATGACTTGATGCAGGATGGGCTTGTGTTGCCGCAGTTGAGCGGCGCCAACGCTCAGCACCAAATCACCTTGCGTATCCAGCTCAAGCCGGTCCGCGCCGGTAACCCGCAAGCAAACCGCGCCGGCATCCGCGCCTGGGGCGACAATAAAATCATACTCCAGCTTCTGCTGGTTGCCATAATAGACCAAGTCAACACCCGGATAAACCTCCGCGACGCGAACCCGGTCAAAGGCTGGAACCTCAGTTCGCCAGCTCGTCGGGTCATCGCCCAGGAGGTAGTTTATTGTTCCGGACAAAGGGTCCAAGCCGGTCATGGCGGCCTGGCGATTGCCTCCAACGAACTGGAAGGAGACGGTCCTGATGTCGGCTTGGCGGTTGTGGCTGCGCTCAGCGGCGCGATCATGCAGGCGGGCCAGAGGTTGGGCCGCAGCCTGAAGGACGACCACTTCGGTGGGACCGAGCAGCACAGTTCCGCTCCGGCTGTGCGCAACGAACTGGGCTGGAGGGGACGCCTGGCCGCAGTTGGCCTCAAAGAACAGCGGCAGACCAGCTAGCGGCGCATGGGCGGCGGTTGCCGCGCTTGCGCTTGGCGAGCCCGCCCCGGCGGCGAGCGTTAGGACCAATAAACCCAGCAGACTCAGGCAACAACCGGCGGGATTGGGGGCGTACAATTCCTGCGGTTTAGATTGTCTGCTTCTGGGAAAAGTCATGGGCCGCAACGTTTGGGTTGGCGCGTCGTCTCTCATATTAGAACTGCCGGGTCCAACCTACGCCAAACTGGAACTGGCCAGAACTGCCGCTGTATTGGTCATGGCGGATAGGGATGCCGTAGTCGAGCCGCAGCGGGCCGATGGGGAGGTTGAGGCGCAGGCCCAGGCCCCAGTTGTCGCTGAACTCGCTCGGGTTGAAGTTGAAGGGGCTGGCGCCCACACTGCCGATGTCGTAGAAGAGCGCGGCGCGCACGCCAATGCCTTTCTCCTGCTCGAAGATTGGGATGCTGTATTCCGCTGTCCCGAACCAATAGCTGTCGCCGCCAATGGGCTCGTTATAGCCGGGCTCTCGGGGGCTGATGTAACGGTATTTGAAGCCGCGCAGCGAATACAAGCCGCCCAGGTAGTAACGGTCATAAAACGGCACATCGCCGCTCCCCAGGCTGTCAGCCACCCCGGCCCGCCCAGCCAACTCCAACACGTGGCCCTTGGCCAGCCCCTTGAAATACCAGCCGGTCTTGAGTTCCAGTTTGTAGAACTGACGGTCGAGGGTGACGATTTCTCCGTCAATTTCCGTGCGTTGGCCCTTGTCGGGCAGACGGACACTGTTTCGCGTGTCGTAGGCCAGCGACGAGCCGAAGCGGGTCAGCAGATCATCACCGCCGATGACCTGGTCGCGGATGGTCTTCGGAACATTCCCTGGGTATTCGACGAACGCGGGAAGCCCACGTCCTATCGCCGGCTGCGGCGCAATAAAGGGGAGAATGGCTGAGCTGGTCAACTTTTCGTTTACATCCTCGATCGCGGCGCTGACCCCGCCCCGGAGAAACTCGCTGCCCAACGCGCGTTCGAGACCGACTTTTGCTCCGGCATGAGTTTCCTCGAAGATGTTGTTGGGGCTCAGGAACGCATAATCGTGATAAAACAGATCGATGCTTAATTGAAGCTTGCGATCCAGGAACCAGGGCTCGATGAAGGTGAGCTCGTAATCCTGGCGCACCGTGCCGACCGTCACCCGCAACCGGAATTTCTGGCCGCCGCCCCGGAACCATGGCGGTTGGAAGGGATGCGATAGATTAAAATCGGATTCGTTGTATTCCGCGATGCCGACCAGCGAGTCCACGGTGCTGAACCCCGCGCCCAGCGAGACGTGGCCGGTCGTCTTTTCTTCCACGTCCACGATGAGGTTCTTGCGATTCGGCACGTCAATCGTCTCCGGCTGGGTGTCCACCCGCTCGAAATACCCCAAACCCTCGAGCCGCTGTTTGCTGAGCTTGACGCGGACCATGTCGAAAAGTTCGCCCGGCGCCACCGCCAGTTCGCGCCGGATGACCTTATCCTTGGTTTTCGTATTACCGTGGATTTCAATCTTCTCGATGTAAGACTTCTGGCCTTCCTCGACCTGGAAGTCCAGGTCCATGGTGCTGCTTTCAGTGTTGGGGATCTTCACCACGTTCAGGTTGCGGGAAGCAGAGCGAACATCGATGTAGCCCCGGGCGCCGTAGAAGTCCTCCACCGCTTCGGTATCTTTGGTCAGCCCGCCCGGCGTGAAGGTGTCGCCCACGTCCATGGTCAGCCCGTTCGGTCCGATCTTGGCCTTGTTGCGGCTGCGCACGTGCTGGGCATGCAGCCCGGCGACGAGCTCCGGCGTGGGGAACAGTTTGTTGCCGGTGAATTTCACCGCGCCGATCTTGTACTGGGTGCCCTCATAAACGGTGATGCGAACGATCATGGTCCGGGGCGTCGGATTCAGGAGCTGGACATCTTTGATCTCAAAATCAATGTAACCCTTCTCGCGATAGAACTGGGTCAGTTTCTCTTTGTCCTCGTCGAACTGCTCGTCCTTGAAGACACCATGGCCGGTGAGCCAGGAAAACATCCAATGCTTTCGCGTCTTGACGACCCTCCGCAGCTTCCGTTGCGTGAACGCCTGCGCGCCGACAAAGTCCACCTCGAGGATTTTGACTTTGCCGCTCTCGGCGATCTGGAAGGTCGCGGTGCCGCGGCCCGCATTCTCGTCGATGTTCAGCACGTACTTGACCTCCGTGCGCGGGTAGCCGGACTTCTGGTACATCTTTTGGATGTCCTGCGCATCCGTGAAGAGCTTGCGCTCATCCAGCGGCTCGTCCGGCTTCGACGAGATCTTTTTGAGCAGCTTCGCATTCTTGTACTTAGTGTTCCCCTGAAACCGGATTTCGGTCAGCCGCGGCTTGCCCTGGACCTTGTAAGTGAGGATGACCCCCTCCGGCGTATCGTCGGCCACCACCTGGATGTTGTAGAAGAAGCCGGTGGCATAGAGGCTGCGCACATCGTCATCGACCGCTGCCCGGAGATAGAGGTCGCCCGCCTTGACGCGAAGGTTGGAGCGAATCAGCTCGTCGCTGGTGGCGGGCGGCCCGACGTGCTTGATGTCGATCCGCACGACTTTGGCGGAAACACGCTGCGCCAGACCGGCTGGCAGCCAGGTGAAAAGCAGGAACAGCACGCAAAGGCGAATCAGTAGTTTCATCTTTGCTGGATCAGTTTGGCACGTCTTCTTCGCTCACTTTGGCTGCGCTTTCAAACCGCGTATAGGACTTCAAGAACGTCAAATTCACATCGCCGGTCGGGCCATTGCGCTGCTTGGCAATCAATAGATTCACCGGCACCGCATCTTCTTCCGCCGCGTTTCCGCTTTCCTCGTCGTCGCCGCTGCTCGGCTTATACAGCAGACCCACAACATCGGCATCCTGTTCAATCGCCCCGGATTCCCGCAGGTCCGACAACCGCGGCTTGCGGTTCTTCTCCCGCTCCAGCTCGCGGTTTAACTGGCTCAAAACAATGACCGGAACGTTCAGTTCCTTGGCCAGGGACTTGATGCCGCTGGAGATGTCCGCGATCTCCTGCTGCCGATTCTCGGCTCGGCGCGCAGTAGAATGCAGGAGCTGCAGATAGTCAATCACGAAAAGCTTGATGCCGTACTGCTGCCACATCCGGCGCGCTTTGGCCCGTAGTTGGAGAATGGACAACGCCGAGGAATCGTCGATGAACAACGGCGCATTGGCCAGCTTGCCCGCCGAGCCGGTCAGCTTGGGAAAATCGCGCTCCGCCAGGAAGCCTTCCCGCACGTTGCGCAGGTTCACCCGCGAGCGCGAGCACAACATGCGCAGGACGAGCGATTCGGACGTCATCTCCAGGCTGAACACGCCGACCGGCAGCCGCTGCTCGATGGCCACGTATTCCGCGATGTTCATGGCCAGCGACGTCTTGCCCATACTCGGCCGCGCCGCAATCACCACCATCTCCCCGCCGTGCAGCCCGCTGGTCATCTTGTCCAGGTCCGTGAAGCCGGTCCCGACGCCCGTCAACATCCCTTGCCGCTGGTGGAAATCCTCAATGGTGCTGATGGCCTTCTTGACCAGGTCCTTGATGGTGATGGTCAGGTTTTGCACCCGCGATTCGCTGATGCGCAGGATGTCGCGCTCCACTTCGTCCAACAGCGCGTCCACCTCGCCTTCATAATCATACACCCGCCCCACCACCTCCGTGCAGGTATGGATCATCTTCCGGAGCAGGTACTTCTCCATCACGATGTCCAGGTAATAGCTGAGATTGGCCGCGGACGGCACCATGTCCGGCAGCGCGGCGAGATAGGTGATGCCGCCGACTTCCTCGAGCAGTTGCTTGTTCTTGAGCCGTTGCTGCAAGGTGATCAGGTCAATCGCTTCGCGGCTGTCGTACATCTCGACCAGCATGCTGAAGATCGTCTGGTGGCGCAGGTCGTAGAAGACTTCCGTGCCCGCCTTGAATCGCTCGATGCACTCGCCCATGCAGTCGTTGGGGGAGAGCAGCACGCAGCCGAGCACGCCCTGTTCGGCCTCGGGGGAATGGGGCGGCAACCGATCCAATTTCCCGGTGTCGGCGAGCGGCGCTTTCCGGCGGGGTGTCCGCTTCAAATCCGGCGGCGCGCCGGCGTCTGCTGCAACCGAGTCAATCATGGTGGTACCAAACGAAATTATTCTGCCTCGAGCAAAGCTAAGTTATTGAATCTTAGTCCCACGATGTTAACAAAAGCAATGGCGGATCAAATCCCCCGCTCAAATGAGTTCAAGCGAGTCGGCGTCGATCTTGACCGCGGCGGCCTGGTTGATGAAGTCCAGCCGCAGCAACACCGTGGTCATCCCGGAGCGCTGCTCGACCCAGCCTTCGATCCCTTGCAGCGGCCCGGTCTTGATGCGCACGCGCATCCCCTCGCCGATGGCGGGGGCCAGGCGCACCCCCACTTTCGCGTCCAAAGCCAGTAGGATGTCCTGCAACTGCCGCTGGAAAGTCTCCTGATCGAACACGTCGAGCAGGTTTGCCACGTGATCGCTCTGGCGGACGGATTCTTTCTTTCCTGTCTCCATTTGCAGAAACACATAGCCCGGAAACAGCGGCTTCCGAAACACCACCGTCTTGCCGCGATACTTGTGGGCCGAGTCGTAGCAAGGCAGCGTCGCGGCGATTTGCTGTCGTTGGCAATGCTCAACGACTTTCTTCTCTCTTCTCGGTTTGGTATGGGCCACGAACCACAGCAGTTCTGACATCAGGCGAAAGATTCGGGCCAATGGCCACAATGTCAATACGGAGCAGACGGACATAGTTATCCGCGAATTACGCTAATTGACGCGAATTCTCTCTTTCCTGAGCCGCCGGGCTCCTTTCCCGGTTTTTGATATTCATCCCCAATTCGTGTCAATTCGCGTAATTCGCGGATAACATAGGAATTGGCGGGCGGGGGGAGGCTGCGTAAGCTGGAACGGTGATGATCGGAAGCCTTTGATCCAGATAATGCCAACCACGCTTGAAGTCCTGTTCGCTCCCGCTGAATTTGCCCTGCTGACCGGGCGCGACCTGCGGGAGACCGTCTGTGTGGTCTTCGATGTCCTGCGCGCCACCAGCACCATGGTGACGGCGCTCGGCAACGGAGCGGCGGGCATGGTGCCGGTCGCTGAGATCCCCGAGGCGCTGAGCATCCGGCAGCGCCGACCGGAGGTGCTCCTGGCCGGCGAGCGCGACGGCGTCCGCATCGAGGGACACCTGACCGGGGGCAGGGGGTTTGACCTGGGTAATTCCCCGCGCGAGTTCACGGCGGACAAAGTCAGCGGGCGGACCATCGCCTCGACCACAACGAACGGAACGCGGGCACTGCGAGCCTGCGCGCCAGCGGCGGCAGTGCTGGCCGGCTCATTTCTGAATCTGCGCGCCACGGCGGAGCACATCGAGCGACTGCATCCCGCTAATCTGCTCTTGGTGTGCAGCGGCACGCACCATCAGACCGCCTACGAAGATGTGCTCGGGGCCGGCGCCCTCTGCGACCTGCTGTGGGCCAAGTGCGGCGGCGGCGCGGTGGCTGATTCCGCGCTGATCGCCCGCCGCTTGTTCCGCCTCGAACAGGACGATCTGCTGGCCGCTGTTGCCCAGTCGCGCAATGGCCGGCGTCTGTTGGCGCTGCCGGATTTGCGTGACGACGTCGCCTTCTGCGTCCAGCGCGACCGGTTCAAGCTCGTCGCTGAAATGGGCCAGGACGGTGTGGTGCGGGTGCTAAGTGCAACCGTTTACACCTCGCACGATTCGCCAACCGGAGGTAGCCGCCGATGTTAGTCGGCGCACTCTCTCAGGCGGGTTGATGGTTTGCCCGCCTGCCATTTCAAATGCGCTTGGGAGGCATCAGTCGAGCAACTCAACCCGGCCCGCTGCGCCGTCCACACGGACACGCTGGCCGTTTTGCAGCCGTGTCAGCGATTCCTTGACGGACATCACCGCTGGAATCCGCATCTCGCGCGCGGTCACCGCGCCGTGCGACAACGGCCCGCCGCTTTCAGTCACGACCGCTGCCGCGCTGTAGAATAACGGCGTCCAGGTTGGGTTCGTCGTGCGCGCCACCAGCACCGCGCCTTTCGGGAACTGCGCGAAATCGTCCGGCGTGAGCACAAGATACACCGGCCCCTCCGCTATGCCGGGACTGCCCGCCAAACCGGTCAGCACGTCACGCGTGCCGGTGGCTGCGCTGGCCGCCGGCTCGCTCTGGCCGAGAATCCATTCTGGCCGGCGCGCCTGGTCCACGAGGTAAGCCTCCTTCTGCAGGCGAACCTGTGCCGCAAACTCTTTCCACGCTGCCTCCGAATCCATGGTCAGTGCGCGTTCCACCTGCTCCTGGTGTGCGAAGAAGACATCCATCGGCTCCGCCAGCGCGCCCCGTTGCACCAGGCGTTCGCCCAAGGCGCGCAGACCCCGCCGCAGCGCGGGCGTCAGTCGCGTCGTCTGATAGTGCTCCAGGTCGTCGAGGCTTGTGTAGGTGCGGGCCAGCCGGAGCAACTCGTGGAAGAAGAAATGCAGGTCCGCCGGCAGCTTCGCGAACAGCGCCACCTCGGCCTGTTGTGCGCGAATCTTTAACCCCCGCTCCTTCTCCGCCGGGGAGCAATCCATCGGCGCCTGCAGAATGAGCCGGAGGTTATCGAGCACGATCCACGGCGCCTCGCACCACGTCGCCACGTAGGCGTCGAAGTCAACCTCGCGATGCCCATGGTCGCGCAGAAAACGCTCGAAGCGCGCGTTAAACTCGGGGAATTCCACCAGCACTCTACGCTGAATCAAGTCGCGCGAATGCGTGCCGGAGATCCGCTCCCGTAGAGCCTCGTTCTGCCTGGCAAGCTGCGCCAACTCGAACAGCTCTTTGTTGATCTGGCCCGTCTTGGTTTCACACCAGCTCATCAGGTGGTCAAATAACACATCCGCGTCCGCCGGACCCATAGCCACCTTCAGCAGGCCATGCAACACCCGGTAGATTGAGCCCTGTGCGATGGAGATGGCGATATTTGGGAGAAAATACTGCGCGCCGTGCTCGTTCACTGCCAGCACGTGGAGCCAGATCTCCAGCGGCGTCTTGCCTTCAAGCGGCTCGGCCTGAAACCGGCCCAGCGTGATGAGGTAATGGTCGAGATCGCGCATCCACGCGATGGGCAACTCCTGCACCCAGCCGAATTGCTGGCGCAGCCGCGGAATCGCGCCCCGCAATTCATCCAGCGAGCGCACGCTGAACGGGACGCGCCGGGCGTATAGCTCGACGGCGTTCTGGTTGCCGTAAATGTAGTGCCCGAATATGGCGAACCACTTGCCTGAAAACGGCGGGAAGCCAAGCAGGCCAAACGAATGATTCAGCGACCGATGGAAGCCTGACTCGACGAAATCCCACGTTAGCGGCGTGATGACGTTCGGGAAGCGCTCGGCGGATTCGTCGCGTGTCCAGTGTGGCGGGATGGTTGTAATGGGTCGCGATTGGAGCAGCCACAGCTTGCCGCCGGCGAACGTCCACTCGATGTCCTGCGGAAACGCGTAGCTCCCCTCGACCCGCACCAGCAAATCCGCCAGGGCTGTCAACTGCCCCTCGCTCAGGCTGGGTTTCGCGGCGTCCGAGCCGGCCAGGTGGACTTCGCGCGTGCCCGACGCCGCGCTGACGACCTGGCGCGACTTGCTGGCGATGTTTGTCGAAAGCACGGCGCGCGTGGCCTTGTCGAGAATCCACTGATCCACCTCGCCTTCGCCGCTCACGACGGATTCGCCGAGGCCGAAGTTGGCGTTGATGACTATTTCGCCGAGCAGGCCGCTGACGGGATTGATGCTGAAGCCGACGCCCGCCGTCTCGCTGGGCACCATCTGCTGGACGACGACCGCCATCGCGGCCTGAGTATGGTCGAAGCCCTGCTGATGCCGATACGCAACCGCGCGGTCGGCCCAGAGCGAAGCGAAGCAGCGGCGCACCCGGTTCAGCACGTCTGGCAATCCCACCACATTCAAGAACGTCTCATGCTGGCCGGCGAACGCGGCGCTCGCGAGGTCTTCCATCGTCGAGGAGGAACGCACGGAGAATGCCGTGCCCTCGGGGAATCGCCCAAGCTGTTGCTTTATCTCCGCCGCGGCGGCTGGCGGAAGCGGCAGCCGCAAGAGGTCCGCCTGCAACACCTCGCTCTCGGCCCGCAGCGCCGCAGCGTCATGAAACGGCAGCGCGGCGACGCGGCGCAGCCATCCGCCCGCGCCCGTGATGAACTCGCGATAGACGGGAGCCGTGATGATGAATCCGGGCGGCACGGGAAAGCCGCGTTGGGTGAGGAGCGAGAGGTTCGCGCCCTTGCCGCCGCTCAGTTCGAGCCGCGTGGCGAGGGATTCATCGAAACGCAATGTGTGTGTCATAATTCAGTTTGAGGTTGCTGGTTTACAAAGGGTTCCAGCGGCGCGCTTCTCCCAGCGGTTCGCGATCCACAGCCCGAAGGCCGCGAGTGCGAAGCCGGCCACAACATCCACGAAGTAATGGTAGCGCAGGTAGATGGTGGCGAGCCACAGGCCGACGCATGGCACGAGGTAAAGCCGGTACCGCCAACGCGCGTGTTGGCAGTCGAAGAACAGCAGAAAGCACGTGATGGCGCAGTGCAGGCTCGGGAAGACATCAACGCCATTGCTGCCCCTGACGACAACCGAGGCATTGAACCTGGTGACCGCCCAACCTTTGAGGGGCACGGTGAATTCATCCGGCAGCGCGAGGTGGGGCCCGCCCGCAGGCACAAAGGAGTAGCCCAGGAACCCGAGACCGTAGATCGTGAATAGGCCTGCCATCAGCTTGCGCAGCAGCGGAAGCCCGCGCCAGGCATAGTAAAACCAACTAACGAGCAGGTAGGGAAAGAACAACAGGTAGCAGAAGCTGAGCGCCTCCGTGAGCGCCGGCGTGGTGATGGCTTGCGCCCGCCCGCTCAAGGTCGCGCCAAACAGCGCGTGGTCCAGTGACGCCAGCAGGTTGTCGCGCTTATGCGGCGCAACCTTGAGCACGGCGGAAGCCATCGTGAAGAACACCGCGTTCATCGCCACCGGGTAATACCAGAGCCGCAGTTGCCAGCGCGGGTTGGTCTCACGCCGCCGGCACCATGCGATGACAAAGACATTCGCGAGCAGCAGCACGGAATAGAGGAGCGCGTCCCGGTCGAGCGGGCCGACTGCCACCACGAGCCTCAGCCAATGAATGAACAGGAAGGCGCCGAAAAACCATTCGTGCGGCAGGAGTTTCGCTTGGCGGAGCCAGTTCATGCGGCAGGCAGGGTTTGCAAAACAGCTTGGTGAAACTCGTGAGCCTCGCGGGCCAGCGGCCGGTGGACGAGGCCGTTCCACACGGCGACGGTCAGCTTTTTGGCGCGGTACAGCGACTCCAATGCGGCGAGCGTTAGCAGCGCATAACCCAGCACCCACCACCAAGCCCCGCAGACCAGGAGCACGATCATGAGGAAGCCAGCCCAAATCACGAGCACCGGCAGCCCGATGAGGATCCGCCACAGCGCAACGACATTGGGGCCGTCGGCAAACTTACGCGCCGCCAGCCAGCCCGCGAGCAGCGGCGGGAAATTAACCATGGCCCCCGCCAGAACAATCGGGCCGAGACCCAGCAACAGCAAGGCGTAGAGCAGCCACGGCCCGATCGGGAACAGCGGCACGCCTTGATGCCGCAGCACGCGGCGCGAGTCGGGTTGCGCCTCCAGCTCCCGCAACCGCGCGAGCAACGGCTCCGGCACACCCGCTTCGAGTGACTTAAGCGAGCCGAAGCAGGTGCGCGGCGTGCCGAGGGTCGCCGTGTAGGCAAAGCGCTCCGCATTCCGCTGGGCTTCGGCGGATGCGAAGTTTGCGCCGACGGATTCCAGCGCGGTGGTCATGCGCCGTTTCATTTCCTTGAGCCGGCCCAGCTCGCTCAGGCCGGCGGGCAAGTCGGTTGAGAGCGTTTCACCCACGACTACCTCGACCTTGCTGCGGAAGGCCCACGCGCGTTCATAATGAATTCCGAGCGGCACGAGGCGGAGCGGTATGCCCCGCGCCAGGGCATCCAGCGCAATGCGAACCGCCCCGCTCTTGAAAGGCAGATGCCGCGGACCCAGCGAACTGGTGCCTTCAGGGAAGACGATTAACTCGCCTCCGTCAGCGAGCCGTTGCGTGCACTGGCGCAGGGCGTCGTCCTTCTGGCTCTGATCCTTTTCATCTTGTTTGCGCGCGACGGCGATGCCGCAGAAGAACAGCCGCGCGAAGAAGCCCTGCAGCAACTGCGTCGAGACCAGAAATATGCCGCGCGGCACCACCTGGTGATAGACAAACCCGTCCACGGCGCCGTTGCGATGCAAGCCGACATACAGGGCCGGGCCGCCTTTGGGCAGGCGTTCCGGATGCAGCACCGTGACCCGCTGGAAGTAGATGCGCACGCACAGCCAGTGACAACCGCGATACCAGAGCTGTTTCATGCGGGTAGCCCGGCAGCCGCCTGCATCGGGGCCTTGCGCGCCGGACGCCAGCCGCTGCGAATGCGGCGGAGCAGCGGCACGATGCGTGGCTGCGGCACCGGGTGCGCCTGGCCGTCCCGGCGCTTCAAGATCAAGGCCACCGGGCGCAAGGGCGCACGGTCGGGTCCGCCCGCCTTCTCCAGCTCGTCGAGGGCGATGTTCACGACATCATCGCCGCTGAGCGTGAAGCGTCCGAGCCGCTTCACGAGCGGGAACTGGATCGGGCCGCGTCGGTGATAGCAGCGATACACCAGCTCGGTGCAAACGATGCGGCTGCTCACGTTGAAGTCGAACTCGAAATCGTACGGCTTGCCGAGGTGCCCGAAGGCCTCGCCCAACGCCGCGGCAATCTCCTCCCGCGCCACGTTGGGCCGCAGCACGACCACGTGGTCGGCGTGAAGGCTGATTTCGAGCGGGCAGATGCGCACGCGCGGCGCGACGCCTTCAATGACGCAGCCGAGCGGGCCGGGGTTCTCCGGGATTTCCTCCCAGCGTCCGGCGGCGTGGGGTTGTTCGCGCACGTTGAGCGCTTCCAGCTCGCCACGCGAGCCGAGGTAGATCGCCGCGTGCGACCAGAAGCCGGGCAGCAGGGCGGCGGTCAGCTTGCCCTCGGCGCGGCAGAGCAACACATCGCCCGGCGCTAGCTGCGGGTGCAAGGCAGCGAGCACTTGCGGGGTGAGGACGTGAACCGGATTCGGCACCACGTGAACGCCCGCGAAACGCCCGCCCAGGAGGGTCTGCAAGCCGTAGCGCGTCTGCCGCGCGGGGCGGAGCGCCGTTTGCCAGAAGGTTCGCCAGTCGTAGCGCAGCCGCCGGAGCAGCACGTCAACCAGGCGTTTGCGGACGATGACGCGCTTCTGGCGGATGTTGTCCCCGAGCCAGTGCCAGTCAGGATCGGCATCCAGGCGGCGGAACACTTCCGACCGGCGCTGGCCGCGCCAGAAGCGGTCACCGCGCGCCAGCGCCCGGTAATTCGAGAGGGAGCTATAGCCGACGAGCACGTCATCGAAGAACCCGGCTTCGAGATCGAACTTCGCGTCCGGCTCATTGACCTTCGCGCGCAACAATGGCTGATGCTCGGTGACCTGGATGATCTTCAGCGACCTCGCGTAGAGAACGAGCGCGGCGGCGAACCCAACCAGAAAGCAGCGCGACCGCAGAGTCTCATCCGCAATCCGCGCGAAGTCCCGATAGCGGAAGATTATTTCGTATGCCGCCAGGCGGTAGTTGCGATACCTCAGCAGCGCCTGCCGGACGCGGTCGTCCTCATCGGGTGTGAAGTAGCCGCGCTGCGCGGAGGCGGCGATCACTGGCGTGTGATCCAGCAGCGTTTCCAACCGGTCCAGGCCGGCGACGATTTCGCGCAAGGTGTCGCGGTCGGACAGCAACTGAGCCTCGGCGCCGCTGCTGGCGGGCGCGGGCGCACACGGCTTCAGTCCACTCGGCCGCCGGATGTGTTGTGTCGCCATGTCGCCATTCTAGCGCGGCGGAACAAGAGTAGTGCATCGAAAAAAACGGCGGGGCTATTGATTTTGAGAATGCGGCACAAAGCCACATCAATGCGACATCAAAGACAGCATCCCGCTAATTTGCTGTTGGTGTGCGGTGGCACGCACGATCAATGAGTAACAAACCGCAATCCGCACCCCACAACCACCCTGGCGACCGCTTGTCGGTGAGGTGGGCCACGGCTTCATCGCGGTTGTTTTGACGCAGCAGCGCCAGCGCCAGGTTAAAGTGGGCTTCGGGATTATCGGCATTCAATCGCAATGCCTCCCGGTAGTGCCCGATCGCTGCCTCCGCCACCCTTGCCGCGATAACCTACACCGCCACCAACTGTGGCACGTTCACCGTGCTCGTCACCAGCTATGCTTCGGGCGGCACCGGCACGTGCGGCTTGACCGCCAACGGCCTTTCATACGAGTTGAGGCTTTGCTCGCCTGTCATTTCGGGTGCACGCCTCACGCTCAACGGGGTTGGCGGTGTAAGCAACGCAACCTTCGTCCTCTTCAGGACGACGAATGTCGCGATGCCCTTGGGCCTCTGGACACCCGTCCTGACCAATCAATTCGACCAGTACGGAGTGCTCACTTATACGAACCTGTACGACCCTGCGCTGAGGCAACAGTATTTCCGCTTCCTCGTGCCGTAATACCGCCTGAACTGGGAACTGTTGTCCTTTGCGCCTCTTCGTGGCAGGAATCACAATGGACTCTCGGCTTTCGCATTCACTTCACTCTGTATAGGTCCACAAAACCTGTTACCTGAGTAACAAGCCCTCACCGCCACTCCAGACCACACGCCGGCCGGCGGATCGGGCGGACGAATCCATGAGAGACCATGAAGCGACACGCCAGGCCCCTTCGCGAAACTCAATTCTGGCCACATTATTCCCGTATGGCGAATTGGCCGGCAAAACGGGTCGTTTTGATCTCGCTCCCACCGGAGC
>PLZQ01000530.1 GCA_003152225.1 Limisphaerales bacterium | reverse complement strand
GACAGCATGCCGCGCAGCGCGGTTGACGCCGGGCTGGCGGATATCGTGGCCCCGGTGGACGAGTTGCCGAGGAAACTCATGGCCTACCTGCAACACACCCCGCTCATTGCCCGGACGGAGGCGGCGCTGGAAGACAAGACGCAGAGCGCCCTGGAAAAGGTGGTCGTCCTGCTGCGCGCCCAGACCGGTAACGATTTTTCCCTCTACAAGCGCAACACCCTCTATCGCCGGATTGAGCGCCGCATGGGCATCCACCAGATCGACAGGGTGGCGGCTTATGTCCGTTACTTGCAGGAGAACTCGCAGGAGTTGAATCTGCTTTTCAAGGAGTTGCTGATCGGAGTGACGAACTTCTTCCGCGACCCCGCGGCCTGGGAGCTGTTGCGCGAAGAGGCCATTCCGGCGCTCCTCGCGCGCCGCTCGACCGGGCAGGCCCTGCGCGCGTGGGTGCCCGCCTGCTCCACCGGGGAAGAGGCCTATTCCCTGGCCATCGCGCTCAAGGAGGCGGTTGAGGAGATCACACCCAGGGTCAACTTTGGGATTCAAGTCTTCGCCACCGACCTGGACCAGGACGCGATTGACAAGGCCCGCCAGGGCGTCTTTCCGGCTAATATCGCCGCTGACGTGTCGAAAGAACGGCTGAGGCGGTTCTTCAGCAAAGAAGAACGCGGCTACCGGGTGCGCAAGGAGATTCGCGAGATGGTGATCTTTGCCCCGCAGAATCTCATCGTGGACCCGCCCTTTACCAAGCTGGACATCCTGACCTGCCGCAACCTGCTGATCTATCTGACCGCGGAGGTGCAGAAGAAACTGATTCCGCTCTTTCACTACAGCCTGAGTCCCGGCGGCATCTTGTTCCTCGGCAGCGCGGAGACGATTGGCGATAGCACCGGCCTTTTTGCACCGCTTAGCGGCAAATCGAGACTCTTCGGGCGGACGGAGTCGGCCCTGCGGTCCGAGCCGGTGGACTTTCCCTCGTCCTTTAGCGCGGGCCCGTCCACCGGGCCCGAGGCCGGTCCGGCGCCCAAACCGCCGGCCAGTCTCCAGTCCCTGGCGGATCAGTTGGTCCTGCAGCATTACGCCCCGCCGGCCGTCCTCACCAATGACAAGGGGGACATCTTTTACGTCAGCGGCCACACCGGCAAATACCTGGAAGCGGCCGCCGGCAAGGCCAACTGGAACCTCTTCGCCATGGCCCGCGAAGGGCTGCGCTACGAACTGGCGGGCGCCTTTAAGGAAGCGCTCCGGAAAAAAGCAAGCGTGGCGCTGCACGGACTCAAGGTCGGGACCAACGGCGGCGAGCAGCGCGTGGATGCGACCGTCCAGCAACTCGAGGAACCCGGGCCGCTGCAAGGGTTGGTGATGATCGTCTTCACCGACGTGGCCGCGCCCGAGGCCGCCAAAGCGGCGGGCCGGCCACCGAGGCCTCACGCCCGCAGCCCGAGGTTGGCGGAACTAGAGCAGGAAATCCTGGCGATCCGAGGCGAGGCGCGGGCCACCCACGAAGAGATGCAGACCTCGCAGGAGGAACTCCGGTCCGCCAACGAAGAACTGCAATCCACCAATGAAGAACTGCAGTCCACCAACGAGGAACTCACCACCTCGAAGGAAGAGATGCAGTCAATGAACGAGGAACTCCAGACGGTCAACACCGAGTTGCAGACCAAGATGGAGGAGCATTCGCGGACCAGCAACGACATGAACAACCTGCTCAACAGCACGGATATCGCGACCCTCTTTTTGGATAACGATCTCAACGTACGGCGGTTCACCCCGCAGGCGACGAAAATCATCAAGCTCATCCCGGCCGACGTGGGCCGGTCCATCACCGACCTGGCCTCCGAACTGCGTTACCCGGAACTGGCCGAGGATGCGCGGGAGGTGCTACGGACACTAGCCTCGGCGGAAAAACCGGTTAGCGCGAGCGACGGCCGCTGGTTTACCGTGCGCATCATGCCCTACCGCACACTGGACGACCGGATTGACGGTGTCGTGATCACCTTCGCGGACATCACGGTAGCCAAGACGCTGGAGGCGACGTTGCGGGCGACGCAGGCCGGTTTGGAGAAGCGGGTTGCGGACCAGGATACGAAGATGGAACGAAAGAAGAGACAGGTGGGGGAGTGATCGGTGAACAGTAAACAGTAATCAGTGATAAGTGATTACTGATGACTCTTGGAAAAGCTCGCGCCATGCTAAAGAAACCGAACCTTGGACTCGATGCCGGCAGCCTGCGCCGCCGCGCCGAAGAGCGCCTGCGGGAGCCGCAGTCGGAAAGCGGGCAGGCCCGTACCGAAGCCGACATGCAGCACCTCGTCCATGAATTGCAGGTCCACCAGATCGAGCTGGAGATGCAAAACGAAGAACTCCAGAAAGCCAGGGACGAAATGGAGGCGGGGCTGGAGAAGTTCAGCGACCTCTACGATTTCGCCCCGGTGGGCTACTTGACCCTCGATCGCGAGGGGACGGTTCTCGAGGCCAACCTCACCAGTGCCAGCCTGTTGGGGATCGAACGATCCCGGTTGGTCAAGCGGCGTTTCGGGTCTTACGTTTCCGCGTCCGAGCTGCCCGCTTTCAACACCTTCCTCGCGCAGGTCTTCGAGAGGAGGACCCGAGCGTTCTGCGAGGTGACGCTCCTCAAGAAAGGAAAGCCCCAGGTCGAGTTGCGACTGGAGGCGGCGGTTGCGGCGTCGGGGCGGGAATGCCGCGCGGTGCTTGCGGACATCACCGAGCGCAAGCGGGCCGAGGAAGATCGGCTCATTCTGAATCGGCTGGAGTCCACGGCCATTCTGGTGGGAGGCATTGCCCATGATTTCAACAATCTGCTGACGATGATCCTCCTCAACCTCGAACTGGCCGAGACGCTCATCCCTCCCGGCGAGGAGTTGGCAAACGTTTTGGAGCAGGCGAAGCAGGCCGCCCGGACGTCCGGAGGCTTGATCCAGCAGCTCCTCATTTTTGCCAGCGGAGGCGCGCCGATCCGGAAACCGACCCGCCTGGCCGAACTGATCGAGGCATCCGTCCGCCTTGCCGTGGGCGGTTCACGGCTACGGTGTGATTTCTCCCTGGCCGAAGATCTCTGGCCGACGGAGGTGGATCCCGGACAGACCGGGCAGGTCTTCCGAAACCTGGCGCTGAATGCGCGGGAAGCGATGCCGGAGGGAGGAACGATCTCCGTCCGGGCGGAGAATGTGGTTCTGGGACCCCACGAGCATCCTTCCCTGCCGCCGGGGGATTACGTTCGCGTGAGCATTACCGACCGGGGCGGCGGCATTTCGAAAGATGTGCTGCCGAGAATCTTTGATCCCTATTTCTCGACGAAGCTGAGGGGGGCTCAAAAGGGCATGGGTCTGGGGTTGGCCATCTGCCATGCGGTCATTCAGAGGCATGGAGGAGCGATTGCCGTGCAGTCAGAGCCGGGGGTGGGGACCACCTTCCATCTCCTCCTTCCCGCATCCCGGAAGCCGCTCCAGCCGGAGAAGGCTTCCGTGCCGGCCGGCGTTCTCCGGCACGAAAGAATCCTGGTGATGGATGACGAAGAGGAGGGGAGAAAGCTGGTTAGGAGTTTACTCCGGCAGATGGGCCATGAGGTGGAACTGGTTGAAGATGGACACGGGGCACTCGTGGCATACGGGAGCGCGAAGGGCCTGGGGCATCCCTTTGATGCGGTCATCCTGGCTTTGACGGTTCGCGGTGGTGTTGGGGGCGCGGAGGCGATCCGGGAGCTGCTCAAGGTTGACCCGGCCGTGAAGGCCATTGTCATGAGCGGATTCGCCAACGAGCCCGCGATGCTGGAACCAGAATGCTACGGGTTCAAAGACGTTCTGACGAAACCCTTTGATCGTTACAGCCTGCAGAAGGTCCTCGCCCGGGTCCTGGGGCCGTGATAACTGCTAACGGATGACTGCTGACCGACACACCATGGATAGGAAACCGACGCCCTCAGCCGATGCCGCCGAGCTGCGCCGCCACGCCGAAGCTCAACTGCGTAAGCGGCAGAGCAAACGGCGGACTAAGGCCCGAGATCCCCAGTCTGAGGCCGACCCCCGGCGGCTGCTCCACGAATTGCAGGTCCACCAGATCGAACTGGAGATGCAGAACGCGGAACTCCAGCAAGCCCGGGACCGGATGGAGGTTCTGCTGGAGAAATACACCGACCTTTACGATTTCGCGCCGGTCGGCTATTTTTCCGTGGACGAACGGGGCCGGATCCTGGAGGCGAACCTGGCAGGAGCCGCCTTGCTTGGCGTGGACCGGTCCCTGCTGATCAACCGGCGCTTGCCGCATTTTGTGGTTCCGGCGAGCCAGCCGATCTTTCAGGCCTTCCTGGAACGAGTCTTTGCCGGGACCGGGAAACAGGCCTGCGAGGCGGCACTCTTAAGAGAGGGCGAGGCGCCTTTCTGGGCCGGCTTTCACGGCACCGCGGCCATTTCCGTCAGTGGTGCGCCGAAATGGTGCCGGGTGGCAGTTTCGGACATCACGCCCCTGAAGCAGGCGGAGGAGGCGCAAGGCCGCATAGAGGCTTTGGCGGTCGCGAACCGGGAGCTGAGGCGGGAGATTGACCAGCGGCAAGCGGCGGAGGAATCCCTCAGGAATAGCGAGCAACACTATAGTCAGTTGTTGGAGCAGTCGCGGCAGATGCAGGATCAGTTGCGGCTGCTTTCCCGCCAGCTTCTGTCGGTGCAGGAGGAAGAGCGAAAGAAGATCAGCCGCGAACTGCATGATGTCATCGCCCAGACTTTAACGGTCATCAATGTGCGCCTGGCGGCTTTGAAAGGGGAGGCCGCGAGTAACACCCGGGGCCTGGAGCGAAGCATCGTCCGCACGCAACGGTTGGTGCAGCAGGCAGTGGATGTCGTGCATCAGTTTGCCCGGAATCTGCGCCCGACGGTGTTGGATGACCTGGGGCTGATTCCCGCCCTCCACACGTTTATGAAACACTTCCGGGCTGAGACGGGCATCCGGGTCAGCTTGTCGGCCTTTGCTGCGGTGGAGCAAGTGACCGGTGACAGACGAATTGTGCTGTATCGCGTCGCCCAGGAAGCGCTCACCAACGTCGCCCGCCATGCGCAAGCCAGCCAGGCGGAAGTGAAGATTCAGGAATTGGCGGACGCCGTTTGCATGGCAATAACAGACAACGGCCGAGGCTTTCAGGAGGAAAGCGCGTTGCACGCCAAAAAGCGCAAACGATTAGGCCTGCTCGGCATGCGAGAACGATTGGAGATGGTCGGCGGCAATTTCACCATCACATCCGTGCCGGGCAAAGGCACCACCGTCCTTGCGCAAGTTCCGCTAATTGATCACCTGTCGGGGAAGGGAAGCTGAATTAATCGTGTTCGCTAGAACCAAACTTGGATTGCCATGAAACGAATTACTGTCCTGCTGGCGGAAGATCACCAGATCGTCCGAGAGGGCTTTCGGGCGTTATTGAAACANNATTCGCAAAGGCTTTCCCGACACCAGGGTGCTCATTCTCTCCGCGCACAGTGAGGACGCTTACGTCGAGGAGGTGGCCGCGTTAGGCGCGGCGGGATTTTTGCTCAAGCAAACCTCCTCACACGATCTGGCCACGGCGATTCGTGAGGTCCAAAAAGGAAACACCTTCTTCAGCTCCGCCGTTTCCAAGCGCCTTCACGATCGCGATCAGAAGTCGCTCGATCGAGAAGGGCAGTTCAAGAAGAAAACCAACCGCCTGAGTTCGCGGGAGGTCGAGGTGCTCCAATTGATTGCCGAAGGCAAGCCAAACAAACAAATCGCCGTGGAACTGGGCGTAAGCTTTAAGACGGTGGACAAACATCGGCAGCAGCTTATGGCGAAGCTGAACATCCATGATGTCTCAGGCCTCACCCGCTACGCCATCGCCAAGGGAATCATCGAGAGCAATGTCCGCGTGACCATCACCTAGCCCAATACGCGGTAGCGCGTTTTCTCTGGCGCTCCGGGCTTAATCCACGACCCGCCTCTGCCCAGTCGGTATTCCCCTAACATCTCACATGGGGGAAACACCCCACGGTCAATCCCGCCCTAGCAAGCACGGTTGGCCAGCTTATGATCCTAATCCCATGAAAGAGCGCAGAACCTCGCACGCCAGTGAGCCAATCGGCGCACCAGCTCGCTGCGAGACCAATCTGCCCCGCCTCATTCCCGTGGTCGATGGCTGCCTTGGCATCCTCGAATCGAGCGCCGAAGTGCTCATTCGGCATGAAACAAAGTTCTCGGTGGAGAACTCTTCCATAATCCGCAAACTGAATCAGGCTGGAAATGCCGCTGCTGAGTGCCAACTGCAAAACCTTCCGATCTGCCCGACTTCGCACAATTAAGTCCGACAAATTATCACAACCAGCAACCAACAAATATGAATACTTCAATCGAACATCCCGAGCCAAATGGCATCGTTCAACCGTCACGTTTTTCATCCCAGAGCGAGACGGCGTTATCCGCCTTGCGCAGCCCGAGCGCGCCCTTCGTTTGGGTGACGTTGCTCGCGGGACTGCTTTTCCTTTTATTCAGCGCGCCGGCGGCCCGCGCGGACCGAACTCCGGCCGGGTGCACCGGGAGCGGCCTGGGGATCAGCCTTTTCACGTCGATTCCTGACGTGCATATTGGCGACACCCTCTTTTACAGCGTCCTGGTATTCAATACCCCGTTCCCTGCCTGCAACGCCTCCGAGATTCAGGCCTGGGTGGTTACGCCCGACGGGGTCACCAATACCGTCACGTTGTTGCGCACCACGCTGGAGCCAGGACAATCGGATTTATACAACAATGTGGTCAGTTACGTCGTTCGCGCGCGGGACATCCTAGCCGATGGCACGTTGCGGGCCACAGCCAATGACACCGGGGTTATTCACCAAAACGACACCAACAGCCGCGGCGGCGGCTTCCAGGGAGTCAATACGGAGGTCAATCTGCCCTGCATCGCGCTCACCGCACAATGTGTCGGCAGTGTGGGAGAAAATGGCGCGATCACGTTCACCGGCACGGTCACCAATTGCGGCAACAACATTCTGGTCGGAGTGACCGTCACGAATTTTAATGACAATGGATCGTTCACGGTGCTGTTTCCCACTAACCTGGCCATCGGTCAGATTGCCACATTTAGCGGAAGCTGGGTCCCGTTGAATCCTTGTGGTCCGAACACGGCCACGCTGACCGCGCGGGCCACTGACGAGTTCACTGCCACTCCCAAGGCGGTGACGAGTTTCACCACCGTCACCTGTCAGAACACGCTGAGTCCGGGCATCAAAGTCACCAAGGCGTGTCCCGCCGGCCAGATTATCCCGGGACAGATGCTGACTTTTTCAGGCAGCGTCAGCAACACCGGCAACGTGACACTGACAAACATCGTCGTGGTTAACAGCCAGCCGGCTGCCAACACGACGGTGTTCACTCGCCCAACCCTGGCGCCCGGCGAGGAGGTCACCTTCAACGGCAGTTATACCGCGCCGACCAATTGCTCCGTGACTGACACCTTGACGGCCACCGCGACCAGCCGTTGCGGCGTCGGAGTCAGCAGCGTTGCCAGTGCAACCTGTCCCATCCTCACAACACCGCAGATTTCGGTCACGGCCGCATGCCCGACCACGCCGGTCACGCCCGGCAGCACGGTTACTTACTCCGGCACCGTCCGCAACACCGGGAATAT
>PLZQ01000523.1 GCA_003152225.1 Limisphaerales bacterium | reverse complement strand
CCACGGCGCAGCCCGTGGATGATCACGAAGGACGCCGCCAGCGCAACCGCCACGAGTGTGCAGGTGGCGGTCGTGACTGGATCCTGGAAGGCCTGCGACGGACTGAACAGCCGTGCCGAAAGTGTCACGGCCGGGATTCCTTCAAGTATTGCGCCGCATGACGGAGACGCCGCCAGACGGTGACGGCGCATCCCCCGGTGACGAGCCAGAGGGCAGCGCCCATCAGACCGGTGGCGCTTCCACGACCCCAAGCGGGCTGCCAAGTGGCGGGCGTCAGGCCGCAGTACGCGGCGACGGCGCACAGCAGGGCCAGGCGCGCGGGTTTGGCCATGGGGCCTCGGTAGTCCATCGGAGCACCCGCGACTCGCACGAGCGCGCGCGTATAAGCGGTGATCACGGCGGCCACCGCGGCGGCCCACCCCACAGTCGGTTCGCTGCCGGCGGCATAACCCGCGCCGATCATCGCGGCAGCATCAGCCATGCGGTCGGGGAATTCATTCCAGAGGTAGCCGGTGCGCGAGGACGCTCCGGTTTCTACGGCGAGAACGCCATCCATGATGTTGCAGGCCCCGCGGAACAGAATGAGCAGAGCGCCCGCCAGCCAGAGGGCCCGGCGGCTGGCCTCGGAGACGGCATATGCCGTGGCGCCTAAGGCCACACCTGCCGCAACGCCCGCGAAGAGGCCCACGGCGGAAATGTCGTTGGGCCGGACGCCACACCGCTGGAGCAGCGGGATCATGCCTTTCCACAAGCGAAGTCCCCGCGCGCGCAGCGGCCGCCGGTCGCCACCGCCGCCCTCCCCCGGCCCAGGTGTTTCGTGAGGATTCATTGTCGCCCCATGAGGTACATGCCCAACACCAGGAACATCATCCCAATGACGTTGGGAAGCCGTATGGGCGTACCATAGGCCCAGCGCGAGATCAGGGCACCAAAGATAAAGGTGCTGGCGTAAACCGGGTACAGAACCGACAGCGCTCCTCCCCGGCGAAACGCGGCAACAAAAAGGACCATGACGGCAACGTAGCAGCAAACGCCGCACAGAATACGCGGACTCAAAACATAGCCCACGATCGTCCCGTCTGCCGCGTCGGCGCCTGACTTGTAAAGATACGATCCCGTGGCGCCGAGAATTGAGGCCGTGACAAACATGGCGATCGACTCTATGGGAGTTGATTTCATCGATAATTAATTGTCCAAAGTGCCACCGGTTATGGTGGTGCCACTCAGCGCGACCTTATAAATCGCAACATTGATGCCGACTCCGCCAATTCCATCCGCGCCATTATCGAATGTGCCGAGCTGATCTATCACGATCGGACTAGTGACGTTGAAAACTGTGCCGAGGGAGTAAGGACCCACTTGGTTGCCAGGCAACGTCGAAGAGAAGTTATAGGCTACTGCCGCTCGTGCCTGTGCCGCCATGAGTAGAACGGCGGCTACAACTGCTCCACCTATTCTCAGCGAATTCCAAGTTCTCATAAATATAATAGTCTTCCAGTTCTGTTATCCCCCAGCCACAGGATCTTCTACCTGTTCCTGCGCTGTTTCTTGATGATTCCCCTCAAAAAATTGACTTGAGCGCGATAGCGGCTGCCCGGGCAAAAAGAGCAGATACCTGCCAGGCGGCCTACTTCGCTTCGATGCGAAGGTCCGTCTGAGTCTTTAGGGTGACGTTCCTCCCCCCAGGCTTGTCGGTCTGTGACATCTCCACACGATAAACCAGATTACCCTTTGCAGGCATGATGTGACCCAAATCGATCGTCATCTCTCCACTGCCTCCGCCGGTTATGGCAAGGTCTTTGGATGTCTGCTTCGATGCAGGCACCGTGACCGTTATCTTGGCGGTCACGCGGTGCTCCCCGATTGAAACGATCTCGTACACGGCTTTTGCGACGCTGTCCTGCGATTCCTCTGCCGGCGTCACTTCCCATTTGCCCCCGGCTCCGACGGCTTCCTCCGGAAGCGGCGCTGCAATTATGTCCAGTCCCGCGCTGATCTGTCCCTGGAACAGGCGCACTATCGCCGGGAGTATTTTATCCGATTTGGTGCTTTTCGTCTCCGTGCGCCTGCTGAGGCCACGGCTGGACATTACACCAGAGGTGGTCAGCCCCTTCAGCTTGGGAAAAGCCGCCTGCACAGGTTCCATAACCCGCGCCGTGGGGCCGGATCCAGCCGGCACACTGACATCCGTGATGACCCTCTCATAACCGATGTCACCGCCAGGCGACACATTCTTAATCGTGATTTGCGTGGTCTCTGTGATCGGCGGCAAATTCGTTAGCGGGGATGGATCCATGGCCATTTTCATCGTAAAGGCTACTATCTGTTTGTCGCCCGCCTTCGGCTGAAACCGCAGCACCTTCCGGGGCTCGGCGCCGGGTTCCAGGAGTGTTACGATTGGCTCCCCGGGCCTTGGGGGCCTTTTTACCGTGGATTCTACCGGGACCTTCCCCGTGGTCACGGACTGCGTGCTGCTGCTCGCGCTGGCCGCGGTCTCGTGCAGTTGGTGCCGATCGTTCAGCCCCTTCAGGAAACCGAGAATAGCCAATAACAGCACCGAGCCATTCAGGACGATTCCGACTACCGCTGGTATGAGAATGCCTTTGGCGCCGTGCCTGCGAATACCGAACAACGCGATGCCCGCGAAGGCAAACCCAATGAGGACGAACAATACGGCGGCCAGCAGGAAGACAGTCTTCATGGGGGGGCCTTCGCCACCGCGGAGCATCCTGCCGAAGACTAAGGCAAAAACAAAGCTGATCCAACTGGCCTTCGCGGCCTGACGCGCGAAGGGATTCGGATTTCGCGGCGGGGTGATTCGCGACGGTGTAGCCGTTGGTCGCGGCGCCGCTGTTCGTGGCCCGGCTGAGTCGGCCAGCCGGTAGGCCGCTGGTGCCGCAGGGTTTGTAGGGGGCGGCGCGGGAGGCGGGGTTGGCGGCGGACTAGCCGTGCCAGGGATATACAAGAGCGTCTCCATTCCACAGTGCGGACAGGCGACGCGCGCACCCGCATGGGCCGTGTCAAACTCCAGATGCCCGTCACATTGGCTGCAACTGCATTTGGCTAGGGTGGTGTTCATGGCATGACCTTTCATTCATTCCTGCGCCGCCCGGGGGGTGATTCCCTTCAAATTTCTTCAGTTTCAGAAGAGGCTGCACGTGAGCCCGAATGCCAGAAGACGTCTCTAATCTGCCGGTCGCAAAGGGGGCGCTTTTGGTGGTGGAGGGATGGGAGAGGATGTGGGGAGCCAGGAAGACCTTCGGGGCCGGCGCAAGGGCGAGCCGGGGAAGGTCGAGTTGACCGCGAAGTTGGGCTCGAAGATTAACGCGCCGTAGGCCCGGATCGCGGAGCGGTTGCAAGTAAGCAGCCGAGGGCATCTGATGTGCCTCCTGCAGAGGGAAAGGAAACGCCGGTTTTCCCCCACCGACAAAGGCCTGCTCAGAATATGACAATCTCATTGACTCCTTTCTGCACGGCGGAGGGCAGGGCCATGAGGAAGATTGTGGTCAGCGTTGAGGTTGTTCGGAAGGTTGTTAACGACAGTGGTGGAGGCGTTTTCATGACCCGTCATTCCAAGGTTAGGCCAACAAGAAACGGTCTGGCTTGTGCGTGAGTCGTGGCGAGGTCGATTGAGCGCACTACCAAGCCGGGCTTGGGATTATCCCACACCAAGTGGAACAAGCGGATGGAGCAGTCAGGGCTCCGGCGTGCCTTGCCATTTTGGCCTGTCCAGGCCACTGGGACGCGGGGGGCTACGTCTCCCGGAAGCTGCCACCAGTCAGCCAACTCGATCCCGGCGCGAAGGGGAATCTCGACGTCTGGCCCTTCCTCGAAGTGTACGATATAGCGCCCAACTTCAATCGGGTTCGTGAGGCCGCCGGCGAAAATGGCCGCGTGCAGAAAGTGGAGTCGGCTGCAAGGTTGCTGCACGACGATGTTGGTGAGCGTTCCCGGCGGGGCTCCAAATCCGGCAGGCGGCGCCTGGACGATGCCGCGGACATCAAATTCCACACCATCAAATTGGCGGAGCCTCCTCGGGAGTTCAGCCAGGTCGTTCTCCTCACTGTCGCCGTGCCAGTTGGGCGCGAACGCGGCGTTGTAGTTTGAGGACAGATCGATCAGCCGGGTGCCAGCCTGCAAATCGCGCGGCGGGATGGCACCCCGAAGCGCAACCGCGGGCTCCTGCTCCTGCTTTAGCTGCTCGGCGCTAAGCGCTTCCAGCTTCTGGAGATATAGCCTGTCCAAACCGAGGGTCTGCTCCTTCGCCTCAATCTCTTCAAACGACGGAGCGTGGAAAAGATGAAACTGCGCATTCGTGTACCACCTGGCAACGAAATTATCCACTGTCATTCTGACCGGCCCCGGCGTGAAAACAAAGTTGCCAGCGGCGTACCGCGGAGCCGCCGGTGACCCGGTGAAAACGTCGTCATAATGCCAACCGGTCGGAAGCGTCGGTCCCCAAGCCAAGCCGCTGTCGGGGTGGAAATACCCCCCCCCAAAAGTCACCCCTAACGCGGGATTCGCAGAGGCGCCGTTAGTCCCACCAGGCGTCTCGTGCGGTAAGTAAGGATTGTAGTTTACCTCGGACTCACCAAATCCGTAATGATTGTCGTTTGCCTCGGACTCACCAACTCCATAATGATTCGCCACTACCATGTAGGTGCCGGCTCCAAGGATAACCGTCGAGATACTGGCCACCCGGGTGCTGGTACCTGTTAAAAGGGGCTGAGCCGTGCCAAAAAAATAAACCGAGGGTGTGACTAAAGTGCCACCAGTGATGTTGTTGCCCCTTCGCGCAAGCTTATAAATCGCAACGTTGATGCCGACTCCTGCAATTCCATTCGTGCCATCATCGAAAGCGCCGAGCTGCTCTATCGCGATCGGAGTACTGACGTTGAAAACTGTGCCGAGGGAGTAAGGCCCACCCACCTGGTTGCCAGCCAAAGTCGAGGGGAAGTTATAGGCTACTTCCGCTTGCGTCTGTGCCGCAATGAGCAGAACGGCGGCTACAAATGCTCCACTTATCTTCAGCAAATTCCAAGTTCTCATAAGTATTTCTGTTATTTTGCCGCGCTGCGAAGGCTTCTGGCGCACCCTTGAATCATCTTTCCCCCTGCCAGAGGATCTTCGGTGGGGCGACGGGGTTACCGCCTGCAGACGGATCTGGCTGATCCGCGCTGCGTGGGGCGTAAAGAAGTGATATTTCACCACGTCCAGCGCCCCCGCTGCCCACGGCCATCGCAGATCCGTCGGGCGCAAACGCCGCACACCATGCGACGCCCGCCGAGGCGGGCACAATCAAGAGCGGTTGACCGGAAGCGCGATGCCAGAGGACCGCGGTGCCATCCCAACTGGCTGTGGCCACCGTCCACCCGTCGTTCGAAAAAGCCAGTTGGTAGACGGCATCGGAATGGGCACGAACTTCATTGACGAGCTTAAGCGACGGAAGTTCTCGCAAGCTTAATCTAGCGAACCCGGCAGTAGCTAGCCAATGCCCGTCCGGGGAAACGCAGACGCGAGGACTTTGCTCTTCGACCGTCGCCAAAAGCTTACCGGTGGCAACATCCCACGACTTTAGATCATGCCACGTGCCGGAGATCAGTTGTAGCCCATCCGGAGTAAACGACAGCGCATGCACCGTTGTGCCATGAGCCGTGATGGACTGTTTGAGCGTTCTGGTGTTTAACTCCCATAGTTTCACGAGGCCATCCTCACCTCCGGTCGCCAGCAGCTTGCCATCCGGAGAAGCCGCCAAGCACCAAATCTTGTCGGCATGCCCCTGCCACTCGTGAAGCACGCGATCATAGGCAGGCCCGATCAGATGGATGCGGCCGCGACTTCCTGCTGCCGCCACCATTCGGCCGGATGTAAAAGCAACACTGATGTCGCCGACACCGGGCAGGGGCACTTCACTGGCCAGCGAGGCGTTGGCAACGTTCCAGAATTGCACGCCTCCGCTTCCGCCGCACGCAAGCGTATGGCTGTCTGGGGAGAAGGAAGTACTGTAGCTTTGGGCTTTCTTCAGGAGTTGCCAGGGTTGCTGGCGCGCCAAGTCCCAGACGCGGCAGGTTCCATCCCAGGCGGCACTGGCGAGTGACTTGCCATCGGGTGAAAACGCCAGCGCCCACACTATATCCGTGTGCCCTTTGAGAGTCGTCTGAACGCGACCGCTCTCCAGGCTCCATAGCCGCACGATGCCGTCCTTGCCGGCGGTAGCCAAAGTGCTTCCGTCCGGACTCACCGCAAAACAAGCTGCTGGACCAGGGGGGTCGCTGAGGGCGCGCAATTCCTCTCCGGTGGAGGAATTCCAGAACTTGACGGATGCAGTTCCTTGACGCGGCGCCCATGCCAAAGTGGCCAGAGTGTCGGTTGCCGGCACGAACGCCGCACCGACCACGTAGCCATCGAAGGCTGTCAGGTTTCGGATCTTCGAGAATTGCGGGACACTCCACAAAGTCAGTGTACGATCGGCGCTCCCGCAGGCCAGGCGGGTGCCATCCGAGGAGAAGGACAAAGAAAGAATGCTGGCGCTGTGAGGCCATAAGTTGGCGACACATCTGCCGCTGGATAAATCCCAGACCAACAATCTGCTGGGAGAGCTTTGCGCAACGTATCGAGTG
>PLZQ01000384.1 GCA_003152225.1 Limisphaerales bacterium | reverse complement strand
AAGCAAGGAAAACCAAACTCAGGCCGGAGGTTAACGGACTTCAGGCCGAAGCTCCCCAAGCCTGCCAGCTTGCCACGTCGGAAGCCGGCGAAGCCAGGGCACGCCTGGCGCACGACCTGCGCGAAGCTGTGGGGAAATGGCGTGCAACCGTTCGTGTGGAATTGGTTGAGGACTTTTTCGCGCAGGGGTTGGGGATAAACGACAGGTTTGCCGAGCGCCTCAAGGCCCTGCTGGCAGAAATTCAACGACCTTTCCCGGCATCATGCAGAGTTGAGATTAACAATCTGTGGGACGATCAAGTGACAAGCGCTTTCCAAGTGTTTATCGCTGTGATAGCGAGTACGATGGCGGCTAAGGTGGATTTGGGCAGGTCAAGCACGTTGGCGCAACTAATTGTCTCGGCTGCCGAGCCTGACGCTCCAATGCCAGCCGCAGCCGTCGTGCTGGAGAAACTGGAAAGGGAGGGGGTTTTGCTGAAAGGGGATGAGTTGAGCGATGACACTGCTTTGTGCATGAATGAGCTGTTGAAAACCCTGCGGCCTGCCCCCCGCTCTCAGAAGATTCTGGGCATCCACTGACCGATGGCGTAGCCCACGAGGATGGCCAGGGCGAGGCCGCCATCCTGCCTCGTCCCGAGGCGAGCAGCAATCCAGCGATCCTCATTATGGACGAGATAGGGACGCCGGGTGAGGGCANNCAGGGCCATAATGAGAATTGCTGGCAGCAATCTCGCCGAGGACCGCTCCTGCGAGCAGAATCAGCGCGGCGAGGGAGGCGAAGAGCGCGAGGAAATATACGCCCATGGCCGACGAACACATCCACCGACCCGAGGGTGCGCGCTAACCGCTGCCTTCATTTCGTAAGTCGGTCTTGCTTCTTCCTTCCCTGCTCGGGTGATCCCCGCCACACCTCAGGCTGGCTATCCATCGAGATCAACGTAAGGTCTGACGTTTTCCAGCTCGGCCAGGAATGTCTTGCTGCAATCCGGGCACATTCCATGAGTGAACTTTGCGGTCGTGCGCTTGGAGACGTAGGCTTCCACTTGATTCCAGAATCCCTGGTCATCGCGGATTCTCTTGCAGGACGCACAAATAGGGATCAGCCCGCTCAGGGTCTTTATATTATCCAAGGCTTCCTGGAGTTTGCTGACCGTCTGGGTCAGCTCCCGGGTGCGTTGCTCGACCATGGCTTCCAATTCCTGGTGGCGCAGTTTGGCCTGGCCCGCGAGGACCCACTTCTGCGCCAGCGCGTTGGCCATTTGAAGCACCTCGACGGTTTCGAAGGGTTTCTTAAGAATCAGGAGATTGTCCTTTTGGCCGAGCCGCCGGGTCATTTCGTCCCAGGAGTAATCGGAGTAGGCGGTGCAGATGACGGCTTGCAGTTCGGGGGCGCACTGCCAGATGCGGTTGAGCGTTTCGACACCGTCCCAGCCCGGCGGCATGCGCACGTCCACAAACGCCAGGACATAAGGGTCGTTGTCCCCGAGCGCCTTCTCAACGAGCGTCAACCCTTCCTGGCCCTGGAAAGCTGAATCTATCTGGAACCCGGCACGCTCGGCCGGCGCCGCAGCCGTGCCGAAAAGGGCCGACTCTGCGTCTTCGAGGCGCAAGGAACTGGATGTTCTGGAGCCGAGGATTTTCCGGAAGTCTTCGTGGATGGATGGGTTGTCATCAACGATGAGAATCCGGGGCTCGGAGGCCGATGATGGCGTGTTCATGTCGGTTGGGTAGGCGGGTTGCGAGGCAGCAGGAGCGTGAAGGTGGCGTCCTTGCTCAGGCCTTCACTATGCGCCTGAATGGCCCCTCCGAGTTCGCGTACGGCCAGCGCGCTGCTGTGCAAGCCGAAGCCGTGGCCATTCGGGCGCGTGGTGAACCCGTGCGCGAAAATGCGCGTAAGGTTCTCCGGCGGGATGCCGATACCGTTGTCGTTGACCTGAATTCTCACATGGCCGTCTCCATCTCCGCCGATCCTCAGCGTCATCAATCGGTCGGGCCGTGCCGAGTCATCCAACACGTATTTGGCATTGCGGATGAGGTTAACCAGAATCTGAAGCACCCGGTGTCGGTCGGTGACGATCGGCGGGGCTTCGTCGAACTCACGGCGCACCTGGACGGCGTGCCGCGCCAGCGCGGCCCCGTTAATGTGGAGCGCGTCTTCCACCAATTGCGCAGCGCTCACACTCTCCGTGACACCGGCGACTTTGGCGTAGCTCTGCTGCATAGCGACAATCTGCTTGATGTGATCGATGTTTCCGCGGAGCTGCTCCAATTCCTGGAGCAGGGTGGACTGCTCGCTGGTGGAGTGTTCCGCCAGAGCGGCCAGAAAGCCGGGGATTTGCCGGCCGCGGGGATCGTTGACGAGAAACTCGCCCAGCCGTCCTCGGTTTTCTGCCAGCATCGCGGAGACCTTGGAGAGGCTGGCGACCTTGGATGCCTTCACCCGTTCAACGGCCAGGGAACAGGAGACGTTGACGCTGTTGAGGACGTTGCCGACGTTGTGGAGCACGTCCGTGGCGACCTCCGCCATGCCGGCCAGACGCGAGGTTTCCACGAGGCGCTCGTGCGCGGCCTCCAGTTCGACTTCGGCCTTTTTTAAGGCGCTGAAGTCTTTGGAGATGCCAAAGGTGCCGATGATGTTCCCATCCTTGTCGCGCCACGGCAATTTCGTTGTAAGACACCAGGTCTTCCGGCCATCGGGGTGGGTCTCTTCCTCGAGTTTGCCAAGGATCGGTTTGCCGGTGCGGATGATTTCCTGCTCATCTTCGTAGGCCGGCCTGGCGTGTTCCTCCGTGAAGAAGTCGAAGTCCGTCTTGCCCAGCATGTATTCGGCGTACTGCTCCACGCCGGCCAGGTGAGCTGGCAGCTCGGCCGGATCGGCGGAGGGCTGGGAGTCACGCTGGCGGCTGCGGGCGGCCGCCAGCGATTTCTCCACAGTGGATTTGCTGAGCCGCACGAAGCGGGACTGGCGGTCCTTGTAGTAGATGGCGTCAGGGAAATTGTCCAGCAGCGTGCGCAGCAGATCCCGTTCGGTCGCCAACTTGGCTTCCGCCTCTATGAGGGCGGTCACGTCTTTGGAAATGCCAAACGTGCCGACGATGTTTCCGTCCTTATTGCGCCACGGCATCTTGTTGGTGAGGCACCAGGTCGTACTCCCGTCCCCATGGGTTTCTTTTTCAACCTTGCCGAGAAGCGGCTGGCCGGTGCGGATGATTTGCTGCTCGTCTTCGAAAGCCGGCCGCGCATGTTCTTCAGTGAAGAAGTCGAAATCAGTCTTGCCGATGAAGTGGCTGCGGTCCGGCACACGGAACAGTTTCTCGAAGGCCTTGCTGCAGCGGACGAAGCGAGATTGGAGATCTTTGAAGTAGATGCAGTCCGGACTATTGTCCAGCAGGGTGCACAGCAGATCCCGTTCGCTCGCCAGATTGGCTTCCGCCTCTTTGAGGGCAGTCACATCTTTGGAAATGCCGAAGGTGCCGATAATGCGGCCGTCCATGTCTCGCAAGGGCAGTTTGCTCGTCAGCAGCCAGCGGGGCTCTCCGTTTTTCGAGGCGCTTTGTTCCAGCTTCCCGATTTTCGGCTTGCCGGTGCGAATGATCTCCTGTTCGTCGTTCAGATACGATCGCGCAGATTCCTCATGGTAGAAATCCCGATCGGATTTTCCTATGATCTCCTGCCGATTGCTGCCCATCCACTCGCAAACTGACTTGCTGCCTTGGATAAACCGGGAGTCGATATCCTTGAAGTAAATAAGTTCCGGGCTGTTCTCCAGCAGCGTTTCGAGCAAACCGCTGGTTTGGGCCAGGGCCGCTTCGGCCCGCTCGCGCCCCGTAATGTCGCGGAAGCTCCAAACGCGGCCGACCGGCACGCCGTCCAGGCGCTGCGGGCGGGAGTAGCGCTCGAATACGCGCCCGTCTTTGAATTCGAGCACGTCGGAGCTTTCCGCCTCGCGGTTCGCATAAACCTCCCGCACCTTGCGCCGGAACGCCTCGGGGTCCTTGAGCTGGCCCAGGACGTGGGCGAGCGTGACTTCGTCGTCGCGCGCGTCCAGGACGTTTTGGGGAATCCGCCATAGCGACACGAAGCGCTCGTTGAACGAAACGACCCGGCTGGCATGGTCCACCACCAGGATGCCGTCCGCCGTGGACTCAAGGGTGGATTGGAGGAGGGAGACGGCACGTCGCGATTCCTCCTCCGCCCGTTTGCGCTCGGTTATGTCGCGGGCGATGCCGTGGATGGCGAGCGGTTTGCCGTCTTTGAACGTCATGCGCAGCGAGGTTTCGATCATGACCTGCCGGCCATGCTTGGCGATGAATGCCCCCTGGTAGGTGACGGCTTCACCGGCGGCGAGTTTCGTCTCGCGCAACTGTCGCACGTGTTCGCGGTATTCCGGCGCGAGAAAGTGGTCAAGCGTGAGTTCTTTCGCCTCCTCGAGGCTGTAGCCCAGCACGCCGCAGGCCGCTGGATTGAGGGACGTGAACCTCCCTTCGAGGTCGAGCGTGAAGATCATATCGCTGGCGCCATCAAAGATTTCGCGATACTGCCGCTCCAGCGCGGTTTCACGCTCCAGTCGCTCCCGCAGGCGGTGGGTCTGCTCGCTGACCTTGCGGCGCAGCATGGCCAGCCAAAGAAGCGTGACTGCGGCGATGAGCGTCATCACCACCACTAACATCGCCGCGTGCTCGACCGGGTAGTGCCAGGGGATTGCCGCCACGAATAGCGTTCGAATCTGCCCGCCGTTGGTCAGAGCTTGCGCGCCCACGTCCGCGCTCGCCGCGTCGGCAAACAGAACACAACTGCACCAGATCAGGACACCCAGTCTGACCGCTAGATTACGCATGATGATGCTCATAAACGACAGTAACTGCCTGTGCCGAGACTGAACTCCGTGCACGGATTACGCTATGCCGTAAGCCGCCAGTGGGAACATCTCTTTTGGCATGAGAAGCACCAAGGGTACCAACTATAGTAGCGAACCATTTGAGACAGTCCCGTTCAACCCGGCATTGCCTTCATCGATGGCGCGGAACGGGCCCCGGAAGTTCTGCCAGACGGGTTTCGGGTCGTAGGGGGCACGGGGCTCGAAGGTGTGCTTGAGCGACCCGAACAGCCAACCTCCAACAACCAACATCCAAACCCGGACGCCGCTGCACGGTGGAAGAACTGCAGGAAATCGACTTGGATAAGCTGGCCTGCTTAAAAAGCGGGCTTTGAGCGTGGTCTATGGTACCAGTGTGAGGTCGGCGGTTGGGGCAACCCCGATTCTGCGGGTGCCGAACCGCCCGGGAGAGAATCGTGCCGGCACATTTTGCCTGCTGCGCCTAACGAAGCGCCATACCCTCCGGCATTGGGTGAAGCCTGAGGGCAGGGCATTCCCTTACCAGGCGGTCCACTTCTTTTGACTGGCAGGGCAACGATCTGCGCTCTGCGGCAAGGCGTGGCGAATCGCCCCATTATACGTCGCCGGCATCGGAATTCCGGAGTCCAAGTGTCAACAATCTGGACAGTATTCGGGGTAAAAGGTGAGAGTTGCGGCTGACATTGCTCGAAAAGTGGGAGGCATGGCAACTGCTTCGCTAGTGCAGCGGTTCCTGTGTTGGTGGGGACAGCAAACTTGCGGGGAGCGGTTGATCTGATGACGAAGGGGCCATTGGGCGTGTGTTGGTAGTCGTTGTTGGCAATGAATGTAACTTTCAAGCACTCTATTCGAGTCGGCATGCCACATTGTCGGGCATGGGAGGAAGGCGTTAGCCTGCGTGCCTGGGGCGCCGGCGCTGCGTTCGCGCTGGCGCTGCCACGGGAATTGAGAGGGAAGACCACATGAAGGAAGACCGCGCGAACCGTCCACCCCGCATCCTGATCATCGATGACAATGCGGCCATCCACAATGATTTCCGCAAGACACTCGGGACCCAGGCTCCAGTGGGGAGAAAGCTTGAGGACTTGGAGAAGTCGCTCTTTGGCGGCACGGTCGCCCCGACGGCACGGGCGGTTTTCCGCATCGACTCGGCGCTTCAGGGGCAGGAGGCGCTGGCGATGGTGCAACAGGCGCTGGAGGAGGACGATCCTTATGCGCTGGCGTTTGTGGATGTGCGCATGCCGCCCGGCTGGGATGGCGTGGAGACGCTCGAACACCTCTGGGCGTGCTCGCCGGAGCTGCAGGGGGTCATTTGCACCGCCTATTCGGATTATTCCTGGGACGATATATCGCGCCGGCTGGGTCAGACGGACAGTCTGCTGATTCTCAAGAAGCCGTTTGATACGGCTGAAGTGCTGCAAGTGGCGCACGCCTTGACACGGAAATGGGCCCTCACCCGCCAGGCGAAACTGCGGATGGAGGACCTGGACCGGATGGTGCGCGAACGGACCCAAAAGCTGCAAGAGGAGATTGAAGAGCGCGGGCGGGTTCAGGAAGCCCTGCGCGTGTTGGAAGAGCGGTTTTCCAAGGCGTTTCTCGCCAGCCCCATGCCGATGGCGATTCAGAGCGACGCGGAAGGCCGTTTCCTAGATGCCAATGCCAGCTTTCTGAGTCTCACGGGCGATCCAGCCGACGCGCTCTTGCGGCACACCGATAAGGAACTGCAGCTCTGGCAACACGAGCCCGCACAAACTGCCGAACCGGGTCAGCCCGCAGGCAGCATCCGCAACCAGGCCTGCACGCTGCTGCGCAGCGACGGGGCGAGCCTTGAAACGCTGGTTTGGGCGGAGCCGATTACGCTGGAAGCCGGCCCGTGCCGGCTGGTGATCGTTGAGGATGTGATGGACCGTTTAAGGCTGGAAGCGCAGTTGCGGCAGGCGCAGAAGCTGGAGGCAGTCGGGTGCCTGGCCGCCGGCATCGCGCACGAGTTCAACAACGTACTGACGGTGATACAGGGCCACGCGGATTTGCTGAGCGGCAAATCATTGGGAACGCAGGCCGCCTCGGAATCCGTCGCACGCATTGGCCAGGCGAGCCAGCGGGCAGCGTCCCTGACGCGCCGGCTGCTGGCGTTCAGCCACAAACAGCCTGTGCAGTTCAAAGCGATCCAGCTTTCCGCCGTCGTCCACGGCCTGGCCAAAACGCTCCGCCAACTCATCGGCGAGCCCTACGAATTGGAACTGGACTGCCCGGCGGACTTGCCGGAAGCGCGCGCGGACGAGGGCAATGTGGAACAGATCCTCATTAACCTGACGCTGAATGCCAGGGATGCCATGGCCGGCGGTGGGACCATCCGTGTTGCCACCAACCTGGCCATGTTCGACGAGGCGACCGCGCGCGACCATCTCGAAGCGCGCCCGGGCCGGTTTGTCTGCCTGACCGCGTCGTACACTGGTTGCGGGATGAGCCCTGAAGTCCTCGGGCGCATCTTCGACCCGTTCTACACGACCAAGGAAGTTGGCAAAGGCACGGGTCTGGGGCTTTCCACGGTTCATGGCATTGTGCAACAACACGCGGGCTGGATCGAGGTCGCCAGCGAGGTGGGCAAAGGCTCGACGTTCAAAGTATTCCTGCCGGCCTGGAAAGCTGAATCCCAGGCGGCGACGATCGGCAAAGCCTGCGGCGATCCCAAGTGTCACCGCGGCGCGGGCGAGGCAGTGCTGATCGTCGAGGATGAGGGGATCGTGCGGGAAGCGGCCCGGCTGGCACTGGAACGCGGCGGCTACCGGGTGTTCGAGGCGGGAGACGGCACGGAAGCGCTGACGATTTGGGAACACTGTCCGGTCCGCATTGACTTGCTGGTCACCGACATGGTGATGCCGCACGGTGTCAGCGGCGCCACGCTGGCAAGGGTGCTGCAATCGAAAGATCCCCACCTGCGTACCCTTTACATCAGTGGATACAGTTCGGATGTGATCAGGGAAGACTTGCGCTTGACTCACGGCGTCAACTTCCTGCGCAAACCTTACGACCCTCCCACGCTGCTCAAGGCAGTGAAAACGTGCCTGGATCGCAAAGCGCGGGCGCACGGCCATGCCTCTCGCCCCCCTCAAGCTGAGGATGCGACGCCCCTGGGCACCCCGGGACCCGAGAAGAGAATTGCCGCAACCCTGTAAACGTAACCATGCCGACTCTCTCACCCAACGCTCGCCCGTCCCCAACCAAGACCGCCAAGCGCCGGACGGCGAACGCTCAGATTCTCGAGGCGCTGGGCCGGGACTTGAATGAAGCCGCCACCGTGCGGCGCGTGGCCGAGGTCATTCTTGCGGCGGCCGATGCGCTGCTGGGGTGGGATGCCGCAGCGCTCGATTTATATTCGCATGAGCTGGATGCTGATGATTGCGTCCTGGCGATGGACGTCGTCGAGGGCCGGCGAGCCGAAGTCACGCCTGCGAAGAACGGCACCGCGCCTTCTGCAAAGGCCCGCGAAGTCCTTGCCCAAGGCGCCCAAATCGTCTTGCGGGAAGATGCGTCTCCGTTGGCGCCCAATTGCGTCCCGTTTGGCAACGCGAGCCGCCCATCGGCAGCCCTGCTGTTCGCCCCAGTCCGATGCCGGGACCAGGTGTTGGGGGTGCTGACCATACAGAGTTACACTTCCCAGGCGTATGCTCGGAAGGACCTGGACACCTTGCAGGCGCTCGCCGACCACGGCGGCGGCGCCATCCGGCGCATCCAATCCGAGGGGTTGCTTCACCGCACCGAAGAGCTTTACCGTCGTGCCATCGGCGGCGTGGGGGCAGTGCCCTATGCCTACGATTACCGGACCCGTTCTTACTCATTCATGGGTGAGGGCATCGAGCAACTGACGGGCTAATCCCCGCAGGAAATCAACGCCGACGTCTGGGTCAACATCATTCGGGAATCGGCCATGACGGGCGAAGCCGCGGGCATGGAGAAACCGGAGGCGGCACAACGGGCGGTAGAAGGCGAGCTTCACCAATGGCGCTGCGATATGCGTATCCTTACCAAGGAAGGCAAGTCGCGCTGGCTCTCCGATGCCTCAGTGCAGCACTTGGACGATTCCGGCCGGGTGATCGGCTCCATGGGCATCCTGGAGGATATTACCGAGCGTAAACAGGCCGAGCTCTCCGCCTTGGCTCTGTCGAAACTCGGCCAAAGCCTTATCTCGGCGACCACGATCAATGAAGCCGCGCGGCTGCTCCTGCAGGCCGCCGATGGGCCTTTCGGCTGGGATGCCTGCTCCTTCTATATCTATTCACCGGAAACGGACCAGGTCCATCCGGTGATCTACATGGACACCGTCGATGGCCGACGTGTCGAGGTCCCACCGCCCGCTCGGGATGGCACGCCCAGCCCGGTCAGTCGCCGCATCATTGAGCAGGGGGCCGAGCTGATCTTGAAAGAGGGAGCCTCGCTGGCCCTGGACCCAGCGGGCATTCCTTTTGGCGATAAATCGCGCCCCTCAGCATCCATCATGCGGGTTCCGCTCCGGCTCCGGACCAACAAGGTGACCGGCGTGGTGGCAATCCACAGCTACACCCCGAAGGCCTATACCGCGAAGGACTTGAAGACGCTGCAAACCCTGGCGGATTGTTGCGGCGTGGCCGTCGAACGCATCTGGGCGGACGAGGCCTTGCGGCAGTCGGAATCCCAGTTCCGCCTGGTCTGGGAGAGCTCGGGCGACGGCATGCGGCTGACCAACCGCGAGGGCATCATACTGCGGGTCAACGACGCTTATTGTCGTATGGTGCAGAAGTCCCGGGCGGAGCTGGAGGGCCGACTCCTGACCATCGCCCACAGCGATGCCAATGCGGACTTTGTTCTGGACGCCTACCAAAAACGAGTGGACTCAAAAACCCTGGTGCCTCATCTGGAGACGGAGGTTATATTATGGAACGGCGTCAAAGTTTGGTTTAATCTATCCAATTCGCTGCTGGAAGTGCCCGGCAAACCGCCATGCGTCCTGAGCATCCTTCGTGACATCACCGCACGCAAGCAAACGGAGGCGGAACTAGCCAACATGCACGGGCAATTACTCGAGGTCTCGCGTCAGGCGGGTATGGCGGAGGTCGCTACCAGCGTCCTGCACAACGTCGGCAACGTCCTCAACAGCGTTAATGTGTCCAGCTCCGTCATTGCTGACAAGCTGCGGGCGTCCAAGGCAGGCAACCTGGCCAAAGCCGTGGCCATGCTCCGCGGGCATGAACACGACCTGGCCGATTTTCTCACCCACGACCCCAAGGGCCGGCAGTTGCCCGTCTACCTCAGCAGCCTGGGTGACCACTTGGCCGGCGAGCAGGAAGATACCCTGCAGGAGGTCAAGTCGCTCGTCGGCTACATCGACCACATCAAGGAAATCATCACGATGCAACAGAACTACGCCCGCGTGCTGGGTGTGGTCGAGTCGCTCCCGGTGGTCGATCTGGTCGAAGACGCCTTGCGCCTCAATGCCGGTGCGATGGAGCGCCACCGGGTCAAGGTCGTCCGCGAGTATTTCGAGGTGCCGCCCATCCTGGTGGACAAGCACAAGGTTCTCCAAATCCTCGTAAACCTCATCCGTAACGCCAAGTATGCCTTGGACGACCGGGGCCTCACCGACAAGCGCATGGTCCTGCAAGTCGGCCTTGGCGGGAATGACTTCGTTAGAATCTCGGTGATCGACAACGGCATCGGCATTCCACCGGAGAACCTGAAGCGCGTTTTCGAGCACGGGTTTACCACCCGCAAGGAAGGCCATGGTTTCGGGCTGCATAATGGCGCCCTGGTCGCCAAGGAATTGGGCGGAACGCTGACGGCGCATAGCGACGGCCTGGGGAAGGGCGCCACCTTCGTTCTTGAGTTGCCACGCCGGCCACAGGAGAAGAGCCTCGGCACGGCGCTCGTGGCGAAGCGGCCATAAGCGTTATCCGGCCGGCGCGGTAATCATCGCCTTTCTATCTAGCGAAATACCCCGGGATTCCTTCGAAGATCCGTCGAAGATCCATCGAAACATATAGGGGGCAACACGGGAGCATCCCGCGAGCAGCGCAGTGGCAGCCCGCCTGCCTGAAGCCCCATTCCATCGTCGAGTTGGCCAATTGAAAGGGTACGCGCGCTTGGCAGGCCGTGCAGTTCGTTGCCCCTGCTGGGGCGCGTATGAAGAATTGGTTGCTTTCCCTGCGCGCTGCTCCAACGCGTTGTGGTTGCTCTCCGGGCGGTTCCCCGCTAGGCTGCCCGCATGTGTGAGCGCCCAATCTCCACCCACAGGCTGCGCGCCTTCGCTCCTGCGCTGTTAATCACCTTGCTCGCTGTCCCGAACGTCCTCGCCCTGGACGCCACCGACATCCCGGCTGACGCGCCGCAGGATGCCCTCATGGCCGGGCC
>PLZQ01000488.1 GCA_003152225.1 Limisphaerales bacterium | reverse complement strand
CACGCTCTCGCGGTCCCGCACGAAGATCCGGCTACCGCAAATCACTGGGTGCGCCCACGTCTCGGTGTCGGCTACCTTCCACCGGGCAAGCTCGGCATACGCCTTGTCACTGGGCTTGAAGACGGTCAGTTCCGAGTTGACCGTTGTGGCCAGGATGACGCCGCCGGCATCCACCAGAGCGGCGCTGTTGCCCCGGTTCGTATCATCCTCCCAGAGTGTCGCTCCCGTCTGGGCATTGGCGCAGAAGAAATGGGCGTGGTAGCCAAAAAGCAGACCATTCTTCAGCACGGGCGTGGTGAACCGGCCGCCAAGGTGCGAGTTAGTCCACAGCGGCATCGCCGAAAAACTGTTGCCCTGACTCTCAATCTTCAGCGCGAACATTCCTTTCCCTTGGCCGCCGTAAATCACCCTGTCGCCATCAACAATCGGCGTGGTGTTATTGCCTTGAGCCGCTTCGAAGGGCACCTGCCAGAGCAGCTTCCCGTCCCCCAAGCTGAGCCCGGCGACCGATTTCGCGGTAAGGGTCACGACGGTCTTGATGCCCTGCACGGTCATGGCGACGGGAGAGGAAAAGGCCGGGCCATCCCCGTCCCACTTCCATTTTGGCTCGCCGCTCACCAAATCAAAGGCGATCATAGCCCCGTTGGTCTTGCCGCCCACGTGGACAATGCACCGGCCATCCGCCACCAATGGGGACATGGCGGTATCCGATTTGTAAGCGATGCCCAGATAATCGTTGGTTGACTGCTTTCGCCAGAGCACCTTGCCCGTCGAAGCGTTCAGGCAGGAGAGAATGCCGCCGACCCCCAAGGTGAATACCCTTTCCTCGGTCACGGTGGGTGAACTACGCGTCCCCGGATGACGGGCAGGGGGCCCTGTTACCACACGACCAGCCGGGTATCGGTTTTCCCAGAGTGCTTTGCCGCTGCCGGCGTCCAGGCACTGGATGACCTCATCCGCGTCCTGTCGGCCAAAGACATAAAGATGATCGCCGACCAAGGCTGGCGTCGAGTCGCCCACGCCTACCGTGACTTTCCATTTCTGGGTCAGTTGCCTTGGCCAGGTGTCGGGCGCTTTAAAGCCCGTCGCCTTGCCGTCCCGGTTTAACCCGCGCCATTGCGGCCAATCATCGGCCAACAGGGAGACTTCCACGGTGACCAGCAGCATCGTGGCCACGAGCGCGGTCTTCGTAACGGTTCTCTTGGGCCTTGCGATTACTTCTGGGCTCATGCTCATGCGCGTTCCTTTACCAAGAAACCTCCCGAGTGGCCATGACAAACTCCAGGAGTGGGCCGGTGTCAGCGGCACGGTCGGATTCAAGATTTCATTTTTGGAAAGGGTCCGCTAAGCTTTGATTATGCCGGTCCCAAAATCATTTAGTCTCGGAGTGTTACCTGGCCTTTACCTTTGTTTCGCACTTCTGAGGATGGGCGTATTTCTCGCGGATGCAGGCGAGACGCGCCCGCTGATGCGCGATTTCATCGGCATCAACGGACACACGGTGCAATTCAAACCAGACCTTTATCGGCCAGTGGGCGGATTGGTGCGGGATTATCATCCGGTCGAATGGGATTTAGGCAAGGATTCAGCGGAACTGCCGGGGTTCCCGCTCGCCAAAAACGGCGTGGATTGGAACCAGGTTTATGGTTCGTGGTGCGCGAAAGGCTGGAACATTGATGTCTGCCTGCAGTTTGAATCGGTAAAGCAGACGGACTGGGAAAACATCGAGGCCGACGCCTGGGCCTATGGCAAGGCGTTCGCCCATGCATTCGGCCCGTCGGGCAGACGCAAGCTCGTGGCGGCGGTGGAGATCGGCAACGAGCCGGGCAAATGGAGTGACGCGGATTACACGCGCATGTTCAAAGCTATGGCGGGAGGCGTCCGCGCCGGCGATCCGAAGCTGAAGATCGCGACGTGCAATCTCACGACCGGTAAAAGCAGCGACTACGAAAAGAGTGTTGACTGCGTGGCGAGTTGCCCGGAATTGGTGGATGTGCTTAACGTGCATAGCTATGCCCAACTCGAAGGCTGGCCGACGTGGCGCCGGAGTTTTCCAGAAGACCCGAAGTTGCCGCATTACCTGCAAGATGTGGAAGCGCTGTGCCGATGGCGCGACGCCCACGCGCCGGGCAAGCCGGTCTGGCTTACAGAATTTGGCTATGATAGCAGCACGAAACCACCGGAGCCGACGGGTGATTTCGCCAAATGGATCGGGGTGAACGATACGCAGCAGGCGCAATGGCTCGTGCGTTCATTGTTGGTGTTCTCGGCGATGCCGGTCGAACGCGCCTATATTTTCTTCTTCAACGACGAGGATCAACCGCGTCTGCACGCGAGCGCGGGCATCACCCGGCGTTTTCAGCCGAAACCTTCCTACTATGCGCTTTCACACTTGCAGCGCGTGCTGGGTGAGTATCGTTTTCAAGACGTCGTAACCAATGAACCCGGGCGCCTGCGGGTGCAGGCATATCGGAATGACTCAAAGCAAATCATCTGGGCGGTGTGGTCGCCGACCGGCGACGGAAGAGATTNNCCGCCAATCCTTCCGCCCGGCCAGCCGCCACTCAAGTGGGCGCCCGACAGCTCAAGGTTCAAGTTGACGAAAGCCCGCTGTATCTGGTTTTTGAGAATCCTTAGCTCCTTGCCTTTATTTCCTTGGCATTTGGCACCCGGATCTCGTGGAGATCTGATGCTTGTGAGCTTTGGACGATAAGGGCGCGGCAAGAGGAGTTGTATAAGCTCCCATTATCAAAAATGGCCCTCTGCGGGGGTTCTATGGTACCAGGGTATGTCCAGGGTGGTACCAGACCTGCCCCAGAGTGCCCCGAGGGGCCTTTGGGGCTGGTGTGGAATTCGGGGAACTTATGGAGTTTGGGAGTACTGGCACAGAAAGTGGGCCGCCCGAACTTCGGCCGTGTTCAG
The DNA here is from genome assembly GCA_003152225.1 of Limisphaerales bacterium. GTDB lineage: Bacteria > Verrucomicrobiota > Verrucomicrobiia > Limisphaerales > UBA8199 > PALSA-1440. The sequence continues at coordinate 46,357 of PLZQ01000488.1, read as the reverse complement.
TACTTGCGCCGCTGGACAGCTTTGCGGCCATCAGGGGCCGGGGCGAACATGTCGGCGGGCTTCAGGTCCAGTTCTTTGGCCATCTGGAGCGAGTAGTCGAGCTTGCCCATGTTCGGGTAGCGGCCATTTGAGCCGAAGGAGAACTTTACGCCTGCGGCCTTGGCCAGAGTCAGGAACGGCAGGCGGGGAAGTTTGTAGCTGGAGCTGATTTCGAGGGCGATGCCGTATTCCAGCGCGGCATTGATGACCTTCTTCATGCGCGGCGGGGTCCAATATAGCTCCCATTGTTCGAGCATGCTGGCGGGCAGCCAGGAGACATTGGCCAGGATGTCGAAGGGTTCCCGGGCCATGATCTGGGTGTGCCAGTCCACGAAGCGGTCCATGAAGGCTTGCTTGTCGCTCATGTCCACCAGTTGGGCGGCTTCCTGGGTCCACAGCTTGACGCGCTGACCGTCTTTGCCCGGGAAGGTCATCGCGTCCGTGAGCACGTAATCCAGTTGCGCCAGCGTCTCGCGGGAAAAGCAGGTCATCCAATCCGTCCACTCGGCCTGGATACCCTTGAAGACGTGCTTGCCTTCCAGCATGGCGAGGTAGCGCCGCATTTCCTCGTCGTTGCTCAAGAGCGTGGGATACTGGTTCTCTTTCGTGCCCGCGTGCTCGACGATGCCGAACTTGATGCCCCGTTCGCGGGAGAGTTCCAGCGCCTTGTCGAGCGTGCTGTTGTCGAGATGGACGTGGAAATCGACGGCGTGAAACTCGGCTTCGCCGGACCGCTGGGCTGCCGCGCGCGCTGAGGTGAGGGGTGATGAGAACGCGGCGGCCAACGAGGCGGTGGCGGCCCGGGAGAGGAATCGGCGTCTTGAGATTGCGATGGTCATATCGTGCCTGGAATTATTTGCCGCCACACTGCCTTGACCGTGGGGTCGGATGCAAGGCGGAAAGGTCAAAGCCTACGCGGAACTCCCGAGTTCAGCGGTTTGACTTTACTCGCGTCACGGAGAACGGTATCGGCTATGCACGCCAATACCTTCCGCGCCAACCTGCTGGTGCTGGTCCTACTGCTGATGTTCAACGCTTCCGCTGCACGGTTCGCCTTGGATGCCGCGGAATCCGGAGGCAAAGCTGGAGGTGGGCTGCTGCTGGTCGCCAACAAGGGAGACCAAACACTCGGGATCATTGATCCAGCGACTGGTCGTCAGATCGCAACGGTCGCGGAGGATGGCGTCACCGGTCACGAAGTGGCCGCGTCGCCCGATGGGACCCGGGCCTTTGTGCCGATCTATGGTAACGCTGGAGTTGGCAACCCGGGCACCGACGGTCGCCTGCTGCGGGTCATGGACCTCACAACCCGGCAGGTGGTGGGGACCCTAGATTTCGGCAAAGGCGTGCGGCCCCATTGCGCGGTGTTCGGTCCCAGGAACGGCCTGCTCTACGTGACTACGGAACTGGACAACGCGGTGACGGTGATCGATCCGCAGGCATTGAAAGTCGTCGGGACCATTCCCACCGGCCAGCCCGAGTCTCACATGCTGGCTATCACGCGCGATGGCCGTCGCGGCTACACCTCGAACGTCGGTCCCGGCACCGTCTCCGTCCTTGATCTGGAGGCAAAGAAACTGCTCGCCGTTATCCCCTTGTCAGTTACGGCGCAACGCATCGCGCTTTCGGTGGATGACCGTTGGGTCTTCACTGCGGACCAGACCAAGCCACGACTGGCCGTTATCGACACCTCAACGAATGCGGTCAAGACGTGGGTCCTCCTTCCGGGCGTCGGTTACGGAACGGCTCCCACGCCAGACGGGAGATGGTTGGCAGTGGCCATGCCCAGGATCAACCAAGTAGGTGTCGTGGATCTTGAAAACCTGAAGGTAGTGCGGGCATTCGTCGTGCCCAAGGCGCCGCAGGAGGTGATGATCCGGCCCGATGGGATGGCTGCCTACGTGTCCTGCGATGCAAGCCACCAGGTTGCCGTCATTGACCTCAAGAACTGGAAAGTTGAGAAGCTGATTGACGCTGGCCCCGGCGCCGATGGCCTCGCATGGGCACGGACGGACTGAGCCATAGCTACTCTTGCGCGGGGAGAAGCGAAGTGTGTCCAGAAGGCGTGGGAAGCATGCGCCTGGTTACCGATTGGGAAAAGGCCTCCTTCACTTGACAGGACGGCAATGTGATTGGAGTGTCACAGGAGATCCAAAGACTTTATGTACACAAAACCACTACTCCTCAGCTTCGCTGTCGCTGCCACCCTGTTCAGTTTTGTTGCCAAGGGCGCCGATGACCTTGAAGCGTTGACTGGCAAATGGTCCGTCAAGAAAGTTAACGCCCAGGGCCAGGACTTCACGCAGACGATCGCCATTAAGAAAGACAAATTCATCTTCCAGATCCTGGGCGCCGAAAACCAGGTAGCCTTGCACGCCGAGGGCGATTTGAAACTCGACAAGCTCGGCCCATTCAACGCCGCCCACTTCGTAAACATCCGCGCTGGAGGGTCTGCTTCCGACCTCCAGGACGTGGACGACCAATACGTCTCGATCTACCGGCTTGAAGGCGACACCTGGACGATGGCATCAGGTTTTGACAAGGAGCGCGAGCAACAGAAGCCCAGCTTGGATGTTTACCGGCGCCTCAAGACCGCCATGGAACCAGCGACCCTGGTAATCGACGAAATTGAGATGGCCGATACTCCGCAAAGCGCGACCTGGTTCCTGTGTCTTGAGGCAAAGGTCCAGGGTGTCAGCCGCACTTACCACCTTGAAGGCAAGGGCTATGACAAGAAGCAGGTTACCATCCCCGTCGGCCTCGAACTGCCTCAGGTTCAGGCCGGTCAAACATGCACCTTCAAGTTGCAGCTTGATGATGTTGACGAGGACGTTTGCACGGAGGAGGTTGACAATCGAAGCAAAGGCGAGTTTACCGTCAGCGAAAAGGGGACGCAGACCTACAAACCAGAGGACAACTGGCGTTACACTATTCGCTGGCACCTGAAATAGCCAGCGCACCGGATGGGGTCAACGCAGAATCAGCTTTCGCTCGGCTGCGGTTAACTCTCGCCAAGCGCCGGGAGGCAGGTCGCGCAGCTCAAGGGTTCCAATTCTCACCCGGATGAGCCGCAAGGTCGGATGGCCGACGGCCGCCATCATGCGGCGGACCTGGCGGTTCTTCCCTTCGCGCAATTCGAGGCCAATCCAACAGGTCGGCACGGTCTTGCGGAACCGGATCGGCGGGTCACGTGGGGGAAAGTCCGGTTGCGGCTCCAGAATCCAGGCCCGGCAGGGCAACGTCCGGCGTTCTTGAATGACAAGACCTTTCGCCAGCTTGAGTAAGGCGTCAGGCGTTGGAATCCGTTCGACTTGGACCCAGTATTCGCGCTTGTGGGCGTGACGCGGGTGGAGCAATCGTTCGTTCAGGTGGGCCTCGTCGCTGAGCAGCAGTAGTCCCTCGGAGTCGGCATCAAGCCGGCCAATGGGATAGACGTGCTTCGGAAAGCCAAATTCGGCCATCGTGCGATTGGGCGACCCATCAGGCGTGAATCGGGAGAGGACGCCGTAGGGTTTGTGGAACGCTATGAGCATGACACAGTGTAAAGTCTGGAGCCTAAAATCTAAAGTCCGACAAGAGCTCCCCCGCCAGCGGCAATTCATGAAAGAGGTGGGGACGGCCTCGTCCCCGGCTGCCCAATCTTCGAGCCGACAACAACCGGGGACGAGGCCGCGCCCCGGCCTTTTGCGCTTCATGAATTGGCCCTGCTCCCCCGCACCCCATTGGACGGTCTTCACGGCCGGACCTGGATGCGGAAGAAGCGGGCGCCTTGGTTGGCATTGGTGGCGGTAAAGGACATTGGGCTGCCTGATGCCTGGAGCCAGTCGCTGATGGGCGACCAGGAGCTGAGATTGGTGGAGGCGGGCATGATCAAGGCCAGGGTCCGGTAATAGCGGCGGGAAGACTGGGCAGCCTGAGAGTCAAGGAAATCGAGTTTGCCGCCTGGCGTATTCGTGTACAGGGAGGTCCAGACGGTGAGATTGCTCGAAACCTGGATGGTGTAAGGCGAATTGGCTGGAGCGTCGATATGGAGTTTGAACTTGCCACTGAAGCTGTCAATCGAGCCGGATAGCTTGGCGGGGGGTATGGCAGGCGTCAGAAGCGCGGTGGCTTCAACTTGATAAAGCCGGCCGGGAATGGCCGCCCATTGCAGTTGGAAAAGCTTGTTGGTCTGAAACGCCGCGGAAAGGAAAACGAGCTTGGAGGCCGCGTTAGTTGGATTGGTCCCCGCAATGAACTCGGCGTAGTCGGACATGCCGTCCCCGTCCGTGTCGGTTAACTGCGTCCGGCTGGCGGGCGCTGAACCGAAGTAATACTTCTCCCAGGCGTCCGATATGCCATTGCCGTTGGCGTCGATGAAGTCGTAAATGCCCGTGAAGGTGACCGTTCCACCGTTCGTGAGTGTGCTCGACTGGTCGAGAGGAGTTCTGTAAAAGGCGACATCGCTGAACTGGACCGTATAAGGGCCGGGGGGCGCGTTGGTGATGGTGGTCAGCGGGGCGGTGCCGGATCCACTGAGGAGACCGTTGAGAGTGAAAGTCCCCTGGCCGAGATTCTTCGAGATTACAATCGTCCCGCCGCCGGCCACCCCAGCAATGCTGACATCGTCTAACACCCAGCCGTCCACGGCGACGCTGCCATCTCCAATCGCCGCATAGTACCATACGACTTGGATGGTCTTCCCAACGAACGGCGTGAGGTCCACCGTGACCCGCTCCCAATCGGGCACCGTTTCGCCGCCATAATCTATCAGCGTAGGGACGTCGGCAGGCTTCGTCCTGGTGTCGGTGCTGATGCCCAGTTGGGCCGCGAGGACGTACATGGAAGTGGAATCTAGACAGTGCCAGAATGTGAGGGTGGCTGAGCTGAAGCCGGAGAGGTCAATCACCGGGCTGTAAAGGAAGCTGCTTTCAAGCTCAAAGAAGCCCAAGGACTCGCCATGCAGATTGCTGCCCCAGGCGTTCGTGCCCGAATGCGCGGCGGTCTGCAAGGCAGAGTTGGGGGTTCCCAGCGACCAATTCATAACCGTACCGGCATCCGGCACGACGGTCCAATCACTGGCGCCCGTTTCCAAATCGTCGGACCAGGGCGGCCGCGGAGCTTTGCGGGTCGTAAAGGTATAGAGGGCGCCATGGTTGTCATCCACAGTCGAGTTGTCTGCGTCGTCGCTGCTGACGACCTGGTAATAGTAATCTCGGTTGGGCAGGAGGCCTCCCACGGAAACGGCGTGATTGGTTTCCAATGCCCCGTCGTAGGCCGTGCGGCCCAGCAACACGGACTCGCCGTATTGGACCAGGGAATCAGCCGGCTTCGAGGTGGTCCAACTCACCGTGGCATCGCCGAAACCCGTGACCGCCGAAACATTGGTAATGAGCGGCGGCACGGTGTCAATCGTTGCGTTGGCGACGGCATTCGTATTGTTGGAGGCGTCAAAGTAACTGGCCGTGATGGTATCCCCGTTTCGGACCGCCAATTGATTCGCGGCGGCGTTGCTAGCCACCAGGGTCAGAAACCCGCGGAACAGTCCCGGGTGCGTGGTTTCGTTCAGGGTGATGAGGACATTGGTGGCGCTGGAACTGATTGAGAACATGACCTGCATCGGGCCCATGCCAGCTAGGTCTGAGTCCCCGACCTCAACGGTGACCTGGTCCGGAATGGAATACACGTTGTTGTTAACATGAATGGTTCCAACCCCGTTGGCGCCCGGCGCTAGAAATTCCAGGATGTTCCGTAGCAGGGTAACTTCGTCGTTGGGCGGGGTTCCGCTGCCCGGGATGGTGTCAATGGGGAACGAAAGAAAGACGACGCGGCCAGGGCTGTCCACTCCGATGCGCGGATAGCTCATTCCGCAAGGCTTCCCGGAACTGGACTCGAAGAGGATAGGAGTAGCGTTGGTGGCAGGCGTAAAGGTATCCGAGAAGTCCGGCCCGTAGAAAGAGTCAAAAAGGTCGAGACTGGGATAATTGGCGTAGTCAAGCGTCACGTTAACGCCGCTGGAAATGGGGTCACCCGCTGCCCCGAGGATCGCGGGCACGCCGAAATACTCGTCGCAGTCGGTGCACGGCGAGGGCGGGTCGGGATTCTGCTTGAAGCCAGCCACCTGGAGCACATTTTTGCGGAACGGGACATTTCCCAGCATGCTGAGAATACCCATCGAAGACATGCAGAAGGAGCCGCCGCCATCCAGGTAATTCTTGATCATGAACTGTTGTTGGGCGCTCAGCGTGTTGTTGGTCGCCGCTGGGTCAGGAAAGCCATCCGCGTCCACGCCGTAGTTAATGATGTCATCGATAATCCGCCAAACGACCACCGGGAACGCTTGCAGGTCGGGGAGTTGGGGCGAGCCGCGTTCGGAGACTTTCCAATGAGCGAAGCTGAAGCCGGTGGCCGCCAATGCATTGGTGTAAGTGCTGTCGGGAATGTCAGGGGAGCCCGTAACCGGGTCGTAAGCATCCACCAGCAGGACCGTCGGTGTGGCGACGCCGACGAAGCTGAAATACGCGCCGGAGTTGTTGTTGGTGGCGGGATTTCCGGCGGCATCGGCCGAGGTAACATAGAAGAAGTAAGTATTGCCGGGAACGAGTTTGGTCAACCGGACCGAATGACTGGTGACGAGCGCCAGATTGGTTGTCGCGAGATTGAACGTCAGATTGGTGCTGTAGCGGACGATCGAGCTGGCGGGTTCACTGGTCTGCCAGGAAATGGTGATCACGCCGAGGTCCGCGACGACGGAGACGCCGCTGATAACGGTGGGAACCAGATCGGCTAAAGCCGTGGCGACGCGCTGGATGCCGAGGCTGTCAATATAATCTGCTTCGATGGAGTCCCCGTTGTGAATTTCGAGTATCCCATCCTTGGCGGCGGAGCCGGCGACCGTCGCGACGGCGCCAGTAAATGCGCCGTAGTTGCCGGCTGATTGCAGAGTGATGGTTTCGCCCGCGGGCTCGGTAGAGCTTTTCACCAGAACGCTGACCGTATTGGCTGGCATCCGGTTGGGGTCGAAGACGGACAACTGAATGAGGCCCGGCGCGGTATAGGCGGAGTGATCAAGCAGGACGGACCCAACGCCAGGACGGGCGGTGTCGCCCGAGATAACGAGCGCGAAATCCTGGTCGATGCTAGCGGTATCGAGGCGGGCATCCTGGACGACATGGCGGGCGCGGACCCGTATCAGATAGTCGCCCGGCAACGGCTGGCTGAGATGCACGGCTTCCACATTGTTAAGGTTGTCAGGAGATGGGGCGTTGGGGACGGAATCGTTTCCAGCGAACTGATTGCCACGGTAAAGCGTTCCATCCGGACCGACAACCTCCAGGTCCAAATCGTTGACCAGCGCGGGAATCGCGCCCGGGAATCCAGCGACGTCGGTATAGGCCAGTGTGATCTTTAGCGGTTGATCGGAGTTCTGGACCAGGGTGTGATGGAGATACACCTGGCCGTTCGTCAGCAGGGTCGTCTGGTCCACGTACTCATAATACCGCGGGGCGGTGCTTAGGTTGGTCACGATGATGTTGGTCAGGGTGATACGGCCCCATCCCTCATCGTTGTTGGGAATCGGCCCCGGGCCGCCATTCAGTTCGTCCAGTTCACTGGCGGAATTGATGAGCGCTGCCTTAACAAGCGCCGGTGAGGGCATCGCGTTCGTATGGAGGCTTTTATAATACTGCACGAATACCGCTGCCGCCCCGGCGGCGTGGGGCCCGGACATGCTCGTGCCACCCATGTACACATAATAGTAGTCAATCGTGCTCCAGGCGATCGACGCTTCGTTCTGAGCTGCGGATGAGGCGGCGGAGGCGATCCAAGTGCCCGGCGCCACTAAGTCCGGCTTTATTCGGCCATCCTCGCATGGGCCACGGCTCGAAAAGTCCGCCATGGTATCCGGGCCGTCCGGGTAAAGTCCGTAGCCCAGCGCTACGGTCCCTGCCACATTTTCGCTCGCCCCCGTCGCAATCACGTTCTTAGCCGAGGCCGGGCTGTCAACCGTCTGCGAGTCGGGCCCGGCATTGCCGGAGGAAAACTCGAGGATGTAAGGTTGATCACCTGGCGTTGAGGGATCCGCATCCCGCACCAGCTCATCGAATTGCCAAGCGTCGGTGTCATACTCGCCCTGGACGTCATTGCCCCAACTGTTTGATCCGATAACTGCCCCGTTACGGACCGCGTCCTGCGCAAGCGTCGCGTCGCTCGGGAACGGCTCGACAGCAATCGCATCATCGTCGAAAATGCGCTCGATGAATAGATTTGCCCCGGAAGCGACACCGAGCCCATAGAACGCACCGGTGTCCGGGTCGGTCTCGCCCGTGGCGGCGTTGCCCGCGACGATACCCGCGCAGTGCGTGCCGTGGCCGTAACCATCCGAGCCATTGGTGACGTAGGATCCGTAGTACTGAAAGCCCGTTATTCGCCCCTGCAAGTCCGGATGCATAGAGTTCGTGTTCCCGCTGTCGAGGCCGGTATCCGCCACGCACACCGTGACGTCCGCGCCGTTGAAACCAAGCTGCTGGCTCACCGTAGGAGTGCCGGTCCGACCATCGTCGCCGCCAACCAGCTTGGCGGCCAGTTCATCCACCAGTTTTCGGCGGGGCGCGTGCTCGATCCAGAGGACACAACTGGACTGCGCCAGCGCATCCAGGCGGGCGGGCGCTAAAGCGCCTTGTAGAATAGTGCCCTGGCGCAACTGGCTTTCGTGCGCGATGGTCAAGAATAGAGAACGCACCCCGGCGATTTCACCCGGAGTGACGTGGGGCGCAATCAGTACATTCACAGTGAAGGTCTGATTGGTCTGCAGCGTTCCGTGGGCGGCAGCAGCCAGACGTGGATGAACTTTGTATCCCGAGTTGTATTCGCCGACCCATTGAACGATGGGCAAGGCCCGCAGTTGGTCCAGACCAATGCCGCGCAGGCGCACGAGAAATGTATCTTCCGGAATATAATGCAGTAGGTCCACGCCAATAACGGCAAGTTGCTCGCGCGCTTCCCGGCTGGGCGGGCTGCTGAACTGGACCAGGAAAAGTCCCGACACCGGCGGCTGTGCGAGCGCCGACCTGGCCTGGTTGGTGGCCGGCTGGGAGGCCTGGGCGGGGATCACCCCGTTACGCAAACGAATCGGTTTCATTTGCGCTCCGGCGGGGGAAAGCGTCAGCAGCAAGCTGATCGCAATTAGACTGGGAGCACTGCTCGGAAAAAGCCGGGGCTTCACCCAGCAACTCTAGTCGCAATCCAGCTTCAAGACAAGCTCGCGCCGTTGTCCGCAATCAGTCAACCCCCAATACCGGTCCCGCCAGCACTCTCAGGGCTGATTCATGACGACAGCAATGTCGGGGCGGGGACAGCCTCGTCTCCGTTGGGGTGCCGAAGTTTCGGGAACGAGGCCGTTCCCGCCCCTTTAATGAATGGGCTCTGCCGGGGGGTTGTCTTTGGCACGGATAAATGTCGGCGCGCCGGCGCCCAGGCCGAGCGTCCAGAGGAATGCGCTCTTGGATCCAGAGCAGCACCGGAGCAGGGCCGTGGTTGGAAGGTAGTTGCAGGCATGTTGCAAGCCTGTTGTAAGCTTCTTGGAGGCCCCTTGCCTTCTTTCTCCCACCCGGTCTCCGGCCTGCTACCCGGCGCGGGCCAGCCTTCGAGCGGTGGGGCGTCCCGAAGTGCCCGGGTATAATGTATAGACTCCGGAAGGGTTGGCCAGGTTACCGGAATCCGATGGATTCCCAGCCGGCGGCAGACCTGCTGGGATATTTGACTTGAAAACAGGCCGATGTCAGCTATTGTGAGGTTGCCCTTGCCACCCCGCGATGCATGGGTGTGCCATGACCCTATTCGTATGAAGAAGATTGCCGTTCTGCTGGTGGATGATCATGCTGTGGTCCGCCAGGGATTGCGCGCATTGCTTGAGGCCGAAGGGGACATCGCGGTTGTTGGGGAGGCGGAGAACGGGCGAGAGGCGGTGTCGTTGGCCAGGAAAACGCTGCCGGACGTTGTAGTCATGGATGTGGCCATGCCGGGCCTGAACGGTTTAGAGGCGACGCGCCAGATAATGAAGGGTCTTCCCTCGACCAAAGTGCTGGTGCTGACCTCCTATGGGGATGATGACTACGTAAGCCAGTTAATGGAGGCAGGAGCCATTGGTTACCTGGTCAAGCAAACAGCAGCCGATGACCTGCTGAAGGCGATTCGCGAGGTCAAAGGCGGTCATACGTTTTTCAGTCCGGTGATTGGCAGGCGGCTGCGACAACAAAGCCGCACCGTCTTCATCGTCGGGGAGCCGAGCCCAAAAAGCGGTAAGCTGACTTCGCGCGAGGCCGAGGTGCTGCAACTGGTGGCCGAAGGCTTGGCCAACAAACAAATCGCCGCCGAACTCGCCATCAGCATCAAGACGGTGGAGAAGCATCGGCAGCAGGCGATGAACAAGCTGAACATTCATGACATCGCCGGGCTCACTCGTTACGCGGTGTCCAAGGGCTTGGTGGAGCGCGGCGCCCCAGCGCGCATTTGAGCTGGGCTTCCGAACGCAGGTTCGGCGGGACGGCGCGCAAAAAGAAATGCTGGCGTTTCCAGCGCAACGCGATAAGTTGCCAGCGGGTTTTGAACCAATGAATAAGCCAGCTTTTCCGCAACGACGCATTCTGGTAGTGGATGACGAGCCGCTCGTCTGTGACGCCGTCAAGATGATGCTGGATTTCGACGGCCATCGGGTGGAAACAGCGAGCAGCGGAAAGGAGGCCCTGGCGATATTAGAAAAGGGCCAATTCGATCTGGTCATCACTGATTTTGAAATGCCGGTAATGAAAGGGGATGAGCTGGCGGCGGCCATCAAGGCGCGCTGGCCGAAGCAACCGGTGGTGATGATCACCGCCTACGCCGAGATGCTTCAGGCTTCAGGCAATCGCCTCACCGGCGTCGATTTGGTCATCAGCAAGCCGTTTCTGTTGGAGAATCTGCGCGAGGCCATTGCCAAAGTCACGCGGACGCCGGCGCAGAGTTGCGCGGGCACAGTGTAGAGTGCCGGGCGCACGCGCGGAACCGAGATCCCGTCACCGGTAATTTGGCCTCTGGCGAGGCTGCGGGGTACCCGTACTGGACCGGTAAGCGCGTGGGTATTTTCCACCCCTTGCCGAGCCTGCGCCGGGTTCTATTATGAGGAGGTGTTAATGAGTGCGGCAACGCCAACAACAGACCCAAGGTCAATCCCGGCCAAGCCGTCAACGCTCTCGTTCGCCGACACAGCCAGTGCCGCCGCGCGCCGGCTTCTCCGGCAGGCTCTGCAGTGTCTGGTGATAGCGGTCCTGGCGGCGGCCAGCTATTACCTCATCAGCCGCTACTTCCTGCAGTCCGTTAAGGTCGTCGGCCGGAGCATGGTGCCCACCCTTTCCGATTCGCAGTACTTTCTCCTGAACCGCTGGGTCTATTATGTACACGCGCCGCAGCGCAGCGACATCGTGGTCCTGCGCGACCCGAGCGACAATGGGTTCTCGGTCAAGCGCATCATCGCTGTGCCCGGAGATTCAGTCTATTTGAGGGATGGCTGCGTGTACCTGAACGGCTGCAAAATGGATGAGGCGTATCTGGCCCCGGGCACGCCGACGTTTCCCGAATCACGCCAGCATGACCAGTTAATCCTGTGCGGCAAAGCGCAGTACTTCGTTCTGGGCGACAACCGGCAGAACTCGATTGACAGCCGGACCTACGGGCCGGTGCCGCGCGCCAACTTATTGGGGCCGATCATACGCTGAGCGGCGCCAGCGTCCGGGCGCACTTATGTCAGGCCCTGCCGCGCCTCTTCCGGACAGCCATCTCCCACTCCGCCGAGCAGCGCGCAGGCTTAAACATAGCTTGCCAGGCGTCGGGTAAACCGGTTCTGTTCCCGCCGGTTGAGACGCCGATGAAACTATCGCACCTGATCATGCTGCTGGTTATGAACCTTGCCTGGGCGGGGGTTTACTCCGCCTACAAGATCATTGGGCACGAGCTTCCGACGGGCGGCATTGTAACACTGCGATTCGGCCTGGCTGGACTCTGTATGCTTCTTGCCTGGCCATGGTATCCCGGCCCGGCTCCCCGGGGACGCGATCTGGCGCGCACCTGTCTCGTGGGGCTGATGGTTTTTGTGTTGGGCCAGCGCTTGCAGGTCTATGGCAACCAACTCGGCACAGCCGGCGATTCCGCCGTGCTAATGGCCGTTGAGCCGCTCATCACCTCGTTGGCGGCGGCCTGGTTCCTGCGCGAACACGTCGGCCCCCGGCGGCTGGCGGGCTTCGCGCTGGGCATGTGCGGGGTGGTCTTACTGCACGGTGTGTGGCGCCAGGACTTTCAATGGGTTGGCCTGACGCCAAGCCTGATCTTTATCTCCTCGTTCGTTGCCGAGGCAGGCTGCTCGGTGCTGGGCAAGCCGATCGTGGCGCGGGCCAGTGTGATGAAGATGCTGACCATATCCCTGCTGGTCGGCACAGCCGTCAACCTGCTTATAGACGGGCCGGCGACGCTCACGGCCGCTAAGACGCTGTCCGCTCAGGCCTGGTTCCTCTTGCTTGCGTTGGCGGTCGTCTGCACCGCCATCGGTTATAGCGTCTGGTTTATCGTCATCCGCGAATGCCCCGTCAACGTGGCCGCGCTCACGATCTTCGCCCAATCCATCTTTGGCGTAGCCCTTGCCGCGCTGTGGGTCGGGGAGAAGCTCCATTGGGGGCAGCTTTTGGGCAGCATCGCCATCGTGGGTGGCTTGGTGTTGGGGCTCTCCAGACAGATCAAACCGCCTGCTCCTGTGACAACGGCCTGACGCCGGATCAGGAGTCAGACGCATGAACAAATCCGAGCTTCAGGCGTCCAACCCGGGGAGCCGGAGCCAGAGTGGCTCTGGCATTGCCGAAAGGGACGAGCGACCGCAACCGCCGGTCAATCCCCCCCAGATTCCTTCGAAGTTCCATCGTAATCCCATCGTAATCCCATCGAAACATCGCCAGGACAGTGGGAGAGCAACCCGCAGGCAGCGCCGGGGCAACCAACCCGAGGCAAGCGCCATCAAAGCTCGCGCAACGCGGCGGCGATGGGCAGGCGGGCGCCGCGCAGTGCGGGGAACAAGCCGCCAATCAGGCCGATCAGGACGGCCCATACGATGCCTTGCACCAACAGCTCCGAGGTCACTGCGAAGGCAAAGGTCACCTGGCTGAAGCTGTTCCAGTTCATCGTCGCGGTGTGCAGGCCATTGAAAGCGAGATAGGCCAGGATGGCTCCAATTGCGCCGCCGATTACCGCCAGCGCCAGGGATTCTATCATCACAGAGACGACCACTGCGCCGCTGCCGAACCCCAGCGCGCGGAGGGTGGCGATCTCGCGAGTCCGCGCCGATACGGAGCTATACATGGTGTTTAGCGCGCCAAAGACAGCGCCGACGGCCATCAAGGAGGCGATCAGGTAGCCCAGTGTGGTGATGAGCTTGCTGACCGCGGTCGATTGCTCGGCGTAATACTCGGCCTGGCGCAGCACCTTCACGTTGAGGCGCGGATCGGTGGTGAGCGCGTCCTTGAATTCCCGGAACGCGCCGGGCGAGACGAGTTTGACATAGACCGATTGGAAGGTGTCGCCGCGTTTATAAGCAGCCTGCAAGACGTTCGCGTCGGTCCAAATCTCGGATTCCGCGGTGCCGCCGCCGGCGGAGAAGACTCCCACGATCGGCCAATCGCGCCGCCCAACGCGCAAGGTGCCGCCGAGGTCCAACCCGGTGAACTCGCTGGCAGCGCCGACCCCGACGATGACTTCATTCTTTCCCCACTCGAACATGCGTCCGTTAATTAGCTTCAGTTTATCGCGCACCTTCAGAGCTGCCGGCTCGACGCCGCGCATCGGCACGTTGGCATCGGTGTGAGTGGAGCGCTTGGGGAGGTTGATGATGACGAATAGCTCCGCGGAGGCAAGGGCGCCTTCCTCATTACGGGCGACTCCTGGGGCGTCCGCGATGATGCGCGTGCTTTCGCGCAGGAAGCCGCTCACCATTTCGCTGTCGGCTCCGCTTCGCAGGACGATGGCCGCGTCGGGCGAACCGGAGGCAGTCATGGCGTTCTTAAACCCGACCCCCATCGAGAGCACGCCGACCAGCACGGCCACCACGCCGGCAATGCCGATAACGGCGGCCGCCACCGAACCGAGCCGCTGCGGGATGCTCAGCAAGCCGAACTTGCTGACGGAGGCGACCTGCGAAAGCCAGTTAATGGGACCGGCCATAAGGGAAAGCCGAAAGCCGAAGGCCGAAGGCCGAATAGGAGGGGAACACGATTACATTCTCCTCAATGCATCCGCCACGCGGAGACGCATGGCCTGGAGGGCGGGGAATATGCCGGCGAGCACCCCGAGCGCCACGCTCAGCCCGACGCCGATGAGCACATCAACGGTCGGAAAGTAGAACATCGGTAACATGCCGCCGGTGGGGTCGCCGCGGGCAATCACCATCCACGCCAGGCCCAGGCCGATCCCGCCGCCCAGCAATGCCAGCACGCAGGATTCTGCCAACACTAGCGAAAGCACCTGCGCGCTCGTGAAACCCATTGCTTTGAGAGCCCCCAGCTCGCCCGTTCGCTCCCGCACGGCCTGACCCATGGTGTTGCCCGCGACCAGCAGGATGGTGAAGAACACGGCGCTCAGGATGGTGGCGGTGATCAACGTGATGTCGCCGATCTGCTTGGCCCAGGCCTGTATGAAGGCTGCCTCCGGCTCTGTCTTCGTCTCGGCCGCCGAGTTCTCGAATTCCTGGTCCACCAGCTTCGCGACTTCCGCCGCCTGCGCCGGGTCCTTCACGCGCACGAGGTACCAGCCCACCTGGCCTTTATTCCAGGCGCGCGCCTCGTCAAAGTAATCATAGCGGAAATAGAGAGGTGTCGTGTCCGTACTCTTGTCCCGGCCATCAAAGATGCCGACGATGTCAAACTCCCACAAGCGGCTGCCATCGGTCTTACCCCAGATGGAGGACTGGATGGGCACCTTGTCACCGATCTTCCAATGGAAGCGCTCGGCGGTCTTGCGGCCGACGATGGCGCCTGTGCGGGTCTCCAGCCACGCCTGCTTCTGTTTCGGCGGGACCAGGAACTCGGGGTACATGTCCAAGAACTCCTCCGGTACGACGGGCATTTGGGGGAAGAAGTTCTTGGCGTCCTGGTAAACGCCGCCAAACCAGGATTCATGCGTGGCCACGGCTACGCCCGGAATACGCTCCATGCGGGCCTTGTAAGATTCCGGCAGCGATTGAATAATGGAGACCTTGTGCCGCACCACGAGGCGGTTCTGGCCGGCCATGGCCACGCCGCCGGCGAGGGCTTGCCTGATGGCAGAGAGGAAGCCGAACAGAATGAACGCGACCACAATCGAGAGCAGCGTCAGGATGGTGCGGAGTTTCTTCCGCTTCAGATTGCTCCAGATCAGGTGCAGGTACTTCACCGGTCTTACTGGAAGGCCAGGGCGGCCTGCTGGAGGCTGAGCAACTTCGCGATCCCGGACCTCCCCAAATCCAGCATTTCCCCCAACTGGGCCTGGCTGAAGGTGGACTCTTCACCGGTGCCTTGAAGTTCAATGAATTCGCCCGCGGCCGTCATGGCCATGTTCAAGTCCACCTCGGCCGCCGCGTCCTCGGTGTAGCAAAGGTCCAGCAAGGCCTGCTTTTCCAGGATGCCGACGCTTACCGCTGCGACGGCGTGTCGCATCGGGTCGCTCGGCAGCTTGCCCTCGGCCACCAGCCTGCGGGTTGCCAGGGCCATCGCCACGTAGGCGCCGGTGATCGCCGCTGTGCGCGTGCCGCCGTCCGCCTGCAATACATCGCAATCCACCCAGATGGTGCGCGAGCCCAGCTTGTCCAGGTCGATGGCCGCGCGCATCGCCCGGCCGATCAGGCGCTGGATTTCCTGTGACCGGCCGTCGATCTTGCCTTTGGTGATGTCGCGCTGTTTGCGCTGGAGCGTCGAGTAGGGCAGCATCGAGTATTCGGCCGTGATCCAGCCCCCGGTGACGCCTTGCTCCTTCATCCAGCGCGGCACGGATTCCTCGACCGTCACGCCGCAAATGACTCTTGTCTTACCCCACTCGATCAGCGTCGAGCCGGTGGCATAGGGCGCAATGTTGTTCTGGAAACGCACGGGCCGGAGTTGATCCGGCCCACGGCCATCGGCACGGGGAGCGGGACTGATAGATAGTGATTGCTGCTGCGCCATATAAGTATGTCATGCTATGGCAGCCTCCCCAACGCGGCAACGACGAAATCTGCGGTCCTGACGCATTACACCTATGCTTGACAGCCTCGCGGCGTGTTGTACGCTGCTTTTAACGAGCAGGAACAGCGACTATTCGCCTGTGACCTTGCGGGTTCGCGGGGACAGTGTCCTGCCAAGAGAACGTTCCGCCGCCAATAACTGTATCGGCTAAATGAAAACCAAGCTATTCACAATTATCGTTTGTATTCTGGCGCTTCTGCTTAGCACGGCCAGCCCCGCACTCGCAACTTCAGACACGGACGCGACCTCGGTGGTAGTTGACGCGGTGCTCGCGCGCCCGGTTTCATTCGCCCTGACCCTGATCGGGGCGGTGGTGTTCGTGGTCAGCCTGCCGGTGGCGGCTCCGTCCGGGAGTGTTGGAAAGGCCGCCCAAACGTTGGTGGTGACTCCGGCCAAGGATACCTTCACCCGGCCGTTGGGTGACTTTGAGGGTTTCCTGGACTACTGACTACTTGAGCATCCATTTGCCGGTCGCGCGGCTCACTTCTGCGACATGTCGATGGAGGCGAAGATGTCTTCCAGACTGTTTAACGGCTCTTCCTTTTTCGGGTTGAGCGTCTGGCGCAGGTAATTGACGCCGTCGGGAATGGTCTTGATTGAGCGGGGCAGGGTGGCCGCGCTGGCGTTGGGGTGGCCGCCGCCTTGGAGTTTCTCGGCAATCTTCACCGCTTCACCGTTGCGGCTGCGTAAGCTGGCGATGACTACTCCGTTGGCGCGGCGAAAGAGCGTCAGCAGGACGGGGTACTTGCTCGCCTTTTGCTCCAGAAGCTGGTGGACGATGAGGTTGTTGTTGCCGATGACCGTATCCACGAAGCCCACCTGCGGGGTGATCTCGCTGATATTCTCTCTGCTCCAGGCAAAGCCAAGCGGGTTCTCAATGTTGCGTTTGACTTCCATGACCCGAAGCAGCGGATTATTGAGAAGCTGCTCGATCTGGCCGCCAATGAGCGATTGAAGATTCCAGAACTGGTAGATCTTCACCAGGTTCGCGTAGTCGCTGGCCAGCAGGAAGTCGGGATCGTCCTCGAGAAACAAGTCGGCGACGTTGCTCAAATGCACCAGCCGGTCCAGCTCGGGCGAGCCAAGGCCCTGTTGCTGGCAAAGCTCATAGCAAATCAAGCCGGCGGATTTGTTCAGGTCGTGGATGAATAGCGCGTTCTTGGGCGGAATCTCGGTGACGTGATGGTCGATGATGGTCCAGTTGGGCCGGTCCATGCGCTGCTCGAAGGTCAGGTCGGCGATCCAGCCGCAGTTTTCCCGCAGGTCGCGTTGGCGCCAATTGTGGTAGTGATAGGCTTCCAGCCGAACGTCGGTGTTAAAAAGCTTTCGCGCCAACCGCTGAAGCAATACGCCGGACACCAGCCCATCGAGGTCGCTCTCGTGGGTGATGATCACATCCGGTCTCGACAAGGAATTCGTCATTGCGCAAACCCTAGCCGATGATGCGCCGACTGGCCAGAGGAGAAATCGCGGCATCAGGGCGGCGAAAATGCTGGCGCGCGCTTGGGGTTTCAATACTGTGCTGGCTGCGTTGCCGGGTCGGCTTGCGCGGTGCGAAGCTCTTCCCGGCAACCCGTTTAGTGCAAAAGAAACTATGAACATACCGTTTCGTGTTGATCTCAAGGACCAGGTGGCCGTCATCACCGGCGGGGGCGGCATCCTGTGCAGTGTGATGGCCGACGCGCTCGCGCAATGCGGCGCCAAGGTCGCTGTGCTGGACCTCAAGCTTGATATGGCCTGCAAGGCCGCCGATCAAATCACCCAAGCGGGCGGCATCGCCAAGGCCTTCACCTGCAACGTGCTGGACAAGGCGAGCATCGAGCAGGCGCACCAGCGGATAAAAGCGACGCTTGGACCGGTCGATATCCTGATCAACGGCGCCGGGGGCAACCATCCCAAGGGCACGACCTCGAAAGAGTTCCTCTCGCTCGAAGACCTTACGGCGAAGCAGGATGGCGTGGTGACGTTCTACGACCTCACGGTCGAGGGCATCCAGTTCGTGTTCAACCTGAACTTCCTGGGCACCTTCTTGCCGACCCAGGTCTTCAGCAAGGATATGGTGCAGAAGGGGCACGGCAATATCATCAATATCTCCTCGATGAACGCCTTCAAACCGCTCACCAAGATTCCGGCNNACCGACCAGAACCGCAGCCTGCTCACCCAGTCCGACGGTTCGCTCACCGCGCGCGGCAACACGATCACCGCCCACACTCCGCAGGGGCACTTCGGCAAGCCGGAAGACTTGCTCGGCACGCTGCTCTGGCTGCTCAGCGACCAAGGTTCGGGCTTCGTCACCGGCCAGGTCATTGCCGTCGATGGCGGGTTCAGCGCCTTCAGCGGTGTCTGAGCGGCGACTGGATTGTTATTTCCGGCTGGGGCATAGTGGAATCAGCAGAAAGATGAATCATGGCGACATACTTTGCGCGCGGGGGGGTGACCGACAATATTAGCAGCGCTGAGAAGTGCGAAGCGCTAGCGCAGGCCCTGAGAGTCCTGGGCCGCCCGCTGCGCAAGGTGTTGGTCTTGCCGCCCGACCATACCCGGCTCAACTCCGACGCCGGGGAACTCACCCGCCTGCTTTACGAGATGCTTAGCCCCAAGGTCGAGCTGGACATCATGCCGGCGTTAGGCACGCACTCGCCGATGACCAAGGCGCAGTTGCGGATGATGTTCGGCGACAGCATACCACTGACGCGATTCAAGGTGCACGATTGGCGCAACGGCATTCGGCAAGTCGGCCAGGTGCCCGGTAAGCTCATCCGCGAATGGTCCGATGGGCTCGTGGACTACGACGTGCTCGTGGAGGTCAGCAACGCCTTGTTCGCGGGCTACGACCTGATCCTTTCCGTCGGTCAAATCGTGCCGCACGAAGTGGTCGGCATGGCTAACTACACCAAGAACATCGTCGTTGGGGCCGGCGGTGCCGACATGATCAACAAATCCCACTTCCTCGGCGCGGCCTACGGCATGGAGCGCATGATGGGCCGCATCGAGACGCCCGTGCGCCGCCTTTTCAACTACGCCGTTGAGCATTTCCTGCACGACCTGCCGATCAACTTCGTGCTCACAGTGATGGAGAAAGACAAGGCCGGCAGCGGGATGATCATGCGCGGGCTCTATGTCGGCGACGACATGGAGACGTTCACGCTCGGCTCGCGCCTGTCGCAGAAGGTGAACCTCGACCAGCTCGACCAGCCGTTGAAGAAGGTCGTCGTATATCTTGACCCGCACGAATTCAAAAGCACCTGGCTCGGCAACAAGGCGGNNTACCAGGGCACGCCGAAGACCCTGGCGGCGGTTAAAGCCAATGCTGAGCTGCGTAACAATCTTAGCGCGGCGGCGCACCTAATCCACGGTTCGAGCGAAGGACGTTTCCGCATCACCTACTGCCCCGGTCCAAAGATGAGCCAGGAGGCCATCCGATCAGTCGGGTTCGAGTCGGGCGACCTCAATGCCATGCTTAAGCGCTACAACCCTGATGAGCTCAAGGTCGGTCCCAATCGCCTATCTGACGGCGAGGAGCTATTCTACATCAGCAACCCCGCCCTCGGCTTGTGGGCGCTCAAGAGCCAGTTCGCGGGCGGCGCTTAACCGCGCCTTCGCCCAGGCACCCAATGGGCGCGCAAGCCAGTCTCGGCGGCGCGCTACCACTGCCGCAGCCGATAGAAGCGCTGTGTGCCTGTGGCCGTCGGATCAGTAAGCGCCCTCAGCGCGCCGTTGGCGGCGTTGGTGCTAACACCGGTCCAGTTGGTGGCGGCCAGTGAATCCTTGAATTCCAGGGTGTAATTCCGGCCGTACAAGGTCTGCACCTGTGCGCTGAACTGGTTGCCTTTCCTGACCGGGTTAAGCAGGCGTTGCGGTAGCATATTCGTGGCCAACAGCACCACGGTGTTGTACTCGCCCGCGGCAACCGCCGCCGCTCGCGACAGCTTTGACGGAAGATTGCACTGCCCGCTCCAATCGGCGCCCCAGGCCACTACCACGCCGTTGGACTCCAGCGCCACGCTATGCCCGCCCCCGCCGGCGGCCGCTACCGCGCTGGTCAGCCCTGGCGGCACGTCGCACTGGCCCTGGGAAGAGTCCCCCCACGCCACGACCGTTCCGTCGGCCTTCACAGCCAGGCTGTGATAGTCTCCCGCACCGATCGCCACCACATTCGTCAAGCCATACGGCACGATCGATTGTCCGACCACCATCCCTCCCGCATCCGTATTCTCTCCCCAGGCCTCGACCGTGCCGTTCGCCCGCAATGCCAGGGTGTGATTGCCGCCCGCCGCCACCGCGATCACGTCCGTCAGCCCCGCTGGCTGATTGGTCTGCCCGAAGCTGTTGTCGCCCCAGACGGCCACCGTGCCATCGTCCCGCACAGCCACGCTGTGCCACATACCCGCCGCGAGGGCGATCACGCCAGCCAGGCTCGCCGGCACATCGGCCTGGCCATAATTGTCTGCGCCCCAGGCGACCACGGTGCCGTTGAGCCTGATCGCCAGGCTATGATACCCCCCGGCGGCGATGGCCACGGCGTCTTGCGAGGCCTGAAGCGAAGCCGGGATATCGCATTGGCCGTTCGAATCGTCTCCCCAGGCCACGACCGCGCCATCGGGCCGCAATGCCAGGTTATGCCAGGTGCCCGCCGCAATCGCGAGCGTGTTCGAGGCCAGCACCGGCACGGTAGACTGGCCGAAACTGCCGTCGCCAAACAGCGCCAGGTTGGGCGGCGGATTTGTCACCACGATAAAGTTGTTACTACAGGAGGTTGTCGTGCCGTAGGGCCCGGCGACCGTCAGGCATACGCTGTAAGTGCCGCCGCTGTTGTAGCGATGCTGCAGGACGCCCGCGTTTGTTGTAATGGTTGGTGTGGCATCCCCAAAGCTCCACATCGCATTGGTGATCATTCCCAGGGAAGTGCTCGTGAAGGTCACCAGCAGGGGCGCCAGCCCTTTGGTTGGGGTAGCGGTGAAACTGGCTACCGGTGGCCCATTAGTGACCAGAATGTAATCGGCTTTGTTGGTCGAGCTTGTCCCGCCCGGTCCGATCACGGTCAAACTTACGGAATAGGTGCCGGCGTTGGTGTAGGTGTACAGCACGGCTGAGGCATTGGTGTTGAGCGTGCCGCCATCGCCAAAGGACCAGGAGGCGTTCGTGACGAGGCTGCTGGAAGTGTTGGAGAACCGCACCCGCAAGGGCGCCAACCCGCTGGTCTTATTGGCCACAAAGTTCGCCACGGGGGGGGCGTTGGTCACCACGATGTAGTTGAGGCGGTTCGTGGTGCTCGTCCCGATCGGCCCGCTCACGGTCAAACTCGGCGAATAAGTGCCCACGATCATGTAGGTGTGTTGCGGGTTCGAGACGGTCGTGTTGGTCAAAGTGTTGCCGTCCCCGAAATCCCAGAATCGGTTTGTGATGAAGCCCGTGGAAGTGTCAGCGAAAGTTACCGCCAAGGCCGCCGCCCCGCGGGTCGGGGAAGCGCTGAAGTTCGCGGCGGGCGGCCCGAGAATAACAGCGTTGTAGATCACCAGCGCGAAATCCTGGTCGAGGGGATCGGCGTCATGGGGCACCCCATCGGAATTGATATTGATCCCCGCCACTGTGACCACGAAATCCCCGCTGGTGCCGGCAGGCAAAAACACACTTTCCACGTTATTTCGCTGATCCGCCAACCCACCCGTCACCGAGGTGGAATTGCTGAAAACGTTACCCAGGTAAGTCTGTCCGCCGATGGTCACGACCAGATCTAGATTGTTGTTCCAAGCGTTGCCAGTCGTTGAGCCGGGGGCGTCCGTCCAGGCAATGGTCACGCGAAACGGCTTGCTCGTGTCCGAGACGGTTCCCGTAAATATGCGTCTCTGCCCGCTGGCGGTAAACTTGTCTGCCGCCAACTGGTCGCGCCGAAGCCCAGGCGTGCCATCGAAGGCCATGCCGAGGTTCATGCCGCCCATGCCCTGAATGTTCGACCAGAGCGTGTCGTTGGCCCCGGTGCCCGTCAGGTAGCGCGCCGAGTTCATCAGGCACGCCTTCGTCATAGCCGGGCTGGGCGCATTCGAGCCCTGATTAATGAAGTACTGGCGCACCAGCGCACAACCGCCCGCCACGGCCGGGGTGGAATGGCTGGTGCCAGTCGAGGCCGTGTAGAGCGTCTGACCCGAAGGGAAATAGATGTCGCCAGTCAAACCGCCACAGACACCGCCACCGTCGAAGCACGTCACCTGCGCCGCGCCGCCGCTAACGTGGGTGCCGGGCGCGACGAGGTCGGGCTTTTTGCGGGAATCAGCGCATGGACCGCGGCTGGAGAAACTGATGATGTCATTAGCGCTGTCGGCCCCGCTGTCGGTGAGACCACAATTATCCGGTCCGCCAAAGGGTTGTACATTCTCACACGCACCGACGGTGATAACGTTCTTGGCAGTGCCCGGAGTGCCGACGCTTTTGGTGGACGGACCGCTGTTGCCCGCAGCGAAGACGATGACCATTTGCTGGTTGCCGCTAGTGGCGTATTGGGCATCCCGCACCAAGGCATCGTACCGTTGCGAATCGCTGTCGTAGGAGCCCGGTACTCCCCCGCCCCAACTGTTGGCACTCACCCGGGCTCCGTTCCCATAAGCGGCATTTTGCAGAAGTTCGAAGACCGGGCTGGTGAAATTGGTGGGATCGAAAATCACCGATGAGCCCAACCCCACGAATGGGCAGGTGCCAAGCCCATAATGGTAGCCACTGGTGTCAGTGTACGGAAAGCCCGTCAGGTCATTGAAGCCGCCAACAATGTGCGCGTTGATGGTGCCATGGCCATCGCAGCCCTGCAGCGTGCTGCCGACATTGGGCGTCCCTTCCAGGCGGTTGTAAGCGACTCGGCTGGCATTGTTGGTCGCTCCTTGCTCATAGAGCCCGGGGTGATCCGGGGCAGTCGTGCCGTTGTCGATGCCGCTATCGCTAACGTCCACCAGAAAAGGGTTGGCGTCGAACTGTGCTTGCGAGAAGCCTCGGCTGCTCAGCCAGACGAGATAACCGGGACCACTTGGCACATTGCCGACCAGGTTCCCCGCGCAAATCTGGTCCTGACGCTCGCACAGCAACTTGGGTTCAAAATACGGGTGGATCGAAACCACATCCGGCTGCGCCGCCATGGCTGTCACGCTCGCAGGGGCGAGCTTGACGACCAGGTTGAGGAAGCCCAGCGCCAGCGATCGTGCCCTGATGGGCTCCACCTTAAGCTGGTCAATCAACTGCAATGTGGCGGCATTCTCTTCCGCGTCGTCCACGAATTGGATTTTAAACAGGTCGGTCCCGATTTGACGCGGTTGGCCCTGCGGGTCCACCGGGCGGGCCAGGGGATGAATCCGGTATTCATCCAAGTACTCGCCATCCCACTGGACATGCGGCGCCACACGGGCCATCTCCTGCAGTTGCGCGAGCGCCTTGGCGTCGCCATAAACCAGATACGAATTCTCGGGAATGTAGTTTACCACGCGAACGCCCGTTTGCGCCAGCGCCGCATACCAATCCGGCTTGACCGGACCGACAAACTGAAGCAAGTGCATCCGTTTGCCGGCAAAAGCCCCACGCGGTTTCCGAAGCGCCGCCGCCGCGGCACTGGTCGTGTCAATAGGCGCGGCGTTGAGCAAGATTTGATTGTACTCATCCCGGACTTCCAGATCATGGCGGCCCGGGATACTTGGCGGGACTTCCGCCACGTCGTAAAGTTGGTAGTCTTGGTAATCCGCGAGCAGCCGGCCACCTTGGTTGGCCATTTGTTGGGCCAGGGCGGGATCGCTCACCTGTACTTTATGGCCAGCGACAGCCGGAAGAGCGAATAACAGACTGAAGACCGCCAAGAGCAGCGGCGGGAGGCTATGGAGGTCGGAAGGCACAATGCGGTTTACACCTCGGATAGACTCTCTTGGCTGTTTGGTTTTCATGATTGGATGCTTTCTGTGGCGGAATGCTTGACGGTATATTTATTGAGTTGTAGCTGCGAGAGACGAAAGCTTTCGAGGGGTGGCGAGTGTGCTAATGCGGCGGGAAAGGAGCCCGCCACCAACGCCGTGGCGGCAGGGGTCCGGCCGGACAATGCTACCATTGTCTGGCCTTAGGCGTCTTGCCGCTCTAATATCCAATGCCGTTTCCATATTCGCCACACAAAGAGCATGCTCATTGCAGGAGCAGGCTCGTACGAACCCTTGTCAACCTGAGTTCTCGACGCGCCGATTCAAGCACGGCGGCCTGAGATTGTCCAGAATAGTTCTCGGAGTGACTTCCAGGCGCTGTTTGGTGGTGAAGAGATTGGCCGGGAAGGGGAGCCGCGGCCGGGCGAGCGGTCGCCGCGCCCCCCGCCCGCAGAGTGGCGGTCAGAATTGTCTTTGAAATCATCCTCATCCCCGGCAACATCCGCCTTCACTTTCGAACTCAGGTTGCCGGTTACGGGATTCTGTCTCCGGCCTCCTGGATTCAACTAAGACATGAAACGAACGCATCATTGCAATGAACTGCGCCCGGCGCATATCGGCCAAAGGGTCACCCTCGATGGCTGGGTCCACTCCCGGCGCGACCTTGGCGGATTGATCTTCATCGACGTGCGCGACCGCGAGGGACGTACCCAGACCGTCTTCGACCCGTCCGACTTGCCCAAAGCCCTTTTTGAGCAGGCCGCCTCGCTGCGAAGCGAGTGCGTCGTCCGCATTACGGGGAAGGTCCGCGCGCGTCCCGAGGGCACAAACAATCCGAAGATTCCGACCGGCGAAGTCGAAGTCATGGTCACGGCGCTGGAAGTCTTGAACGTGGCCGAAGTGCTGCCCTTCCCGGTGGACGACCCGGAAGTGGCGAGCAAAGTGAATGAGGAGCTGCGACTCAAGTACCGCTACCTCGATTTACGCCGGCCGGAGATGGCCCGCAACCTCCGGGTGCGCAGCAAAGCCGCCACCGCCACCCGGGTCTTCCTGGACGAGCAGGGCTTCCTGGAAGTCGAGACGCCCATCCTCTTCAAGAGCACACCCGAGGGGGCCCGCGAATTCCTCGTGCCGAATCGCCGCGAGCCGGGGACGTTCTACGCGCTGCCGCAGTCGCCGCAGCAGTTCAAACAGATTCTCATGGTCGCCGGCGTGGAAAAATATTTCCAGCTCGCGCGCTGCTATCGCGACGAAGATTTGCNNTCGATATCGAGATGTCGTTCATCGAGCGCGAGGACATCTACCAACTGGTCGAAGGTTTACTCAAGCGGATCTGGAAGGCCACGCTGAACATCGACATCCCGACGCCCTTCAAGCGGCTTTCCTATCAGGAAGCCATCAACCGCTACGGCATCGACAAGCCTGACACGCGCTTCGGCATGGAGTTGGTTGATTTCACCGAGGAGTTCCGCGGCAGCAAGTTCAAGATCTTCAGCGGCGCGGTCGCAAACCAGGGCGTCGTGAAGGCCATCAACACCAAGGGTCTGGCGGGCGTCACGCAGGGCCAGATGGACACCATGACCGAATACGCCAAGGGCTTCGGCGCCAAGGGCCTGGCTTTCATCAAGGTCGAGGGCGGGGAGTGGAAGTCGCCCATCGTGCGCTTCTTCAGCGAGGCCGAGAAGGCGGCGCTGACCAGCAAGCTGGCGATCG
The DNA here is from genome assembly GCA_003152225.1 of Limisphaerales bacterium. Classification (GTDB taxonomy): domain Bacteria; phylum Verrucomicrobiota; class Verrucomicrobiia; order Limisphaerales; family UBA8199; genus PALSA-1440. The sequence goes on along the minus strand of PLZQ01000488.1, from coordinate 20,477 downwards.
CCGAAGGCGACCTGATCCTGTTTGCCGCCGACCAATGGCTGACGGCGTGCGAAATCCTCGGCAAGATTCGCCTCTATTGCGCCGACGTGCTGAAAGGGCAGGGGAAGCTGACTATTCCAGCCGACCGGTTCGATTTCCTCTGGGTCATTGAGTTCCCACTGCTCAGCTTCGATAAGGAACAGAATCGCTGGTATTCCAGCCATCACCCGTTCACTGCGCCGGTTGCGGAGGACATTCCAATGCTCAAAACTGACCCCAGGAAGGTCCGTGGCCAGCACTACGACGTTGTAGTGAACGGCGTGGAACTGGGTGGCGGCTCAATCCGTATCCACCAGCCTGACGTGCAGAAGACGGTGTTTGAAGACGTGCTGCAGATTCCGCCGGACGAGACAAAGCTCCGTTTCGGCTACCTGCTGGAAGCCTTCCGATATGGCGCGCCGCCTCACGGCGGCATCGCCCTCGGCTTCGACCGGCTCAACGCCATTCTCTGCGGCACTCCGAGTATCCGGGACGTGATTGCTTTCCCCAAGACCGCCAAAGGGGTCTGCCTCATGACCGAGTCGCCTTCGCCCGTTTCGGCGCGCCAACTGCGCGACCTGCATATCGAGGTGAAGGCCGCCAAGAAGGAATAACCGGCAGTCATAGGTCGTTCGTTGGCTTCATCCAATTTCTGTAACCCGGGTAACTCATCTCGCGCTTTTCATCGGGGCCTGGGCGCTCCGGAAAGCCTGGTTCGGCGCGCTTGGACGTGGCGAGAAGCTAGCCGGCTGCCCCGGCGATGCTTGGAAGAAGTTTGCGAGAAGCTCCGGAGGGCATCCGGGAGGGTGTCGGGTGGGCTCTGGCTGGGATTTTTGAGACGGCAGCCATGGTGGCGCCAACAACGAACGCTTTTCCCACTTTGATAGCAGCGGCGCTATGCTAAGTTTCTGTGTGCGAGTACTGATTGACAGACTTAGCCGCGCGTTCTTCGGCTTGCGGTTCCGGCTGCTGCTGCTGGTACTGCTGACGTGCGCGCCGTTGGTCGCCCTCACTCTGCATACGGCATCGCAGGAACGGCGACGGGCGGTTGCCGCATGGCGCGAGCGGGCGGAGAAGATGACCCAACTGGCCCAACGGGAAGAGACGGATTTGATCGGACAGACCCGACAACTGCTGCTCGCCGTGTCGGAGTCGTCGGCGATGCGGTCGGGCAATCGCGAGGTCTGCCAGCAGTCACTGGAACATGTCTTCGCCAGGTACCCAAGCTATGCCAACCTGGGCTTGGCCGATACCAACGGCGATCTCGTGGCCAGCGCGGTCCCGGTGGCCGAACCCGGCAATCAAGCAGGCCGCCTGTTATTTCGTCGCGTGCTCACGACGCGCGCCTTTGCGATCGGCGACTACCCGACCGGGTTTAACAACGGCAAGCCGATGGTCACGTTTGGCTGTCCAGTTTTCGACGCGTCGGACCACGTGCAGGCCGTCGTCTTTGCGACTCTGGAGCTGGACTGGTCGGGGAGCGCCAGATCCGAACTCGCCGCGCAAATGCCTAAAGTGGCGACGTGGACCGAAATCGACCCCAAGGGGACGGTCCTCGTGCGCTATCCCGTATCCGGACCGTCCTCCGGCCGGCCTTTTCCAGACGGCACGCTGGTGAAAACGGTTCTCAGTCAGCGGGGGGGCATCGTGGAGGTGCCGGACGCCAGTGGCTCGCCGGCTTTTTGCGCATTCTCGTGGCGGGAGAGCCAACTGGTGCCGGGCAAGGTCGTGGCGATGCTCAGCATTCCCAAAGACACCCTATTTACCGAAGCGAATCGGGCGCTGCGCCGCAGTCTGATGTGGCTCGGGGCCGCGGTGAGTTTAGCCATGGCCCTCGGCTGGGCCGGCAGCAATCTCCTGGTGCTGCGCCCCGTCGAGGCGCTGGTGCGCGCCAGTGCTCGCCTGGCGAGCGGTGATTTGAGCACGCGCACCGGTCTGCGCCATGGCAAAGACGAGCTTGGCCGCCTCACGCTCACCTTCGATCAGATGGCACAGGCGTTGGAGGAACGCGAACTGGGACGGCAGCTTGCGGAGGAAGCTTTGCAGACGCGCGACAATATGATCCGGGAACTCCCGCTACTCCCTGCTGCCGTCTGCGTTTTCGATCAAACCGGCGGCATCGAACTCTACAACCGCACCGCCGGCGAGTTATGGGGATGGGAGCCGCCCGACTATCAGAGCCACCGGCGCTTCTGCGGCTCATACAGCCTCTTTCACCCGGACGGAACGCCAATGCCCCACAGCGAGTCCCCCACTGCCGAGGTGCTGCGCACGGGTGCGGCGGTGCGGAACCGCGAGTTGGTCATTGGACGAGCCGACGGCAGCCGCGTGCCGGTCCTGGCCAACGTTGTGCCGCTCCGGGACTCGGAGGGCTCCGTGATCGGCGCCGTCAGTTGCCTGCAGGATATCACCGAGCGGAAGCGGTCCGAGGACGAACTGCGCGAATCCAACGACAAGCTCCAGCTACTTTCCCGTCGTTTGGTCGAATCCCAGGAAACAGAACGCCGGCACATCGCGCGGGAGCTCCATGACGAAGTAGGGCAAACCCTTACCGTCGCCGAAATGAACCTCCAGGCCATGATGCAGTCTCCCGGCGCGGCTCCCCTCAAGGGACGTTTGAAAGAGAGCCTGCAGGCGGTGGAGCGTGTCCTCGAGCAGGTGCGCGACCTCTCGCTCAGTTTGCGCCCCTCGATGCTCGACGATCTGGGGCTGGAGCCCGCCTTGCGGTGGTACACCAAACGTCAAGCCGCGCTGGCTGGCCTCCAGTCTGAATTCGGGACTGACCCTATGGAAGCCCGACTTGATCCGATTATCGAAACAGCCTGTTTCCGCGTGGCCCAGGAGGCGCTCACCAACGTAGTCCGCCACGCCCGCGCCCGCAGGGTGGCGGTCGAATTGCGCCAAAAAGACGGGCAGCTCCATCTGTTTGTGCGGGATAATGGTGTCGGCTTTGATGTGGCGGCCGTTCGGGAACAGGCGGTTTTGGGCGCCAGCCTGGGACTGCTGAGCATGGAAGAGCGCGCCACGCTCACCGATGGCGGACTGAAATGCAAGTCAGCCCCGGGCCAGGGCACCGAAATCCACGCCTGGTTTCCGTTAAAGTGGCGGACCCCCAACTCTTGATATGACGAAAACCCCCACCAAACCAATCCGTGTCGTTCTGGCCGATGACCACCCTATCGTCCGCGCCGGTATTCGCGATGCGCTTAAGGAAATCCCCGGTGTGGAAGTGGCCGGCGAGGCTAACGACGGGCGGGCGGCGATCGAGTTGGTCAAGTCGCTGCACCCGGACGTCGTGTTCATGGATATTTCCATGCCTGGCCTGAATGGTCTGGAAGCAACGGAGCGTATCGTCAAAGCCTTTCCCCAAGCCCGGGTCATTATCCTCTCCCGCCACGAAAACGAGGAGTATTATTGGCGTGCCCTCCAAGTGGGTGCGTCGGGCTACCTGCTCAAGAAGGCGGCCATCTCAGAATTGAAAACGGCCCTGCAACGCGTCGCCGGCGGGGAAATCTATCTGAGCCAGGAAATCTCGACCCGCCTGCGCAACCAACTCCCCTTGCAGCGGATCGCCCATGCCCGCAGCCCGGTCGAGCAGTTGACCGCCCGTCAGCGCGAAATCCTCCAGCTCATTGCCGAGGGCCAAACTACCAAGGCCATCGCTCTCATCCTTAAGGTAAGCCCCAAAACGGTGGAATACCACCGTGCGAAGTTGATGCAACGGCTCAACATCTTCGACATTCCAGGCCTGGTCTGCTTCGCGGTGCGAACGGGGCTGATTTCGCAGGAATCCTAATCGGCTGCCTTACGCCGGCCGTCGGCACAAGGCATATTTCCCGGGGCTAAAAACGCCGGCTTAGCTGGACCTCGGATCCTACCCCACCTGGGAATTTCCTGGGGGCATTAAGGAACGTCCCCGTCGCGCCAAACGCTCACGGCGCGTAAACAGTACGCATGAACTTGCCCCCACGCCTTAGCTTAGTTCGAGCCGCAGCACCCGAGCCGTGCAACTGCCTGCGCTCTCGAGGCAAGCCCAAGTGCCGTTCCGGCCGTCTTTGCCGCGCCTCCCAGCGCCGCAGCGCCAGCGACGCCTCCGGCAGCTTGTCTAAACTCCTTGGAGTCGTGCGGCGGCTTGGAGCGGCGCTGTTCGTCCTCGCGCTCGCCGTCTCCGCTCGCGGACAAAGCAGTGTGACTCTCGCTTGGGATGCCAGCCCCGACAGCTCTATTGCCGGATATCGCCTTTACGAGGGAGCAGCCAGCCGAACCTACACCAATGTCATTGACGTGGGCAGTGCTACCACCGTCACCATCTCCAACCTGGTCGCCGGTGACACCTATTACTTTGCCGTCACCGCTTACGATACCAACGGACTCGAGAGCGACTATTCCGGCGAGGTCATTTACACGGTTCCCTTGCCCACAAACAATGCTCCCATCATCTCGCTGACTTTCCCGGCCAACGGGACAGTCTTTACGGATCCTGCCGTCATTGACCTTGCCGCCGCCGTCACCTCCAACGGCCACACGATCAGTCAGGTCCAATTCTATAACGGCGCGACGCTGCTCGGCGCAGTTGCCACTGCGCCATATAGCTTCTCCTGGAACAACGTTAGCGCCGGCATATACGGCTTGAGTGCGAAGGTCCTCTATGATTCTGGCAGCACGCTTGATTCTGCGGTAGCGAATGTGACGGTCGCAGGCGGGAGACCGGCGTCCGGGCTTACCTTTACCGCGGATTCCGGTACAATCAGCGCTCCATTCTTCGCCACCAATGGAATCATTCTGCAGTCTCTGACGACGGGTGTTACGGACGGCGGGCGCGCCGCTTACAGTTTCAACATCCTTAATGCCGGAGATTACCTGGTTTCCGCGATGGTGAGCGCTCCTGACGAGGGGCAGAACTCGCTTTACGTCAATATCGATGCTGAGCCGACTGATCCCCTGATGATCTGGGATATACCTGTCTCGCCGGTGCTGACCAGCCGCACCGTTTCCTGGAGAGGAAATGGCAATGAGGATCCCTCATCGTCGCAGTATATTCCAAAAGTATTCACTCTATCCTCCGGCAGCCATCAACTCATTATTCGCGGCCGCGAGGCGAACGTCAGTCTCGGCACGATCAGCATCACTCCGGCGCCTCCCACGCTCCAAATTCGCAGTATCCCTGGCGGACCGGTTATCGTGAGCGGCACAGGCCAGGCTGGTCAGACATATAACGTCCTGGGTTCACTGGATCTTGCGACGTGGACCGTGATTGGCACCGTGACCGCAGACGCTAGCGGCTCGTTTCAGTTCTCCGATCCGGCGGGCACCAGTTCTCCGCTTCGCATGTATCGCCTGCAGACCCTCGCCGTGGCAGTCCCTGGGCTCCAAATCAGCGCTGTGGTTGGCGGTCCTGTCATATTGAGCGCGACCGGCCAGGCTGGTCAGACGTATAACGTCCTGTGCTCGCAGGATCTCCAGACTTGGACTCTGATCGGCACCCTGACGCTTGATACCAGTGGCTCGGGTCAGTTCACGGATACCGCCAGCACCAGCCGCCCGCTCTGCCTCTATCGACTTCAAGGACAGTAGGGCAGGCGTGCCGCCGGTCCGTTTCCCTGGCGACACCGGCTGGGCCACAATCCAGATGTGCCCATGTCCCGGACCATAGTATCCGGCTTAGTGGTCTCTATTCCACCTCTCCCCGCTGCCGGAGGTTGCAGCACCTGGTTCCGATAGCGCCCGCAGCGCCTCTGGACCTACATTCCAACGCGCGCGAGGACGCAAGCCGGCCCTGACATAATCTCCCCCCACCTTCCTGAAAAGATTCAGTGACGACCGCCGGGCGCCGTGCTAGAACCTTCACCCGAGCTTTTACAGAAAGACTAAAATATGAAGACCATAAAATCACTCGCACCCAAGCANNATGGAAGCCAGCCTGGCCCGGGCCCTGAAAGCCGAGGGCTGGACCGTCGTGCGCGCGCATCCGTTCGACAAACAAAAGAAGCACGGCTTCATTGACTCGCAGAAGATGGGCATCGAGGTCTTCCGCCACCTCGACCCGAACGCCCCGGTGATTGTGGCGGAGTCCGTCTGGCAATACACCCACCACGTTTTGCCGGGCTTGACCACCCATCGCGGTCCGATCCTCACGGTCGCCAATTGGAGCGGCACCTGGCCCGGCCTGGTCGGCATGTTGAATATAAATGGTTCGCTGACCAAAGCCGGCGTCAGCTACAGCACCTTGTGGAGCGAAGACTTCAAGGACAGCTTTTTCAAGAATGGCCTCCGCCAGTGGCTCCAGGAAGGCGTGGTCTCCCATGACCAGAGCCATGTGAAGGACCTGCAGTTGCTCAAGCTGCCGCTCGCCGACGAGCAATTCGGCAAGTCCGCCGCCCGCCGCTTCCGCCAGCAAAAGGCCATCATGGGCATTTTCGACGAAGGCTGCATGGGCATGTTCAACGCGATCATCCCGGACGACTTGCTGCACCGCACCGGTGTGTTCAAGGAACGGCTCAGCCAGTCCACCCTTTACGCGGCCATGCTGCAGGTCAGCGACGCCGAAGCGCGCGCGGTCCTGGACTGGCTGCTCAAGAAAGGCATGACCTTCCACTGGGGCAAGAAGCCGGAGACGGAGCTGACGGAAGCCCAAACCTTGCTGCAGTGTGAGATGTATATCGCCGCCGTCCGGCTCGCGGACGAATTCGGCTGCGCCGCCATCGGCATTCAATACCAGCAGGGACTCAAAGACCTCGTGCCGGCCAGCGACCTGGCCGAGGGTTTGTTGAACAACGTGGACCGGCCGCCGGTGAAGGCCGCCAAATCGAACCGCGTCCTGTTCCCCGGCGAAGCGGTGCCGCACTTCAACGAAGTGGACGAATGCGCCGGTCTCGATGGCCTGTTGACCTATCGCTTGTGGCGCGAGCTCGGGTTTGCGCCCGAGAACACCTTGCACGATATCCGCTGGGGCCAGCACTACCGGGGCAACGGGGTGAATGATTTTGTCTGGGTCTTCCTGATTTCCGGCGCCGTGCCGCCCGCGCATTTGATCGGCGGCTATCGCGGCGCCACCAGCGAACGCCAGCCGTCCATGTTTTTCCGCCTGGGTGGCGGTAGCATCAAGGGCGTCTGCAAGCCCGGGTCCATCGTCTGGAGCCGCGTGTTTGTTATGGACGGCAAGCTGCACTGCGACCTGGGCGTGGCCGAAGTCCCCAAACTGCCGGAGAAAGAGACCGAACGTCGCTGGCGCGAAACGACCCCGCAATGGCCCATCATGCACGCCGTGCTCAACGGCGTCTCGCGCGACCAGATGATGGCACGCCACAAGGCGAACCACATCCATGTCGTCTATGCCCCAAGCGCCAAGGAAGCCCACCGCGCCTGCCGGATCAAGGCCGCCATGCTGGCCGAACTCGGCCTCGAAGTACACCTCTGCGGAAACGTCGCGCTGGAATAACATCAACCACCGCCGATACTCCCTGAAGGAAGCTGCGCCTGATCCTGTGGCGTCCCGGTTGCCCGGGCAAACCCATAGCATCTCCTGCCGTGAATTCCTCGCGCGGTCGTGCCGCGTCGGCCGTGTCGGTCCAGGCCGGCGTCAGCGTCCCTTGGGTCCACGCCGCCGAGGACAATGCCATCCGGCCCCGCCTTAACGGTCTGATTCAGTCGGCACGTCACGGTTGTTGTGCGGTCTTCGCGTGGGGCCGATGACGTTAGAAACCCATGAAAACTAGAGGAATACTAGAGCAATACTAGAGGAACACTAGAGCAATACTACAGGCCTACAGGCGGGTAGGTGGCTAACTTCTGGCTGTCATCACGCGTAGCGCTGGCCCTCCCCTGACTCTCTATTCCGGCCTTACCGCGGCTATCGAAAACGCACCTCCAGGTTGAGCGCCTGGCCTGCGGAATTCAGGCGCACCAGCCCGCCGGCCTTGTCGAAGTCGCGGTGCGGCTTGCCGTTGAGCCGGACTGAGCGGATGGGGCTGTCATCGGGGTTCCGCAGGCGGAGCACAATCCGGGCAGGGGGCTGGCGGGTGGGCGGATTAATGGTCGCCCGGATAAAGCCGTCGGCAAGGTGCGACTCGATTCGGTAACTTACCGGACCAAAGCGGGTCGGCGCGTTGCTGACGCTTAAGGTCTGGCCCTCCTTGAGCCAGTTGCAGGTGACGAAGGGCGCGAGCCAAAGCTGGTCGCCGCGTTCCGTGACGAGCATGGTGCGCGTCTGGTGCAGGNNTCCGGGTTAAGCATGGCGGCGAGCGTGTTGAAGTAGGAGCGGACGAAGGGTTTCACGTCGTCACGCAAGGCGTACACCTCGCAGTTGCGCGTGTAGTAGGGCTGCACCTTGGAGAACCCGCCGAGGTTGAACCAGTCCTTCTCGTTCATGGCGGCCGGGTAGTCGAACCAGCCATCGGCGAGGAATTGCACATCTTCCATGTGATCGAGCATCCGCTCAACCTCGCGGTCGCGCGGGTCGAGCACGCCCGTCGGAATGAGCTGGTGGGCGCCGATTTCGACATCGTAGCACCAGCTCCGCCCGCCGTCCTGGCCGGGGAAGAAGTCAGCGAGCTTGCCCGGGCTGTGCACCTGGGAAGGGTAGTGTGGAATCCAGGTGCCGTTGCGAAGGGGCAGGGCAGGGGCTTGGGACTGGGTCCAGCAGTAGGCACGGAGAATGTTCGCGCGAAGCTCTGCGGCGTGGGTCAGCGCGGAAAGCGAGGCGCGCAGCACGGCGATGTCAGCTAGAGCCTCCCGACCTCGACTGCTATTGGAGGTGGACAGGTCGGACAAGGCAGAGCCGACTTCGCGGAGCGCTGCGAAGTAGTAGGCGTTCATCGCGTAGTGGTAGGCGAAGGAGTTCCAATCCGCGAGCACGCCGGGCGGCATGAGGCCGTATTCCGGGCCTTGCTGCTTCGTCTTCTCCATCTGTCGGGCAATCCACGCCGTCACACGTTCCACGTCTGGCGCCACGCGGCTCAGCCAGTTGGTGTCGCGGTAGAGTTGGTAATGCTCGCCCAGGGTCCAGAGGTGCCATGCCGTTCCGAAGGTCGTATAGCCGGTGGTGAGGAACCCGTTGGTGTTGTAACGGTGGATGAAGAAGTCCAGCCCGCGCCGGGCGAACTCACCGTGGCCCATGAAGTCCATGCCGCGGATAACCGAGTTTGCCTCGCTCTCCAGCGGGCCATAGCTCATCGCCGCAATCCAGGGCGCGATGCGCGCGCCGTCGGCCTCGTTGCGCGCGGCGATGAGGCAGCGCACCTGGGAGGATCGAATGACATGGTTGAGCAGCGGGTCGGGCGTTTCTACCTGCATGGCTGGCGCGAGGACGGCATTCCAGTAGCGCTCGGAGTCCGCACGGAGCCGGGCCGGGGTGGGGAGGGCCGACCAGTCGATGCGTTGGGCTGGCAGCAAGACGGCAAAGGAAGCGGACGCATGCGGAGGCAGGGTACCGTTCAACTTGAGCATGCTGCCATCCGCCGTGACCGCTAGCGAACCCACACCATCAGTAACCGCCAGCGCAAACGGGCCGGCGTCGCCCCCCGCGCTGTAGCCGCCGGCGCAGCGCTCCAGCGTCGCGGCCAGCTTCTGGCGGCTCTCTGCGCTGAAATTGAGCGAAAGGGAAGCCGAAGTCGGCTCGGCGAGCGTGTTCGTGAGCGTGAACTCGGCTACACAGACCGATAGCCGGTTAAGGCGAGTCGGGTTATTCCCCGGCTCGTCGCACGGTGCAACAAACGTGCGCTGACAGTAGAGAACGCCTTTGTTTTGCGTCGTGATGATTGGTATCGGCAGCCAGCCGCCGTCGAGACTGCGCGTGAGCGCGCCGGCTTCGCCCTCCCCGAACTGCGGCTGAATTGCGCCAGCGGTGGCGAACCAATCCTCTACCAGATTGGTCTTGGTCTGGAACCGCAGTGTGCCATCGCGCTCGAGGACGAACTTGGCATTGTCGCAGGCCAGCGAGAGCATGACCGGGCCTTCGCGCTGGGCGTCGTGATGCGTGCGATCCATAGCCTGCGCCAGTGTCTGGTCGGGCAGTTCGCGCACCTGCTGCAAAATGGTCTTGCGGCCGGCAATCTTCCGTTTGTAGTCCGCGAGCGTAATGGGCGCCGGGTCGCGGGTGATGAACATGCCATAGTCGGGCAGATAGACGCACTCATTGGTCAGCACATCCTCGACCGCCACCCCAAACGAGCCCGTGGGCAGGCGAAACTGGAGCACCGTGGGGTCAGACTTAAACATAGAAGGCCGGCTGCTGCGTATGGTGAGGTGGAGCGGGCGAGTGAGGTCCACATGCAGCATGTTGGGAAGTGACCCCTGAGGGTTGGGCTTTTCAGTCAGAGCCTCCTCGCTTCGGCTGCTACGATCGATGGGGAGTTCGCCATTGTAAACGATGAGTTCGCCGCGCGCGCGCTTCTCGGCCTCGACGATGAGCTTCACCGTCTGCCAACGCGAGCGCGTGGAGGCGTATAACCTGCGCACCATCGTCTTCCCGCTGGCCGGAAACACCCAGCGAATCTTCTGCGTTTGCACCGTGCCGGCTTTAGGGGATAGGCGAAAGACCAGGCGGTTGCCGGTGACCTGCACTTCGCCCGCCAGCGGTTTCCAATCGCCTTGCCAAGCCGATTCGCCAAACCAGCCCTGCAATTGAACGGCGTTGGTTGCCGGGACTCGGGCCCCAGACGGGAACTCTAGCGCCAATTGTCTCAACGCGCGGCGGTTGAGCCACTGCAGCCCGATGCAGCCCAAACCGTTGACGCTCACGGGCACCTGGTAGGTCCCGTCCGGGCTCGGGGAAACGTTAGATTCGAGGAAGATCTCTTCCGCGCGGAACTCCTCGATGCGGCTGGCTCGCGCGCCGTCCGTGCGGTTCGGTTCCCAGGTCACCACGCGCGCGAAGGGAGCGATGTCCACGTCCGGCTTCACCTCGGGGCGCGCGGCTGCTGCTGCGGGCGTCAACCGCGCGTTCACCCAATTAGCCATGTCGCACGTGATGCCGTCGCCGGCGTCGTTCGCTTCGAGGCGTAACTCCTGCGCCCCGGCGAGGTCAACGTGCAGGGGCTTCGGAGCGTTGGTGGCCCGCATGATGCCGCTGTCGAACCGCCTCTCGCCGTCCACGAAGACGCGGAAAATGACACTGCCGCCGCCACCGCAGGGCTGCAGTGCTACTTCAGCGTCGAAGCTCGAGTATTGACCTTCCGGCAATACCTCGATGATTCCATTGGCGTGATGGCCGAGGCCCTTGGGGTAGGTCTGGTCGCCGATTTGCAGCGGTGATCCGGCCTGGCCTGGTTGGTGCGCTGCCGTATTCCATCCCAGTTCCCCCCATGCCTGGCTCGCTGAGAGTATCAACTCCGGGTGGTCGCTCAGGTATTCGGCTGGCGCGGGTTGAGATTGACCGGCAGCCCAGGGCGAGCAGAGCAACGGAACGAAACCGGCGGCCAAGGGCATCCAACGTTTCAGCGGGAGCTTGTGCATGAGTTCTCCTTTAACCTCTGCACCCGCCGGCAGGCCAGACAAATCCTGATTCGCCCCGCTATGGCAGCCCAAAGCCCGCGCTTGTGTTTCGCGCCTGCGTTTGGCGGCGGAGAGCGTGATCAGTGAGGGGCGGGCAGGCTTTCGAGCCGCGCGTCAGGCTTTGGAGGCTTCGGCCCGGGCCCAGGCGTCGGCTTCGAGAATCTGCTCCAAGGTGGGATGCGGCACCGTCTGATGGCGGTCCATCGTGCGCCGCACCAGGGCGGAGATGTCCAGGAAGCTGATGCGCCGGTTTACAAAGGCATCCACTGCGACCTCGTTCGCCGCGTTCAGCACTGCGGGCAGCGTGCCGCCCACCTCGCCCGCCCGGCGCGCGAGATTCAACGCCGGGAACCGGTCCGGGTCAGGCTCCTCGAATGTCAGCGTGCCCAATTTAGCCAGGCTGGTTTGCACGCGCTGGCTGAGCGCCCGGTCAGGGTAGGTCAGGGCATATTGGATGGGCAGGCACATGTCCGGCGTCGAAAGCTGCGCCAGCATGCAGCCATCGATGAACTCCACCAGCGAATGCACGATGCTTTGGGGATGGACCACCACCGACACGCGGCCCATCTCGACGTCGAACAGCCAGCGAGCTTCGATCATCTCCAGCCCCTTGTTGAAGAGGGTGGCCGAATCAATAGTGATCTTGCGGCCCATGACCCAGGAGGGATGCTTCAAGGCGCGCTCGACTGTGATGGCGGCAAACTCCGCTTTGGGCGTGGTGCGGAAAGGACCCCCGGACGCCGTCAGCCAAAGCCGGCGGATAGAACCTGGCGGTTTGCCGTCGAGGCACTGGAAAATCGCCGAGTGCTCGCTATCGACCGCCAGCACATTCACGCCATGCTCGCGTGCCTCGCGCATGACGATTTCGCCCGCCATGACCAGGATTTCCTTGGACGCTATGGCAATGTCCTTGCCCGCGCGGATGGCGGCCAGCGCCGGTTGCAGGCCGGCGGTGCCTACGATGGCGATCAGCACCGTATCCGCCCCGGGCAGCGTGGCGAGCTTGAGCAAGCCCTCAGGGCCAGAAAGAACTTCCGTGCTCGTGCCCAGCCTGTCGCGCAATTCCCGGGCCTTCGCCGGGTCGGCGATGGAAATGGTCTCTGGCCGGTGCTTGCGAGTCTGCTCCAGGAGCAGGTTCATGTTCTTGCCCGCCGCCAGGCCGAGCAGGCGAATCTTATCCGGCAGGTCCTCCGCCACCTTGATGGTGCTGGTGCCGATGGAACCGGTGCTCCCGAGGAGAACGACGTTACGCATGTATATATACGATTTGCGATTTGCGATTTACGAGCCAGTGCGACGTTCGGTGGAGGTGCGGGTGGTTTTGGCGGAGGCTACTACTATGGAAAGGAGTTCGTTGGCCTCTTGCATCAGGCTATTCAGACGCGCGGATTTGATGAGGCTGCACTCCACCAGCAACTCCATCCAAAAGAGCGATTCGTCGCACTCTTTCTCAACAATCCGCAGTTTGTTAAGGAAGTCGGCGGTGGATTTCGCTCGGCAGACCGCGCGATAATTAGCCCCAACCGAAGTCCCGCTGCGAAGCAATTGCTTCCCCAACGTCCGGGCCACCCACTTATCCGGCAGCGCCTCGCAAAGCTTGACGATGCGTTTGGCGTAATTCTTCGTCCGCGCTTTCATCTGTTCACGTGTCATAATGCGGTTCTCCCTATGTTTATGAATGCGTAAATCGTAAATCGTAAATCGTAAATCGCCCTACCGTGTTGTCAGCACGTGCCGCAGGTACAAATACATAATGGGGGCATTAAACAACAGGCTATCCACCAAGTCGAGGATGCCGCCGATGCCGGGGAAGAACCGGCCGGAATCTTTCGCCCCGGCTTCACGCTTGAAGATGGACTCGATCAAGTCCCCCACCACGGCGCAACCGCCCAGGAGCAGGCCCAGGATCACCGCGTGCGTCCAAGTCATGCCGGCCATGTGGCTCCCCAGGAACTGCACAAAGAGCAGGCTGGCCAGCGTCGTGATCACGATTGCTCCCGCAACGCCTTCCCACGTCTTGCCCGGGCTGATGCGCGGGATCATCTTGTGCCGCCCGATCAGCGAGCCGACCATGTAAGCGCCGGTATCGCTAAACTTCGTGATCAGCACAAAGTAAAGCAGGTAGTAGTGCCCCTCCACGCCCGGAAAGAAATTGATCTTCTGGATGAAGTTGAGCAACCAGGGCACGTACATCAAACCGAAGAGCGTCGTGGAAATCGCCACCATCCCTACTGTGCCGCTGCGTGAAAAGAACTGCCGCAGGCAAAGGCCCAGCACGAACAGTATAAGGAAGCTCGTCTCGAAATCGTTCACTCGCGCCGGTGAGCCGGAGGTTCCTATCTGCCCGGTCAGGTTCAGAAACGTCCCCAGCATCAAGAGCATGCCGCCCAAAATCCCCCAGCGCTCGAAGCAGACCAGGCCCCGTTTCGCCGCCAAACCATAGAACTCCGCCAGCCCCGTCACCGCCAGCAGCACCATGATCACCAGGAACACGTAATCCGACACCAGCCGGTTGCTGGAGAACAATGCCGTCAGGACGACCGTCCAGAGCACCACGAAACTAACCAGCCGACGCGCGAAAACCTTCAACTTGGAAGGCGTGGCGGGTGGCGGCGGCAGCGTTGCCCCGATTGTGTCAGGCATGCGGGCAGAGGGTAGAGGGCTCGCGGGCAGTGTCGAGGCAATTTGCGGATGGCTGAATCTACGCGCGGGGGTTTACAAACCGCCAAATCGGCGGTGGCGGCGGTTGTATTCTTCGAGCGCTTCGTATAACTGCGGCTTGCGGAAATCCGGCCACAGCGTCTGGGTGACCACCAACTCCGTGTAGGAAATCTGCCAAAGCAGGAAGTTGCTCACCCGCATCTCCCCGCTGGTCCGGATCAGCACATCGGGGTCCGGCACGTTGCGCGTGTAGAGATGCTGGGCGAACACCTGTTCCGTGATGTCCGGCGGGTCCAGCTCACCCGCCTTAACCTTCGTNNTTGTTCTTCGACAGGGTGGCGATGGACTTCTTGAGGTGCTCCTGCACCGCCTCAGGCAGCCGATAGATCTGGCCGATGACTTCCAGCCGCACGTTGTTCTTGTTCAGCTCAGGCGTTTCGGTCTTCAGATAATGTACCAAGTATTTCATCAGCGCATCGACCTCATCCTTGGGGCGGTTCCAGTTCTCGACGGAGAACGCGTAGAGCGTCAGATACTTAATCCCGAGCTCACCCGCGGTTCGGATAATGACGCGCGCCGACTCGGCTCCCGCGCGATGGCCTTCGATGCGGGGCAGGTGCCGTTGTTTGGCCCAGCGGCCGTTGCCGTCCATGATGATCGCCACATGTCGCGGCAGAGTGGCTTTGGCTTCGAGACTGAGATGGGCGGATAGTGGGCTCATTTCTCTTTCGGATTTCGGGTTTCGGCCTTCGGATTTGCGACCGCCTGGCTGGCCTTGGGAGCCTTTCGAGCGGAGGGAGGCGCTTTCCATTCCAGCACCTGCTTATCCGCAGCGAGGCGCGCGTGGAGGGTTTCGTAGCGTAGCTGCTGCACAGAGGTCTGGCCGTCCATAGCCAGCGCCGCGGCGGTGGCGGCCGACTGGCCGAGGATCATGAACACCGGTTCCATGCGAATAGAGCCGTAGGCAATGTGCGTCGCGGACAGGCAAACCGGCACCAGCAGGTTCTCGCACTCAGCGGCCTTCGGCACGATCGAGCGATACGAGATCGGGTAGGGCGAGGAGACGCCGATCTGCACGTCGCCCTCGTTTTCCGCATGGCCGTTCTTGACGATACGCTGGCAGTTGTGCGAATCCATCCCGTAGGCGCCCAGCCCTACGGGGTCTTCGGCCTTTTGCTGGCCGCGGCAGTTGTGCTCGGTCATGACGTAATCCGACACCATCCGGCGGGCCTCGCGCACGTAGAGTTGGTGCGGCCAGTGGGCGGTGTCCATGAACTCGTCTTTGGCCGGGCCCCAGGTCCGCATCTCGGCCCGCATATTTTCGGGAACGCGGGGGCTGGTCGCGAGGAAATAGATGAAGCCGAGAACGTAATCCTCGTGCGCCTGCCATATCTGCGCCCGGGTGGCGTAATCGGCATTCGGGTAAGCGTAATTCGCCCCGATGAAGTCAGTGGAGAACCCGCCGTTGTTGTTGATGTCGGTTTTGCCGTTGGGCATCCAAATCGGGTTCCAAAACTCTTCGAGCCGGGGTTTATGTCCGGCCGCAACCAGCGCTTCAATATAGCGCGCCAGCAATTCGTATTTGGCCGGGTCATACTTCGCCGGCTTGCGGTGCGGCAAGCGATTCGCAGGCGCCTTGGTATAGCAAAGGCGGAAGTTGTAGACCTGGACGCAGGCGTCGCCGTCCCCGGGTGTGCCGCCATCGCCAGCCTGAATGAAAGGAAGCAAACCGCTGCCCGGGTCGCCCGGCTTCCGATAGGGATCGACTGGCACCGTGAATTGATGCTTGGGTGTTTCGGCCCGAATGCCGTTGAGCGTCTCGTTGTATTTGGAATTCCCCTCGCGGCCGACTGTGTAGCTCACGCCAGCTTTGGCCATTAAGTCCCCTTCGTAGGTGGCGTCTATGAACATCTTGGCGCGATAAACCTTGCCGTTTTGCATGGCGATCTCCGCAATACGCCCGCCCTCTCTCTGCACGGAAGCCAGGCGTTGTTGGAAATAGATGGCCACCCTGGCTTCACTGAGCATCTGGAAGAAAATGTCCTCGGCCACGTGCGGCTCGAAAGTCCACAGGGTAGCCTCAGCGGCGTCCAGGTCGCCGGCTGTCGAGCGCCCGCCGCGCTGGCCGAAGTATTCCTCGCGCTGCTCGAAGCGCCAGGCGTTGCTGTTCGCATAATGCTGCGCGATGCGGTGATAGAACTCGCGCGCAATGCCGCCGATGGCCGCCTTGTTGCCGATGTCCGTCGCGCCGAGCCCGCCGGAGGTCAACCCGCCCAGGTGATTGCCAAACTCGGCGATGACGGCGGTCTTGCCCATGCGCGCCGCCTGCACTGCCGCCGCCACTCCGGCCGCCGTCCCGCCATAGATGCAGAGATCGGCCTCAATCACCTTCGCAGCCTTCAGGGACTCCAGCGGGAATAGGCAGACCAGGGAGAGCAGGAGACAGAGCGTCCACAAGGGAGAGGGCGGGGGTGAGGGGGAAGCTGGCGGTTGGATTACACACTGTGCCCGCATCGGCCGTCGCGTCCGGTCATGGCGCGCAGGCCTGTCTGCACGGGGCATCACTTCGCCCCTCCGGCCTTGTCGGAGGCCGCAGACGCATTCGGCAGTGCTTTTCCGCCCCCGGCGTCCGGGACGGGACCTCGGGCTTCGGGCTTCTGACCTGCCATCTCCTTGACCTTCAACGGCCCGAAGTTGCCTCCCTCGCAACAGGCCACGAACGTCTCCGTCACCGATTTCAGCTCTTCCCACCGGGCACGGATTTGCTTCGCCTCCTTTTGCGTAATCTGATTGTCATGGGCCGCATCTGCTACCACCGCCAGCAAGTCCGCAAACTCCTGCACGATTTCATTGGTGGCGGGGATCAGGTAAGACGGGTGCGAGTGGGCGGTCTTGGGATTCTGGATGAAGAAGCCCCCGGCACGCTGGCAGATCCATTGGACGAGGTGCGGGTCGTTGGTGCAGCGGATCAGCGCGTCGATGCGGTCCAGCGGGTTGGTGCTGCCGCTGCCGGCGGTCGGATCGCCGGGCTCGGCCCACTTGTAGATCATCGAAAGCGAGAGCCCCAGCTCGGCGGATACCTGCTTGGGACTGCACTTCTGGAAGACTTCACGCAAGATTTCGTGTGACTGCATGCGGCAACATTGGAAAAGACGCGCCCGGTTGGCAAGGCGGAAGAATGCCTATGTCATTCACGGAAAGCACCTTGGGGGCAGGCGCGCTCGGCAGCGACACCGTCCCATACCGACGGCCGAACACCACAACAGGCTTTCCCCGGGCCTTGGGATAGCTTTAATGTCGCATTGGGTGGCTTTGCGCATCCCTCTTTTTGATTTCAGCTTTGAGCTCTCAGCATTTCAGCTTTTGCCTAAGTGTGGCTTTGGGCGGCTTCTCCGGGTGCTTGGATGGAGCCTGTGGGTAGCCTCGGGGTAGCCTCGGGGTGGCTTCGACCCGAACCCGGGCTCAGGTCGCTCCTGAGCAATGGCCCAAGGCTTGTGGGCAAACGGGGCGGATAGCCATATTTGTGGCAGAAATCGAGGTGGAAGCGGGTCCACTTATGGTAGTCCGGGCGCTGGGGCGCCGGCACCTGTGCGCGTTCCAGCCTCCGCTCAAAGACTACCCAAGTTTCTCCAGCAACCTGCTGCATCGCAACATGTTTGGCTGATCCCGCCCACCCTTGGGCGGAGCTTGGCGAGGATAGAGCGGGCGTCTGGACGGCGGCGAGCTGAAGCTCTGAACATCGGGCTTTACAGCCCAGCCTGGGAGGAGTAAAACTGGCCGTGATGAGGAGAAACCTCTCATCCCCGGAGCGGGGCGTTTGGATAACACCCCGAAATGGGATGATATCCAGACCTGTCTAATCACTTGTTAGCCCGCTGACCTTGACCACGCTAGGCTATGCCAAAAGAAAATCCGCGCGTTTTCATCTCTTCGACGTTTGAGGATCTCGCCGAATACCGCAACTCTGTCTGCGAGGCCGTGGTTCGAGCAGGTGCCGAGCCTATTACTGTCCTTAATCTCGAGGCCGGGACGCCCGCCCCGGTGACCGTCACAGACAGGATCGACAGAGCGGATGCTGTCGTGTTCATCGTGGGACACCGGTACGGGACGACTGAGACCACAAGCAGGAAAAGTTGGATGGAGTACGAGTATGAGATCGCAAAGGCGCGTGCGAAGCCCTTGCTAGTCTTTTTGGCGGACGACGCAGCTCCTTGGCCACCTAAATTCGTTGACACCGATAGGACGAAAATTCAGCAGTTTCGAACTCGCCTTGCTTCTGACGTCGTTGTGCGGTTCTTCAGCGGGCCGGACGACCTTCGATTCGCCGTACATGACGCGTTAGCCCACTTCGTTTCCGCTCTCGCGAAGCCCCCAGAGACTGTACCCCAAAAGGTGGTCACCAGTCGGGAGGTCAGGATCGTGCGCCTGCTATTGAGCTCTCCGGGCGATGTTGCAGACGAACGTGACCGAGTTGCTAAGGCTGTTTTTCGATTCAACCAGCAGTCCGTCGAAGAGAGCGGCTTGTTCATAAAGGTGGTGAGATGGGAAGACATGGCTCCTCAGATCGGTCCGAGGCCTCAGACGGTCATCAACAAACAGATTGGCGGTTACCACATGTTCTGCGGTATCATGTGGAACAGATTTGGGACTCCCACAGAAATCGCGGCATCAGGGACCAAGGAAGAGTTTGATGCTGCAATCGAGTGTTGGGAAAGCAGGGGCCGTCCTTGGATTACGTTTTATTTTTGCGATCGTCCGGCAAACTTCACAACCCCTGAGCAGTTGGACCAGAAGCGGCTTGTTCTTGAGTTCCGCACTCAACTCAATAGCAAAGGGATCGTCCGAGCTTTCCTGACTGGCATCGAGTTTGAGGAGTTGATATATGAAGATCTGAGGCGCATTACAAAGATTCCCGAGTTCATTCGGATGCTAGATGAAGGCTAATCGGGTCGGCGGGAGGATTGACCTCCCGCCTCCCACACCACCTAGCAANNCTAGCAAGCGGGTCCGCACTAGGCGGTTCCGGTTAGATTAACGGCCGCAGGATTAAACTTCTCGTTCTGCTTGCCGTAATGCATCTCGATCCACTGTTGCTTTAAGCTGGGCACTCCTCGTTCCGTCAGCCAGCGATTGTCCAGCGCGCGCTGGACGATGCTGGTGCCGGCCATCCACCAATATCCGCGATGACTGCGCGTGGCTTTGTACACCTCCGCCGGGTGGATGCCCAAACGGATGAGTTGCCGCCGCCGATTGCGAGCGCGCTTCCACTGTTTCCAGTAGTACATCCGCACCCGCCGTCGCAGCCATTGATCCATTGCCGGTATCTCTCGATAGGCCTGGCTGATACCAAAGTAGTTCAGCCACCCCACCACGTAGCGCCGCAGTTCGCTCAACATACAGTAGCTTGAGACGCCCCGGCTGCGACTGGTGATGGCCTGGATTCGTTCCTTGAACCGCGTTCGGGCCTTGTCCGTCCACACGATCCTGCCCCGGCGAATTTGAAAGCCGAGGAAGGCGCAGGCCGACAAGGCCGCTGCCCGGCTCTTCTGGCGACTGACCACCAGCTTGAGCCGGACTTCCACAAACCGAGTGATGCTCTGCATGACCCTTTGCGCGGCCCGAAGGCTTCTGACCAGAATCAGGAAGTCGTCGGCGTAGCGCGCAAAGCGCAGTCCCCGGCGTTCCAGTTCCTTGTCCAGCGGGTCCAACATGGTGTTGGCCAGCAACGGTGAGAGCGGACCGCCTTGCGGCACGCCCTGCGTCGTAGCTTCTACCCTGCCCTCCGGCAGCTTGACCCCGGCGCGCAGGTAAGCTCCGATCAAGCGGAGCACCCGCTTATCCGAGATGCGTCGGGCCAGCAGCCTCATCAACCGGTCGAACTTCACGGTATCAAAAAAACGACTTGAGATCGCAGTCCACCGCATAGCCGTAACCCGCTTGCGCCGCCGCTTGCACGCTGCGCACCGCCTGATGGGCTCGCTTACCGTGGCGAAACCCATAGCTGTGCGTGCTGAAGTGCGGGTCAAAGAGCGGGGTGAGCATCTGCGCTATGGCCTGTTGGATAACACGGTCCAGGACCGTTGGGATACCCAGGGGACGCAAGTCCCCGTTGGGTTTGGGGATGAACACCCGCCGCACCGGCGCCGGGTGGTAAGTGCCTGCCAAGAGGCGCGATCGAATCTCCTGCCAGTATTGCCGGGCAAAAGCAGGGAACTGGGCGATGGTCATCCCATCGACTCCCGCCGCCCCGCTATTGGCCTTCACCCGGAGCCATGCCGCTTGTAGGTTTTCCGGGCAGAGGATTCGTT
>PLZQ01000430.1 GCA_003152225.1 Limisphaerales bacterium | reverse complement strand
CCTTACGCCAGCTTCCTCGCAATCTCCTCGTCCAAAATGTCGCGGCCGGTGATCGGGATGATGACGCGGTGCTCCTCGCGGAAGAAGCGGTCAATCTCGCGCAGCGCGTCGCTGGGGTAATCGAAGCTGACAAAGAATCCCTTCTCGCACTTCGCCCGGCGCATCGCCGTTTCAAAGGCGTCAATGTCCGGCCTGCCCGTCCTGTCCTTCTGCTTCACGTGCATCGGATAAAAGCGCTCCTCCAGCGCCAACTCATCCGCCCCGGCCAGGAGCCTCAACGCGCCCGGTAGTTTTTCGGGGGTTCGAGCAACCGCATTTGGTCATCAGCATGCCCATTGCGCATCCCTACTCCATAATGACTATTCTCCTCCACGTCTTCGTTTCCCCATTGACTCCAGCCTGCTCTGCGGAACCTCGCAAATAACTCCAGATATGGCCCTGGAGAACAGGCCTCAATTATGTCGTAGATTTCGTCCGGCTTCCGCGAATGTTCGCGCTTCCGTGTGGGAAAGAGGTTTACTTGGGTCCGCCCCGGTTTCAACGTTCGCATGCTTCCTCGCACCCCAAACAGAACCAATTCCGTGACATTGCGGAAGTAGAAGCCCACGCCCCGTCCATCGGGACCGCCATCTTTGCGGACCTTGTACCAAACCAGGTTTGATTTGTAAGTGAAGCCCCATCGCCTCATGACCTGGAGTCCCTCAGCCAGTAATGCATTCGGCACCCAGAGGTAAAGGTGGCTCCGAGCTGCCGCCAGGCGAGACACTGGGAGTTCAAGGATTTCTTCCAGTTCCATCGTTGGATACCGCAGCAATCGCTTGTGCTCTGGGGCCATCTTCCCGGTCCGGTTTTGGAATTGCCAAGGCGGATCTGCCAGGAGAGTGGCAAACTGACCTTCCAGTTTGGCATGCAAATCCTCGGCTGCGCTCGGCTCGGAGAGATTAACTATCTTGGACATAAAGGCTCTTTTTGATTCCAAACACAAGAATTGGGCAGCCCGCACCCCCGCCGCCCTGAATGCGCGGCAGGAGCTTTGACATGTGAGTCGTGGAAGCACCGTAGGACTCCCCCCGACCCAATTCATCGAAGATTTCCTGCAAGTCGTCGCACCGAGTCACTATGACTCATCTTCTACAGTAGAGAGGGCAACCGGCGTGAAAGATCCGCTAGAACTGCCCATTTTGTTGGGTTTGGATTTTCTCGACTTCAAAATGTGCTGCCAAATTCTGAAGTCGGTTTCGGGTTTTTCATTGCGTATTTGGGGTGCTGGAGCCATCACGGTAGAGGAAAAGAAATGGCCCTATGTATTTCAGAGTCAAGCGCACCGGCACCTATGCCTACCTGCAAATCGTCGAGAGCTTTCGCCAGCGCGGCCAGGTGCATCAGCGCGTGTTGAGCACCCTGGGGCGGTTGGACGTGCTCCAAGCCAGCGGGCAGATGGAGGCGCTGATGCGCTCCGGCCTGCGCTTTTGCGAGAAGATGGCCGTCATCGATGCCCACGCCGCCGGCCAGACCGAACCGGTTGCGGTGCAGCGGGTCGGTCCGGATCTGGTCTTCGGCCGCCTGTGGGAAACCCTGGAGTTGGGGACGATCCTCAAGCGCGCACTGGAATCGCGCCGCTACGAGTTCGATGTCGATGCCTCGGGCAGTGACCGGGCCGCTGAGCGCTGGCGCCAAGCCTATCGTTTGCCAGGGACCGAAGGGCTGGAACTGCATCATCTCTATCGTGCGATGGCCTTCCTGGGAGAACCTCTTGCTAAAGGACCTGGCCCCCGGGTTTTGGAGACGCCGCGCTGTACCAAGGACTGGATTGAGGAACAGTTGTTTGAGCAGCGGCGGGATTTATTCAGCGAGATCGATCTGGTCTTCTTCGACACCACTTCGATCTATTTCCAGGGAGAGGGCGGCCAGGAGATTGGACGACACGGCAAAAGCAAAGACCATCGGCCGGATCTCAAACAGATGGTGGTGGGGTTGGTGCTGGACCTGCACGGCTGGCCCTTATGCTGCGAACTGTGGCCCGGCAACACGGCCGATGTGACCACGCTTCTGCCGGTGGTCCGCCGCTTGCGAGAGCGGTTTAGGGTGCGTCGGGTTTGCATCGTGGCGGACCGGGGGATGATTAGTGCCGAGACGATCACGGCGCTGGAATCGAAGGAGTTGGATTGCGATTACATTTTAGGGGCGCGGATGCGCTCGGTGAAGGAAGTGCGTGAGCGGGTGTTGTCCGATCGTAGTGACTACCAGGAGATCACGCCGGAACGAAAAACGGCCAAGGACCCTTCGCCCTTAAAGGTTAAAGCGGTGGACATCGGACCCCGCAGGTATGTGGTCTGCTTGAATGAGGAGCAACGCCGCAAGGACGCTGCCGACCGCCAAGCCATCGTCGAGCACTTGCGCGAACAGTTGAAGCGCGGGGACAAGTCGTTAATCGGCAACAAGGGCTATCGGAAGTTTTTGGCGAAGGATGCGCCGCCGCGCTTCACTATCGATGAGGCGAAGGTCAAGGAAGAGGCCCGCTATGACGGCCAATGGGTGTTGCAGACCAATCTGGCCGACGAACCGAAGATCATCGCCTGGGCGTATAAAGAACTCTGGAGGGTGGAGGACCTGTTCCGCACGATGAAGTCGATCCTGGAAACGCGGCCCATTTATCACAAATGCGACGAAACGATTCGCGGCCACGTGTTTTGCAGCTTTCTGGCGCTGCTGCTCAGACGCGCGTTGGAGCAACGCTTGCCAGAGAAAAACCAAACCTGGGAATGGGCGGAGATCCTGCGCGGCCTGGATAATCTGCAAGAGGCCGAAGCCGTCTTCCAGGGCAAGCACTTTGTCCTACGCAGCCAAGTGCTGGGGCAGGCGCACAAGGCATTCATGGCCGCAGGAGTTGCCCTGCCGCCGACATTGAGGGAGAAGGCATGAACCCAAAACCGAGGAAATCGAAAATGTAGTGCCAAGAGGATTTGCTGTCGTCGTAAGTCGCTGCAAATCAAGGAGGTAGCTTCTCAAAGTGTCGAAGATGAGTATGACGCCAACCGAAATCGCGCGCAGTTCGAAGAGTAGCCGGAAGTTATTCAAGTCACGGTCGAAGAATGGGTCCTTGTTGTTCCATTCGATTTCCAAGGCAACCCGGTTCTTAAAGCAGTCCACCTCGTGGGTTGGTGACTCAAAGGTTTGTTCGTCCACAATGATCTTTGTGTCGAAACCCTTCGGCACCCACTGATGCTTGTTCAACAGCTCGCCATCAATCCATTCCGAGACCTTGGACTTGCGCCCACCGCCCACGGTGAGCCAGTTCTTGAGAAGCCGGAATCGCATGAGCACATCCACGATCTCCGAGTACTCTTGAGGGAAGTCGCAGCGCAGGATTGCCTGCGCGTGGCGCCACTCGTGGATTTCATAATTCAGGCGGATGAATTCCGGAAGGTATTTGGTGCGCATGTCGGTTCAGTGTCCGCAACGCTAGAGCCTTTGAATAACCTTATGCGAGAACAAAATGCGAGCTCATGTAGTCAATGTAAGCCTTGGTGTTCTCGTGCTGGTCTTCAAACGAACGCTTCTCCTTGGTCTCGCCCCAGAAGACTTCGTAGTTGCGGTTGGAGTTGAAGGGCGGGTC
>PLZQ01000182.1 GCA_003152225.1 Limisphaerales bacterium | reverse complement strand
TCTGGTAAAACACCACCCCCAGCGCATAAATGTCCGCTCGATGATCCACCTCGCCGGGATGCTCCACCTGCTCGGGCGCCATGTAGTTGGGCGTGCCCATGATCTTACCCGCGCCTGTAAGGGGCGCGCTCTGACCTTTGCCATCTGCCATCTGCCACTGGCTGTCTGATGGCGAGAGAGACGGGGTAAGGAGCGCATTCGCCGCCACCAGCTTGGCCAGGCCGAAATCCGCCACCTTCACCCGCCCGCGCCGGTCCATCAGGATGTTCTCCGGCTTGATGTCGCGATGGACAATGCCCTGGTCGTGGGCATATTGCAGCGCATCGCAAATCTGCGGCACGATAGCCAGCGCCTCGCGCGGTAACACGCGGCTGGCCCGGAGCAGTTGCCCCAAGCTCACCCCATCGACAAACTCCATCAGCAGGTAATAAATCCCGTCCGCCTGGCCGAACTCGAACAGCGTCACGATGTTGGGGTGCATCAGCTTGGCCAATGCCTTCGCCTCGCGGGTGAAGCGTTCGGCAAACGAGGGGTCCCCGCCAATGCCTGGCGGCAGCACCTTCAGCGCGATAATGCGGTCGAGCTGTTTCTGGCGCGCCTTATAGACCGCGCCCATGCCGCCCTGGCCGATAAACTCCATCACCTCCAATTGCGGAAACGCCGCCGCCAACCTTTCAAGTGACGGCGGTTCCGGCCGCTTGCCGCCGGTTTGGCCAGCTTCTGTGCTGACCGCCGCTGCCGCCATCAGGCATTTGGGACACATACCCTGCGGCGCATTCGCCGGGATGGCCGCGCCGCAATTTGGACAAACTCGTTGCTCTGCAGTGCTATTCATACCTGCCTATAGATAAGGCGTCCGCAGCCCGACATTACAGACTTCCTTGCCCGGTGTCGAAGGAACAACCCGAGCTGTCAAAAGCGGCATGGTTTACCGGGTCACACACCTGTGCACTGCCAAGCTCAAGAGTACAAAAGTGTGTCCACAAGTGCTTCAACCACAGTAGGTTACCTGACCCACATGGGGACTACACCAGGGCACCACCAGGGTGCTACCAGGGCAACACCTTCGATGCGGGAGTAACGCGCCGGTGGTAGTGGCGGAGGGAGGCGGAGGAAGTGCGGAAACGTCAACAGGTTACGCTACCAGCCGACGTTGGTCTGCCTGAGCCTTCAGTTCAGAGAATTGCCAGATCAACCAGGGAGAAGCACTTTAATACATGCGGGGTCCTGCTGAGGCAGCGACGGAGACCTCGGGCAAGAGTAGTTCGATAGCCGGAGCAAGCTCCGCGCACTCCAGACGCTTTGCGCAGTCGGGTTGCGGTATTGCCGCGTTGCGTTGGCTGACCCCTCGACGCCGTCCAACGACTCAGCCGCCCAGCTCGCGGCGCCGGGCCCAGAGTTCGTGCGGCTTCAGAATTCCCGCCGGCGTGATGATCCCGGTAATCAACTCCGCCGGGGTGACGTCAAAGCCGGGATTCAGTGCCCCGCTGGTCGGGTTGGCCACGCGTGCATACACCCGCCCGGGCGCGCGCGAAGCGCGCACTCCGCTCTTGGCGCCACCCGCCACACCCCACGCGCCAAGGACTTCGCTCGCGTCCCGCTCTTCAATCGGGATGTCGAAGCCGGACTTAATATGCCAGTCAATGGTGGAGAGCGGGATGGCGACGTAGAAAGGTATTCCATGCCGTGCGGCCAGCACGGCCTTCGTGTAAGTGCCGATCTTGTTGGCCACCTCGCCAGTGCGGCCTAGCGTGCGGTCGCTGCCCACGATCACGAGATCGATCTTCCCGCGCTGCATCAGGTGGCCGGCGGCGTTGTCCGCGATGACCTGGTGGGAGACCTTTTGCTGCGCGAGTTCCCATGCGGTGAGCGTTGCCCCCTGGGACCGCGGGCGGGTTTCGTCGCAATAGACGTGAAACTTCCTTCCCTGCGCCTGCGCGGCATACATGGGCGCGGTGGCGCTGCCGATATCGACGAAAGCCAGCCAGCCGGCGTTGCAGTGCGTGAGGACGTTCATGCCGCTGCGAATCAACTTGGCCCCGTGCTGTCCGATGGCTTCGCAATGCCGCACGTCTTCGTTGGCAAACTCCTCCGCCGCCGCCAAGGCCAGCGCCTGCTGCTCCTCGACCGTCTCACCGGCGCGCATGGCCGCGCGCACGTAGTTCATCGCGTTGACCGGATCAACGGCGGTGGGGCGCGCGGCTTTGAGGGTGGCGTAAACGGTTTCAACGTGCGCCTGGAACCTGGCCACGTCGCGTCCCCGGAAGGTGTGCGCGCCCTGGGCGAGCCCGTAGGCCGCAGTGGCCCCAATCGCACCCGCGCCGCGCACGATCATGTCTTTGATGGCCCGCGCGGTCTGGCGGAAATCGCGCGCCGGGACGATGCGGAATTCGTGCGGCAGGAGCCGCTGCTCGATGAGCAAGACGGCATTGGCCCGGACGTCAAACGTCACGGTGCGATAATGGTGGGTGCGACCGTGGACGGTGACGTTCAAGCGATCTTCACCTTCATCTTCTGGATCTTGCTCTCGATGGTGCGGAAGAGCGGATGCTGGCGGAGGGGGTAGAGATCCGGGTCCTTGGCGAGCCAGGTGAAATCGCGGTAGCCGAGATTCAGCGCCTGTTCCAGCGCGGACGCCGCCTGATCCAGTTCGCCAGTCAGGGAGTGACTGCAGGCGAGATTGTAGAAGACGATTGGGCTGCGCGGCTGGAGCTGGGACAGCCGTTGGTCCACCTTCAGGCCATCCTCAAATCGCCC
>PLZQ01000474.1 GCA_003152225.1 Limisphaerales bacterium | reverse complement strand
AATAAGCGGGAGGGAATCAGGCAGCGGAAAGGGGTGTCGATCGCTTCTGGGGCATTTGCGGAGGTTTTTCGAATCTAGCGCCGGTTATTGTAAGAATTGAGGTGGGATGCTGGAGTGCTATTGTATAATTGGCCCGGAGGTTAAGGACCTGGAGAAGCCTAAGATCGTGACCCGCAAAGCCCAGACCCCGCCTGAAGTGATCTCTCTCGGCTTGCAACAAGCCGTGGTGCATGAAGGTCAAAGTGGGCGCAGCCAAAGATTGCGGAAACGGATGGGGCAGCCATGTCCACCAAACCCGAGCGGCCCTCTGCTGACTTTATGTTTGTATTCGGGCAGGATGCGGTGACCGGTTTCGCCATGCCCGGGCGGATGGCTGGAATTGACGAGCGGCGGTGTTTGACCGTAGATCGCCGCACATTGGCCATCGGGATAGATCTTCTCGTTGAAGGAATCGAAGATCTGGATCTCGTATAAGTCCATGAGCATTACCCCATTATTGCCTCGGTTATACCACGGCCCCTCGAAGCCGGCTGGCTCTACCCATTCGACATGAAGCTGAATGTCGCCAAAACTCTCTTTGGTGGCCAAGTCGGTGTCGCCCGAGATCAGGTAACCGTCCGCCACTTTCCAATCCTTCAACGGTTGCCAGTGTGAAACATCCTTGCCATCGAATAGCACGATCGTATCCGAAGGAACCGGCGCTGGGGGGCCGGCCGTGCCCGGATCAATTCGTTTAGCGGCTGGTCGGTCCGGGTCGTGCACCATCCACTGGCACCATGGCAGCTTGGGGGTGTCTTTGTAGCCGTAAACTCCTGAACCATCCTTCGCATAAACGAGGTCCGCGACGAGCGTTGTACCTGGATGCGCAGCGACGGCAACCAGGCAACCCAAAAACAGCAAGGGACTGAGATTACAATTCGCATTCATAAAGGAAAAATCAACTGGGGTTGTTCAAATCCACGTAGAGCACAGTGGCAGAGGTGTTGAGTATGCAACACAAAAAGAAGGCCGAGACCAGTTGACGGAAGTGAGGTTGCATAATTGGGCCTTTCCGAATATGGATGGTCTTTTATCAGGAACGGGTGTCCTGCTCAAGGGCAAAACCGGCTGGCAACGGCACAGATCTTCAAGGTTGAAATCTGCGTCCCCACCTGCCACTATCCCGCTGATGATGAGCGGGACGGAAAACCAGTTCTCTATTACCCGCGCAGCTCCAATGGGCCAGCGCGGCGTTCAGGAACAACATCCCCTCAGTCATCCGTGATTCACAGCCTCTGGAGCATCTTCAACGACGTCATCGCCTTTACTGCCAACGTTTGGCAGAACATTGACGGCTTGGTGTTCACCGGTATTGCAGTATATCTCCTGATCCGCCTGGCCAAGTCCGTTTTGGGCCATGATGAAAGCACGATCAAGGCGTCTACCACCTTCGATTACTTGGGAGCCTTTCCACGTGAATCCGCGCACAAGGTGTATCTGCTGGAAGAGGTCTGGAAGCTGGCGTTTCACGAAAAAACGGTTCGTGCTTGCTTCCAACAAGCCACGGAGGAACAGCCCTTTCTTTGTATTCCCAATCGAGCCGTTTGGTTGGGATTACACGACTTCTATTCGGGGCTCAGAAACGACCAGGTGCCCCGGGCTACGGACCTGCGCCGGGATTGCACGCTGCAACGGGTCAGCCACATTCTCGGCATCACGTTCGGCAACTATGAATTGCTCCAGGCCCGTATTGAGGATCTCGCCGCCCCGAAACTCCTCGACATCCTCCAGGACCCGGTCAGGGAATATCAGAAAGCAGCCCTGTCCAGTCGAGACTTGGAAACGGCGCGTCAGCTCGCACTGCTCGAACTGGCCGCCTTGGTATGCTGGAAAGCGCCCCCTCTCCTAGCTGACGCCTTGATGGAGCCGCGCGTTACCCGCCAGGCATTGTTGACGGCCCCTGGAGTTTCCGCAATCGAGAAGAAGTTGAATCTGGAACGAGCATTGGAAGAAGGCCAGAACGAGGAATTCAAACGGCTAGTGACTCAGGGAAGAAATCTCGGCAAGCTGTTCCTGCTCAATCGTCAGGCCTCGTGCACCTGGCTTAATTCCATCCAAGGTCCGGACGGCAGCGCAACCCGGGTCATTCCTCAGCTTACGCCAGAAGAAGAGCAATCGATTTTGCGCATCCTCAAAGAGCGGGAGGGATTCCAACCCTGGACGCACCGCCTTGTGGAGACCATCAGTGCGCTACCGTTTGTCAAACAGCGCTTTCGCTATCAAGAATATGTCCAAAAAGTGGGGCGGTTAGAAGCAGACGGTTGGCTCGTGCGCGTCTATGTGAACCATGAAACTGACGAAGCTTAAGGAACCAGCCTTCTCGCTCTTTTTGATCTTCGGCCCAACCACACCCGATGCCTCTTCCAGGAACCAAACGGCCCTTGTCACCAGCCTCAGCCAGTGACAAGGGTGTTTGATCATGTTTGGTCTAACCTTTCAAACAGGGCTGGATGAAGGGTGCGGGCGGTGGCCTCGCTGATACGCTTGCACTTCTGGCGCAGGTAATCGCAGGCCACCCCCGTTCCAGCTACCAGTGCGTTGGGCCAATCAAATACGGCCGCAATGGCTTCGTAACAGATTGTGCCGCTGCTCCAGTAGCTGCCGTTAAGCACCAGCGCGGCGACCACGGTGGCGCCGGTCTTCCAATTCGACTTGGTTCAGACCGAAGCGCAGAGCATTGAGCAGGTAGCGCCGATTGAGAGCAACGGTGACCGGCCTGCCCTTGACCACCGCATCGTATCCGGCTGGGGCAGCACGTGACGCTGTGGCACAGGAGTTGAAAGTGGGAGGTTGAGTTCGACCGGTGGTGGATGGCTCAGGCTGCCTGAGCGATTTTCCCATTGGCCTTGGCCCAGGCCGCAGGCGCAAACGCCTTGATCTGGGTAATCTTGGCGGCAGGCAAACGCGTGAACAAATCCTTCAGATAGTCAAACGGGTTGATCTGGTGCCGCCGGCAACTGCCCAGTAACGTGTAAAGGATGGCGCTGCGTTCTCCAGCTGTCGGATGGCCAATGAACAAGCAGTTCTTCTTTCCCA
>PLZQ01000453.1 GCA_003152225.1 Limisphaerales bacterium | reverse complement strand
TGCTCACCGGCGAATTGCCCGGCAAGCGCATGGAGCCGCCGTCAAAGAAGGTGCAGATCGATGTGCGGCTGGACGAAGTGGTGATGCGAGCGCTAGAGAAAGACCCTGGGCGGCGCTATTCCCAAGCGAGCGTGCTCAAGACGCAGGTGGAGACGATTGCGACGGACCTCCGGAGCGCAACCGCCCCGCCAACCGGAACCGCTGCGCCAGCTGGGGCCGGCGATGCCACCGCTCTCTGCGCTACCAAGAAGAAGAAGGGCGAGTTCATCGGCATCGGTTGTGCCATCCAGGCCCTTGGAATCGCATGTTTTTTCATTCACCCGGCCGGTTGGATTCTGGGGATCGTTTTGCTCCTTCTTGGCGGCCATATGGCTCTCAAGGTCCTCTGCTCGCATTGCGGCAATCCTACCAGCCGGGAGGCGAGGATTTGCACAACCTGCGGCGCGCACTTTTTACCGAAAGGCGCGACGGCCCCGTCAAGCGGTCAGGTTGAAGAGCAGCGCTCAAAGTCTGCATGGATTGGAACATTGCCCAAATTGAATGGCCCGTTTGTCGTAATGCGTGGCAATCGCCGTGGGCTCAATTGGCCGGTCATCGGATACGTTGTGGGCATGGTCCTTGCCATGTTTTGTGTGGTGCTGAGAATCATGGATCACGGAAGCCGCGTGAATCTCATACTACTCTTTGGCCTTTTCGCCTTGGATTACATCGTTCGAGGATGGCGCCAAACCCTTTCGTCCTTGGAAGCCCAATCGGCCAAGCCGGACGTCGCGCCCGCCCCCGCCCGAGGCCGCGATTATCGCACGCGGCAAACCCTGTTCGGCCTGCCGCTGGTGCATGTCACCTGGGGCATTGACCCCGCCACCGGTCGGCAGCGCGTCGCCAAAGGAATCGTGGCCGTTGGTCCGGTTGCAATCGGCGTGATAGCGGTAGGGTTCAGCGCCTGGGGCTTGTTCCCCTGTGGACTGGTCGCGGGCGGTTTTGCGCCGGTTGGTATATTACTTGCCGTGGGCTTTTGGGCCGTGGGGCTGGCGGCAGCAGGCTTTCAAGCGGTTGGCTTGCTGGCGCTAGCATTCTGGCACGCGATCGGTTTGGTCGCAGCGGGGCCGTCGCCGATCGGGTTAGAGAGAATCATAGTCGAAAAAGGCATGGTGGGTCTCTTGCTGGTGTCGGCAACCATGGCTGTCTGCCTCCTGGGCCGGCTTATAAGCTCCATTGGGAGCGCAGCCGTCCTGCCGGGCACGACAGTTGTAAGACCCCGTCAGGATTGGTGGACGTGGTCGCCGCTTCAGTCACAGGAGGTCGGGGAAATCTGTTCCCACCTCACAAAGGCGGAGCGAAATCACTTCTCCGTGCTTGGACTCGTCTCCTCAGCTTGGGTCGTGGGCACTTGTTTCGGCATCCCGGCTTTCATCAGGTCTGATCTGGGCTCGGGCAAATGGATCGTGGCTTCGGTTTGGGTGATTCTGCTTGCCGTCTCCATCCCGATGTTGCAGCGAATGGTGCGGCATTTCTTGTGTTCAACGACTTGGGCCAGGGAACGCGGCTTTGCACCGGGGCAACTTCGGCTGTTCTCATTTGGTCGCGGGAATCTTTTGAAGGTTTGCGCCGTCCTGGCGGTGGGGTTGGGCTTGGTCCTTGCCCAGCACCAGGCAATCACCAGCTATCTCGGGTTGGGCAGTTCGCCTCAACCAAATCAAAAACAGCACCAACATCCAAAGAGCGCCGCGCCAACAGAGCGGAATCCTTCCTTCGGCCCGGTGACCGAGACTTGGATTGCGGATCCGGGGGCCGGCATGCCTTTCGTATTCAGCTTTGAAACTGGAAAATGCTTCGAGCCACCCAAAGATATTGGAGAGGCGCTTTCAAGAGACGGTTCCAGCTTTGACGTAACCGCATTGCAGTGGCTGCGCGAGAATCACGGCGATGCGATTCTCGCGCCTGACGACGTGCTGCGGTTCTTTGATGGCCTCGTTTATTATCCAACGATCGATGGACACCAAGCAAGTTGGGAGGAGCTAACGCCGAATCGGGTGATCAAGCTCGTGGATGGAGTAGAAGATGCAGAGGAAAGAAAGGACTTGGTGAAATTCATTACTTCTTTCCGCGCTACGCTGCGTCCTCCAGCAGCGATGGTGTTTACCACGCGTGGAGGGTCCATCGGTGTCCTCCAGATTCTTGGTTCCCGCGACAACCCGCGCCGCATGGATTTTCGCTACAAACTGGTGCTGGGGCGCAGAGATGATGGCAAATAGACCTCACCAGACTGATTTGACTGCGCGGCCAACAACCCCAGCCAGTACCAAGTCCCCCGGCATCTTCGTCACGACGCAATGGACGCAGGTGCTGGCAACGCGGGGAGACTCACCCGAGGCGCGGCAAGCGCTGAGTGACTTGTGCGCCGCATATTACACGCCGGTGTTCATCCTGATGCGCCGGGCGTCGCCGAGCGAGGAAGCAGCGCGCGACCTGACACAGGAGTTCTTCGCCCGACTGCTCTCACGGGCGGGGCTGGGGCAAGTGGATCCGGAGCGCGGGCGGTTTCGCTTCTTTCTGCTGGGGGCGGTGAGACATTTCCTGGCGGACGTGCATGACGAGCAGTGCCGTTTGAAGCGGGGCGGCGGGCGGGTGCCCATCTCGCTCGACGCCGGCACGGACAGTTCTCCCGACCTGGAGCTTGCGGACACAACTACTCCCAGCCCTGATCTGGAGTTCGACCGCGAGTGGGCGGTAACCTTGCTCGACCGGGCGCTGGACCGGCTTGGCCGCGAGCAGGCGGAGGCCGGTGGTGGAGAGCAGTTCCCAGCACTCAAGCCGTGGCTCACGGGAGACAAGCAGGAGGTGTCACAGTCAGACCTGGCAGCAAGGCTCGGCATGAGCGAAGGAGCGTTGCGGGTGACGCTGCACCGCTTGCGGAAGCGGTTTCGTGAGCTGGTCAGGGAGGAGATTGCCGTCACCGTCGGGAATTCCACCCACGTGCGGGAGGAAATGGGCTACCTGCTGGAAGTGCTTTCGCAGGGCTGAAGTATGGGGGAAGACAGAAGCACGAACTGCTGAAGCTGCGCACGATTGAGGAGACCTTCGGAGAAGGGCCGCGTGCTCATTTCTCCTTCAGTTCAATTTCGCCGGCCCACTCAGGAGGCAGCGAGGCGGTGCGATACTCGGGAATTATCTCCAGATAGAATCTTGCCGCTCCGTCTTCGGGGCGGTGTTTCAGTGTCTCCGTGAAGCTCTGTTCGGCCGCCCCGAATTCGCGGAGCCGAAAGTCGCGCAGCCCGCAGGCAAACGCTTTGCGCCACGGCAGGGACGCTTGAGGTTCCGCGGCGAGGCCGATTAGTTCGTGAACTTCCGTCACGGCATCGAAGCCCTTGAACCGGAATAGGCCGACCATGCGGCTGTCGAACTGATCATTAATGCCCTTGAGGAAGTCGCGCGTGGCGAGGATTCGGGTGTCGAGGTGTTTGTTCAGACCGTCCAGGCGGAAAGCGAGGTTCACGGCATCGCCGATGGCTGTGTAGGCAAAGTGACTCGAACTGCCCACGTTGCCGACGCAGGCCTCGCCGGTGTGGAGGCCCACACGCGTGCTCAGCGGGGAAATGTCGGTGCGCTGGTTGAATTGCGCAATTCTCGACTGGAGCAGCAGTGCGGCGCGCCCGGCGCGTTCCTGGTGGTCCGCTTGGGCCTGCGGCGCGTTCCATACGGCCAAGATCGCGTCGCCTACCAGATTAACCACCGTGCCGTCGTTCTTATGGATGCAACCGATAGCTTCTTCGTAGTATTGATTCAGCAGCTTCACCAGGTCTTCCGCGTCCATGCGCTCGGAGGTTTTGGAGAAATTGGCGATATCGCTGGCGAGGATGCTGACGCGCTGCTGCACGCCGCCAGGCCGGAGCAGATTCGGCGATTGCAGAATGTTTTTGACCTGCTTGGGAGAAAGGTAGAGCGAAAGCGATTGCTCGAGGACCTGGCTGGCCAGGTAGGACCGCATGGCATGGAAAAGGATCGCCCAAGTGAGCGCGACGGGAATCTGGATCACCACGGGAATCATCCATGGAAACCATATCCGCGCCCGCCACTGCAACTCGAAGCCCAGCACGGTGAGCAGCACGCAGGCGCCAATCGCCAGCCCGATGCACTGGAGCGGACGCAGCCGCGGCAGACCGCCGCCGATCAAAGCGCCGAAGAGGACGATCAAACCTGCTTCCACGAGGGCCGGCAGCCGGCGCAGCCATTCGCTGTGCAAGAGATTAGCCAGGATCGTCGCGTGGATTTCCGCGCCGCTGAAACGCGCCGGGTCAGTGGAAATCCGCAATGGGCTAAGAAACGTGTCGATTCTGGCCCCGGGCAAACTCACCGGGTAGAACTCGCCAACGATGACGACCTTGTTGCTAAAGTGGCCCTCGGGATCCTCCTTCAGCGCCTGAAAGTAAGACTCCAAAGGAATGGTGCCCGGTGGCCCATAGTAATTGAGGTAAGAGGATGCCCGGGGCGGATGGGGCTGGCTGGCGGTAACGCCGCGTAGAATGCGTGCGGCCTCCCAATCCAGCGTCGTGTAATTACTCCCGCTTGGAAGACTGATTCTGGTGTGCATCTGGCGTACAGTCGTGTCGAGGTCTTCCGAGACCTCCACCACACCGACGGCCGCCGCGGCGTGAAGCAATACCGGGGCAGGCAACTCCAGGACCGGCCCCTGGGGTCCCTTTCTAAGGTGGGCGGCGACGATCACCGCGCCGTGCGTGCCCATGGCTTGAGCCAGCAATTGGTTCGCCGAATCGATGTTGGTTTGAATTTGACTATCGATCTGGTCGAGTTGATTCGTGTGCTCCTCCTGGCTAAAGAGGACGTCAAAGACGACGGTGCGCGCCCCATCAGTCTTCAGGCGCTTGAGCAATTCTGCGTGTAGCCGCCGGTCCCAGGGCCGAAACCAGGACTGCTGCAGCTTGCGCCGGGAAGCTTCGTCCATGTCCACAATGACGATGTCGCTCGGCGGGTTGGGCGTGTGAAAGCTGAAGGGCAGATCATAGCTGCCGTTGATGAGTGATTGGCCGAGGAAGTTGTTGCAGAACACCAGACCCGCCAACACCGACAGCCCCGCGCCGACGATGCACCCGAAGGAGACTTGGTGCACCCGAGCACCGAAGGGGAAAATGCCTCCGCTGACGTCCTTGTTGGTATCCTGCGACTTCATCCACCCCAGATATAACTATTCGGCGTGGCTTGGACAGTTAAAAAGGCAGATCTGAACCAGGCTGCGGATCAAGGTGTCTCCGTTATTCGCCGGGGCTAAAGTTAAATCACTTGCCAAACGCGGCAGCTTGTGGGAATTTAGCAGCAAGAGCCCTGTGGAGTAAAATTAGAATCCGCACACCAAGAAAGAGGAGCACTAAGAGGAACACTCTATGAAGAACTCGCGTGGCAGTTCATTAGCAAGCGATGAACACACTGAGAAACACCAAAGAAAGGAGCGATCTATGTTTTGTCGCAAGAATCGAAAGGAAGGATTGGCATCGATAGTCTGCCAACCCATGGATGTGACCGTGAAACAGGGCAAGACTGCGAAGTTCGAAGTGAAAACCGCTAAAAGCCGCCACTTGGCTTATCAGTGGTGTTTCAATGGCGAGCCGATTGAGAGCGAGAAGAAGGGTTTCCGAGGAACGCGCAAATCCCGGCTGGTGGTGTCCAATGTTCAGTCAGACAAGGCCGGTTTCTACTCGTGCGAGATTGAGTCGTTGGATAAGCATGGCAATCCGGTCCGGACGGGCACTCGCGCGGCAGCCCTCGGTTTTTCCGAGCGCATTCTCACCGTATATCCGCCCCAGCACCAACCGATGCCTCCCTCCTTTCCCAGTACCAACAGGTGCGGCCCTTACTGCGGATATGTTCTGTTCACTAATGGAGGGGCCGGGTTTACGCCGACCTCAGGAGACACGATGGGGGTGGCTTACGTACAAGTCGGAGGCACTACCCTACCCCAATCGAGCTTCAATTTGCTCTGGCGCGTCAGCGGTACTGACTTCGATTGTGCAACAGACGCAGCCGGTTCAACAAAATCGTTCCCCTGCACCTATCCCAAGAAGTACTTCATCACGGTGTACTTCACGCCAGGGAATTGTCCTGCGGCAGGTACAGATGTGGTGCTGAACATGAAGTTCCAATAGAGAAATCGGACGGCGTGCCAGGTGGAATCCTGCCACTTATTACCCGTTTTCAGAAGAAGGCCAATCATAGGTATTTGCCCTTCGCAACCCCAAGCCATGCCACCGTGTGTGCCCGGCTCCAGCCTCCGTGCTGACTACGATCGCTACGCGAGTTTCAATAACAGCGGCGCGGGGTTTACGCCTGACTGCGAAACCACTTCAGAAATTCATTTGCAGCCGCGCGAACAAAGTGCGTTCGCGGGGCAGATCGGGATATAAATTGATGGGGTAAAGCCGATAATCGCGTCCGGCGACGTTCAGCACGCCGATGGCGATTTCCGCATGGCGGCGCGGCGAACGATAGCCGATCTGAAGGTTTACCTGCCAAAAAGTGTCGGCCGGGATGCCGGCGAGGCCGTCCTTCAATTCCTGGGACCACCAAGTCGCCTCAGCCCCGGCGAAAACACCACTCGGGTGTTGGAACAAACCGCTGATACTCACTTGATGCAGCAGACCGCGACTGGTCGGTCCGATCGGCGTGAGTTGCGTCGGATCAAGCGGTCCCAGCGCCGGATCGACTCCTGGATACGTCGTGGTGAGCCGGGCGTCGGCAAGCCGATACCGCGCGCCGAAGCTGAACCAATCCGCCAGTAATTGATGGAGTGAGACATCGACCGAGCGTTCCTGGAAGCGCAGCCGTTCATCCAATTGCACCGCCGGGCCATCGCTCGTGAACAGATCTCGCTGAAACGCCCCGACGCCATGGTCCACCTTGGACCGCAGCAGCTCGCCGGACACCGCGACATAGGTGCCGGTCGGGAACCGGTAGTCTAGCGAGACATCAGCCGTTTCAAAACGCGCTCCACCCACAGCCCCGACCAGCGAATCGGGGAATAGATTGCGGTAGCCTTGCACGAAGCCGGCAAGCTGTGTCGGTTCCAAACGTACGCTTTGATCGAGATCTACCCCGCCCAAAGACTGCGAATACGCGGCGCGCGCGGTGGCACGCGGCGTGGGCGTCCAGACCACCGCGGCTTTCGGGGAAAGCTGGCGATGAATCACGCGGTCGTCGGCCAGAGGCGCGAAGAGCACATCGTTGGGTTGGCTCTGGTAGTCATAGGACACGCCGCCGATAAGCAACAGTGGATGGGCCACTTGCCAGGACTCGTAAAGATAAGGGCTGAGTCGCTCGGAGTGAAGTCGCAAGGATTGATCGGTGATGACCGTCCCGGGGTTGCCGTAGTAAATCTCGAATGTGGGGGCATTACCCGGGTTGATGGTCTGCTGGTTTGAGAGCCGGTCCGT
Source organism: Limisphaerales bacterium (assembly GCA_003152225.1). Lineage (GTDB taxonomy): Bacteria > Verrucomicrobiota > Verrucomicrobiia > Limisphaerales > UBA8199 > PALSA-1440. The sequence goes on along the minus strand of PLZQ01000453.1, from coordinate 25,406 downwards.
GGCATATTGATAACGAATGCCGGCGATGGTTTGCAGTTGCTCGCCCCGCACCAAGTGCTGCAACTCGAAAGAGTCAACGCTCAGTCGGCTCTGATACTGTTGGGTCAGGTCGCTCGGGAAAAAGCCGTCCAAGGTCCCGCCCGTCTCAGTCAACAGTAGCGTGCTGCCGTGCGGATTATACTCGGTCAGTGAGTCATTGAACCGGCTGATCAGAAACAGGGTCCGCTGCGATTCACTCCACTGGTGATCCAGCCCGGCCAGCAGACTAGGCTCCTGCTTTTCGAGCACGTGCAACCCAGCGATCGATTGGTTCGGATCGTACCGCTGCGCCAGGTCGCCGCTGGTTTGCCAGAAATCCAGCACTTGGAGAAACAGACCGTCCTGGGGCGTGAGCATTTGTTTGAACTTGGCCGATAGCAGATAGGATTCCACATTGCGATTCGCGGTTTCGCCCGGGTCCCAACGGTAGTCCGCTTCCAGAGCATAGCTGCTGTTGCGTAGGGTGCCATACTGCGCGGCGTACTGGTCCCAAGCACCGCGGCTGAGGTATTCGGTGCTAGTGCTGAAACCCAAGGAGTCGCGGTCAAACAGGCGCGTGTACTCCTGTTGGGTCACCGGTTGCGCCAGCATCCGGCCATCGGCCGGCCCCATTAAGCTGGCGAGGAGATATTCGTTGAATGCGGCAGTCTCAAAGCGCAGATCGAACTGATTTGCGCGCCGCAGTTGTTCATAACTGTTGGCGAGAAACAGGTGAGAGGAGAAATTGTCGTAGTCAGCGGCAACGGCGCGCGAGGCTTCGCGTAGCGCGACGTCGCCCAAGCCGGCTTCGTCATAAATTCGCGCGAGGTTCGCGCTGCGCACCGCGCGGTCCTGGTCGAGCAGCAAGTCGGAGCGATACAGGCTGCGGTTGTCATTCAGCTCTTTCGACTGCTCGAGGTCGCGAATGGCCTCGTTGATCCGGTTATGTTGTTCATGGTCCAAGGCGGAATAGAGCCAGCTCGTCGGGTCTTTGGGATCGAGCGTTCGTGCCAATTCCAGTTCCTTACGCGCCCGCGGGTCATCGCCAGCGTCGCTGAATGCCTTGCCCAGATAACTCCGCAGCACCGCGCGCTGCGGCTCCAGCGCGGCGGCGACGAGCAGGTCCTCACGGCCCGCCGCAGCATTTCCTTGTCGGATGCGACATAGCCCGCGGCCCAGCCACGCGTTGGCCAGGGCCCCGTCGGCGGCGATGGCTTGGTCGAAGTATTCGAGCGCCTGCGGAATCTTGTTTTGCGCGCTGAGGAGAAAGCCCTTCAATGCCAATGCCTGCGCGTTCCGCGGCGAAAGGCGAATGGCGTTGTCCAGTGCCACGAGCGCTTTGCCTGTGCGGCCAAAACTAAATTCAAGTTCGGCCAATCGCTCCCAAGCCAAACCCGAGTTCGGCGCCACGTCCACCGCGGCCTCCGCCGCCTTCAGGGCATCTTCCAACATCCGCTTATCGACCCCGGCGCGCGATTGCCGATAGTACGACTCCGCCAGCCATTCCGTGGCCAACACGGGCGGCGCCGCGCGGTGGTAGGTTTGGAACTGCACGGCGGCGATCAACTCGCGCAGCGCATTGGAAAAGGGCGTATCGACGCTCGGCAACAACGATTCGGCCTGCGCAATTTCGCCAACGACCAGGAGCAGGGCCGCACGGTAAACCCGCTCGCGCTCGGAGACGGGCTGGCGGTTCTGCGGGTAGCTTTGCAGGGCCTTGACCAAATCGCCGCTCCGCCAGGCCGCCAGCGATTCTCTCAACGCTGACCGCTCGGCCTCGCTCAAGCCCAGCTCATCCACGTCCAAGACTGCGGGGTAATAAAGGCACCATTGGATAACGTTTAGAGCGGCGATAACAGCGGTCCGCGTCGGGTGCTGTCCGGGCAGGGCCACGCCTTGCTGGCCGCTCGACAGCGTCACTGGCCCAAGACTATTCCGCAATTCCACCTCTCCCTCCAACACGGACACTTCCATGCGCCCGTCTTCGGCGACCGCGACCTGAAACTCTGTCCCGCGCGTGGCGGCGGACGCCAGCCGGTTCTGGAGATCCAGCTCGATCGCTTTGTCGCGGTTGAAGAAATAGAAGAAGCCTTTGAGCAGGTTCAGCAGCGGCCGGCGACCCGGTTCGCGTGGGGGCTCAATGGTGAACAAGCTCGCTTCTCGGACGCGCAGTTGGCCCCATTTCGAGGATCGGATCATGGCGCGGCTGTACTTATCAGTGCGCAACCTGTCGCCCAGATGTAACACCTGGTTATTCGTCGCCGGCGTCCAATTGCCGGTCCCTGCCGACGCCAGCTCCGCTCTCCCTTCAATGCTCACGAGAACCACCACGTCCTCTGGCGGCGCCTTGGCTGACTGGGCACGAGCGTTCGGAAGCGTCAGGAAGGTCACGATTGCCAGATAGGACTGCCAAGCCATGCTCCTTGCGCACATGCTGCCAGGTTTGTTCATAGAGTAGTTTAACCCAAGGATACGCTACTCCGACTGCCGAACAGACGCAAGTGAAGGACGGGGAGACCCTCGGTTCCAGACACCTCCAATGGACCGCATCATCTACCTGAGCTAGACTTGGGCAGGCAAACAATCCCGTAGCATATTATGAATCTGAAACTTGATAACAGGGCAGCGCTTGTCACCGGCTCTACCGCTGGCATTGGGTTCGCCATTGCGCTTGGGCTCGCGCGCGAGGGCGCACAAGTAATTGTGAATGGACGAACCCAGGCCCGGGTTGACGCTGCCCTCACCAGCATCCGCCGGCAGGTACCTCAGGCAAAGCTGAAAGGAGTCGCCCTGGATCTCGGCACTGCCGCCGGGTGTGAAGCGCTCATCCGCCAGGTTCCGGAAGTGGACATCCTCATCAACAACCTGGGCATCTTTGAGCCCAAGCCGTTCGAGCAGATTCCCGATGCCGACTGGCAGCGTCTGTTCGAGGTCAACGTAATGTCCGGCGTGCGCCTCAGCCGGGCTTACCTGCCTGGCATGAAGCAACGCAACCAGGGCCGAATCGTTTTCATCTCCAGCGAGAGCGCCGTCCAGATCCCCGCCGAGATGGTGCATTACGGCATGACCAAGACGGCCCAGGTCGCCATCGCCCGCGGCATCGCGGAATCCTGCGCGGGCACCGCCGTCACTGTGAACAGCGTCCTGGCCGGGCCGACTGCCTCCGAAGGAGTAATCACCTTTGTTGCCACGTTGGCTAAGGAGCAAGGGACCACCTCGCAGGAATTCGAGAAGCAATTCTTTCGCGATGTCCGCCCCACTTCGCTGCTCAAGCGGTTCATTCAACCTGAGGAAGTGGCCGCAGTCGTTGTGTTCGTCTGTTCGCCGGAGGCCGCCGCCATCAACGGCGCCGCAGTCCGGGCCGATGGGGGAGTGGTCAAATCCGTGCTCTAATGCCGCGTGGCCGACGGCGCGCACGGAGTGACGCGCCCCACCAGCCAGCCGTGGCGGCAGTATCAGGATGCACCCCCGCAAAGCTCAAGTGCTCGAAGAGGCTTGAGCCGCCGGGCTTTTCGCCCTTAAATCGCACCAATGCCAAAGTCAAAAGGTAAGGGTGACTTGCTCCGCGGCGCCCGGGTATATCTGTCCGGACCGATGGATTTTGTGCTGTCTCGCGCGGCGGAAAAGCAGTCCGGCTGGCGCAACCGAGTGAGCCACTTCTTGCAGGAGATGGGGGTCACCGTCTTCGATCCCTGGTTCAAGCCTGACGTTCGCGGACTCCACGAATACGGCCGCGAAGATGTCAAAGGCGGCGACCGCATCCGGCAGCGATGGACCTATGCCGGCGGCAAGCAAGGCGCCCAGGCACGGGCCTGGTGCGCCCGGCAGTTCCGCGAGACGCTGCACATCGACCTGCGGATGGTCGATACCAGTGACTTCAGCATCTCCTATTGTCCCACGAATATTTACAGCGTCGGCACGCCGCACGAGATCATCATGGCCACGTTGCAGCACAAGCCGGTGCTGTTTGTCAGCCCGCCCATAGAGTTCCCGGCGCTGCACGAGTTGCGCGCCCATTTGCAGGATGACCCCGCCGGCCAGGAATTACTTCAACAGTTGGAACGGGAAATCCCCATCAAGGAAAACGCCCGCGGCATCCCCAGCCTGTGGTACATCCCGCTGGTTGGCGGGGAGAACTTCTTCGACGGCTTCGGCTTTGCGCCGTATCGCAAGCGCTTTGGATGGAATGAGGAAAGCGCGATCGACCGCCATGAGGAGCGGTTCCCGCCCAATCGTCCACTGCTGCCTTTTGTTGAGAAGCTCAACCAGCGTCTGCCGAAGAAGTGGGATAGCAAACGCAAACGGTTTGTGCCGGACGATGATTGGCTGCTATGGGATTTCCACTCGCAGAAGATGCGCGGCAAACATGTCGAATCCGTGCGAAGGTAGCCGCCGACGTTAGTCGGCGCCAGGTTCGCTGAGGAGAGAATGCGCCGACTAACGTCGGCGGCTACGCTCCAAAGGTGAATCATGCGAAGCATGAACCACCTTCGTTAGCTTACCGCTGCGTGGTCTCAATTCTCTGCATCCGATCCACGGTTTCCCGGTCCAGGTTGTAGAGGCAGTCGAACAGCCGCTCCTTGAACGACGCGGGGCCGGCGGCTTTCTCCGCGGCCACCTCCGCCGCGACTCCGTAACAGGCGAGGGCGCACGCCGCTGCCAGGCTCAGGTCGGATTCCACTGCTGCGAAAGCCCCAATGACCGAAGTTGCCATGCAGCCGGTCCCGACCACGCGTGTCATCAGCGGATGACCGTTCTTCACAAGGTGCGTCTGCCGGCCATCGGTAGCGATATCCACTTTGCCGGTGATTATCACCGTGGCTTTGCGCTGAGCCGCCAGCTTCTCGGCCAGCGCCACCAGGTCGCCGCTGACCTCCGTGACATCAACTCCCCGCGTCTTCACGCTTTCCCCGCTGATCCGGGCCACTTCAGACGCATTGCCCTTGATCACATCGATCCTGACCTCGTTGAGCAGCTCCAGGGATTTCCGGTCGCGCAGGGCGGTTGCGCCCGCGCCACAGACATCCAGGATCACCGGGATGCCCTTCTTGTTGGCGCTGTGGGCGGCAAGCTTCATCGCTTCCACAAAATCAACCGTCAGGGTGCCGATATTCAGCACCAATGCGGAGGCGATTTGGGCCATCTCGGCGACCTCCTCGCGGGCATGGGCCATTACCGGGGAGGCGCCCAGGGTTTTGACCACCTGAGCGCAATCGTAGATCGTCACCCAGTTCGTCAGGTGGTGCACCACGGGCTTCTGTTGGCGGACTCGGTCCAGTAAATCGTAGGCGGTCGGTCTCATGGGAACGTTGGAATGGAGAGCGTGCGGTTCGGTCGCTGCATCAGGCTACAGTTCGTTTCCGTCGGCCTCGGCTTCGGCGGCAGCCAGAAACGCCTTGAGTACCTTCACCCGTGGCCGGGCGAGGCGGCGCGCGGAGACCAGCTCCAGTTGCGCGGGCAATTCCTCTACATTCCGCCGCAGAACCCGAATCGCATCGGCATACCGCACAAATCGTGTGTCACGGCCCACCTTGCTGACCGTGCGGAGAACAGCGACGACCCCCAGTTGTTCGAGGATGTCCGCATCCCGCAGCAACGTCCCCTCAAACGACGTCGGCTTGGCCGAGGGCAGATGGGTCCGGATGACTTCAATGGCAGCCGCAATCTTTCCTTCCGGGAATCCAAACTGCTTCAGGATCGGAGGCGCCACGCGGGCGACGTAAGCCACATGGTCCCACGCGGCCAATGCCGCCGGGTCTTCCGGACGGTGGCCGATGAATACCCCGAGGTCGTGCATCCAGGCGGCGGCATAGAGGACGTCGTCGTCGTATGCCTGGCCCTCGGCGAGCCGCCTCGCGAGCTGGTAAAGCCGGGACTGGTGGCTGAACTTGTCGGCCGGCTTCGCCTGGGCGCGGATGTAGTCGGCAATGGCTTCCCGGTATCCGGATTGAGTCATGGCGCCAGCATAGCCGCCGCGCCGGTGGTTTCCAATCCGTCAGTTCGTGGATCTTTCGCTCGTCTATGGCGTGGGGTTTCCGCGCAGCGTTTGGAGTGCGCGCAGCTTGCTGCCGCTTTGGACCGCGCTGGTGTGCGACAGCGGCAGCAAACTGCGCGTAATCCAAACGCTGCCGCGCGGTTCGGAGCCCTGGCACCTGCCGGACGACGACGGACCCCATCGGACGGCGGGATTGAATAACGGGCGGCCTTTGGGAGTCCCAAACCTGCCCACCCCCTTGCCGCAAAATTAGACAAAAAAAGACTTGCTATTCAGCAGAAAAGGGTCAGTGTTCGCATGTCTGTTAGATAGCTTGTCACTTCCATGGCATGGTAAATCTTCAGGTGAACTCGGTTCAGTGATGATTTGAAACCCGATAAGCGGGAACAGTCTGGAGAAAGCAAAAGACAGTCTAGGACAGTATAGTTAGAGACATCACATGAGCGCAAAATTGTTTGTTGGGAATCTTTCCTTCAACATCACTGAAAACGACCTGCAGGACGCCTTCGCGGCGCACGGCACGGTTGTAGAGGCCAACCTGATGATGGACCGGGCAACCGGCCGTCCTCGCGGGTTTGCCTTCGTTACCATGAGCACGCCTGAAGAGGCCCAGAAAGCCATCGACGCCTTGAACGGCAAGGAGCTGGGTGGGCGCGCTCTGACAGTTAACATCGCCCGGCCTCGCGAAGAACGCCCCAGCGGCGGCGGCGGCGGTCGTGGTGGTTACGGTGGCCGCAGCGGTGGCGGCGGCGGTGGCGGCGGTCGCGATCGCTACTAATACAGCGGTTCGCTTTTATGCGGGGCCCGGGGGTACCGGGCCTCGCTTTTTTCTCGGGCGGCATCCTTTTTGGCCGGTCTGTGGGGTGTTGTCTGTGCCAGGGGTATCAGCCGTCGGCCAAGCAGACTATGAAAGAAGAACATATCGAAGTCGAAGGGCGCGTCCAAACCGTGCTCCCGGGCACCATGTTCCGGGTAGAACTCGACAATAAGCACCTCGTCCTGGCCACTATCTGCGGCAAAATGCGCAAACGCTGGGTCCGGCTCACGGTCGGTGATCGCGTTAAGATGGAGATGTCACCCTACGATCTGGACAAGGCGCGCATCGTTTGGCGGCTCAAGTAGGCATTCGTTCCTCACGGTAGCGGTTCCCCCCACTTCTGGCCGCAGGCACAACCTTCGCCGGTGTAGCGCGTGGAATCCGGTTTCTTCACCAACCAGTCAGTGGAGTATTCCCCTTAGCAACGGCAGCCGCCCCCACCATTTTGCGTGAGCCGGGCGGTTGGCACACGGGGCTGCGCCTCCCCCCTTGTGGCTGGACTTGCGGCCGGGTCCGGCGCCGACGCGGGCGGCTAACTCCCGAAGCGTCCGGTTTCCGGATGTGCTCGACCAACTCATGGAGTTCCCATCTCTTGAGCAGGAATCCGGAGGCTCCCTCTTCGATCGCACGTGAGTGGCGGAAACTGTCATAGAAGCTCGTCAACATCAGCACACGGGTGGAGCGGGCCAACGATTTGATTGGCCGGATGGCGTCCAAGCCGTTCTGATGGCGCATCTGGATGTCCATCAGCAGCACGTCGGGCCCGGTCTCGCTGGCCAGCGCGCCCAGCACGGCATCCGGTGAGTTAAAGTGACGCGGACAGACGATGCCCTGCTGTTTGGCGAGAAGCCCGGCCAGCAGCGTCCGGAAGCCGTCGTCATCGTCCACGAGCCAGACCTTGATTGGCGCGGGACCGGTCGGCGGTTCGGAGGCAACCGGTATTTGGACCGCGGCGGTGTTGTCGTTCATGTTCAGCCTTTCTTCCATCGGACTCAAATAGGTCGTCCGCAAAGGCTATAGCAGGACCAGTTCCATTTACTGAGGTAATCGCATGGAATGCGTGAGGCGCAGAAACACCCTGGAAAAACGTGGTAAAAGGCCAGGCCGCGAGACGCTGTGACGCCCCTGCGGAGCGTTAAATGAGAGCGCGCCGTGTCGCTTCTTGCCCAAGGTGCAAAAAAGGAGCCCAACTGGCCGGGCTGGGGACAATCGGGGCGGGTCCGGCCCGAGTCAGCCCACGAATTCCAATTCTGGTTGTTCGGGGACTAAACCCTTTTCAAAGCCCTGGCTTAGAAAGCGCCGGATTGATTCGCGGCCCTTCGCGCCGTAGTCCAGCGTCCAATGGTTTACATACATCCCCACGAACTTGTCCGCCAGGTCGCGGCCCATATCGCGGGCGTACTGCAGGGCGTGTTGCACCGCTTCAGAACGATGATCCAGGCTGTATTGGATGCTGGCCGTCAGCACGTCTGACACCGCCTTGCGAGTGGCCGGCGCGAAGCGCTTGTGAATCACGTTGCCTCCGAGCGGCAGCGGCAGGCCGTCGTTTTCGCGCCCCCACCAGATCCCCAGGTCTTCGCACACTTGCAGCCCTTCGTTCTGATACGTGAGCTGGCCTTCGTGGATGATTAGCCCGACATCCGCCCGGCCCGAGCGCACGGCGGCAAAGATTTGGTCGAACGGCACGACCAGGTAATCGAGCTCTTTCGCCGGCTTGCCCAGCCACAGTTGCAAGGCGAGAAAGGCGCTGGTCATCGTGCCGGGCACAGCGATCTTCTTGCGGGCGACTTCTTCGCGCGAGAACTTCTGCTTCGCCACCAGCATTGGCCCATAACCATCGCCCATGCTCGCGCCGGTCGGCAGCAACGCATATTTATCACTCACGTAAGCGTAGGCATGGATGCTGATCGCCGTGATGTCCAACTCGCCTCGCGTGGCCCGCTCATTGAGGGTTTGGATGTCCTGCAGGATGTGCTGGAAGCGGAAGCCGTGGGCCGGCACCAATCCGCGGGCCAGCCCATAGAACATGAATGCGTCGTCCGGGTCGGGCGAGTGGCCGAGCGTCAAAGCGTTTTGAGACATGCCCGCAGACTAACCGGAGGCCGACGCTGCTGTCACGAGCAGAAGCAGGTGTCCATTGCACGGGCAGGGCAGCATGCGACCACTGAGCCGCTCCCAAGCCACTCCCAAGCCAGGAACACCGGAGATGCTCTCCCGTAACCCTCTATTCTTCCTCTAGTATTCCTCTAGTCCTGGGCGGTTTTGTCGGGATGGGACTGGGCGAGGCTCACTCGAAAATCTGGTGTTTACATGCTTTCCGCTGGCTGGGAACATCGCGGCGTCTCTGAGACTGCTATGAAACCACAAATCGCATCCCAATTCAGTCGTCGCCAGTTCCTGAAACGCGCCACCGCCGCTGCCGCCCTGCCGCTCATCGTGCCCGGTTCCGTGCTCGGGCTGAACGGCGCGGTGGCCCCGAGCAATCGCATTGTCTTCGGTGCCATCGGCGTCGGGAACCGCGCTCGGGATACGCTGCCGACTTTCCTCTCGTTTCCCGAGATCCAGTATCTCGCGGTGAGCGACTGCCGGGCCGACCGCTTAAAGAGTGCGAAGGAAATCGTGGACCGCCATTACGGCAACCAGGACTGCACCCCCTACCCCGATTTCCGCGACTTGCTGGCGCGCAAGGATGTGGACGCCGTCTCGATCGCCACTGGCAATCGCTGGCATGGCCTCGGCTCGATGTACGCCGCCCGCGCGGGCAAGGATATTTACTGCGAGAAGCCGATCACGCTCACCATCGGTGAGGGTCGCGCGCTGGTGGACACCTGCCGCCGCTTCGGCACCATTTACCAGGCCGGGACCCAGCGCCGCTCGACGGCTTCCTACCGCTTCGCGATGGAAATGGTGCGCCAGGGCAAGCTGGGCCGCGTGCATACGGTCGAAATGCAGGTTTGGGCCGGGCCGGGCATTCCGCACGACAAAGCCACGCCCGTCCCTGCAGGCTGGAATTACGACATCTGGCTGGGGCAGAGCCCGTGGTATCCGTTCGTGCCCGCCCGGGTCAACGCCTGGCAGTATTTCTGGGACACCGCCGAAGGTATGATGACGGACATGGGCTGCCATTACACCGACCAGATGCAGTGGGCGCTCGATACCGACCACACCGGCCCGTTGGAGTTTGAGGCCAAGGGGGAGCTTCCAGATCCCGCCAAATTCTGCAGTGACACACTGATCACCGGCGTGGCCCGTTGCACGTACGCCAACGGCGTCACCGGGGTCATGTATCAGCGGGGCGCATTCAGAGACCGTTACATCCGCTACATTGGCACCGAGGGCTGGATTCAAGTGGATGATGAAACAGACGTCGTGACCGCCGAGCCCAAATCCATACTCAGCCTCAAAGGCGGGAGTGGAGCGGGTTGGGGCGACACCTCCGACCACGTGCGCAACCTGCTCAATTGCATTCGCAGCCGCACGCCGACCATCTGCAATCCTGAGGTCGCGCACCGCGCCATCACGATCTGCCAGGCGATGACCCTGAGCCTGCGCCTCGGCCGTCCACTCAAATGGGACCCGGTCAAAGAGCGCTTCAATGACGACGAGGCCAACCGGATGCTTTACCGCGAACCGCGCGCGCCCTGGCGCGTCTGATTTACGATTTGCGATTTACGATTTACGAATGACCGAATGATCCGTCGCCTGCTCTCAACCGCATCGTCTAGTCCAGCTCCCCTATGAGAACTCAATTCCTCAGATGTCTTGTCTTCATCTGCCTCGCCAGCGCCCTGGTCCTCCCGGCGCGCGGCGGCCAGGCGCCCACGCAAGCCGACATCGACAAGGCCGTAGCCGAGGCCGCGACCTACCAGCCCGGCCAAAGCCGCGAGCCGTTCCGGCGCTTCGAGGAATGGGTAGGCCAGCCTTCCGCCGGGGCCCGCAAGCGGCTTGAGGCCGGCCTGGTGCGGATGCTCGCGCCCACGTCCACGTTCGAGGCGCGCCGGTTTGCGTGCAAACAACTGGGCATCATCGGCAGCAGCCGCGCACTGCCGGCTTTGGGCGGTTTATTGAAGACCGAAGAAACCGCCGGCATCGCCTGTCTCGCTCTCACGACTTATCCGCCAGGCAACGCCGATGAAATCCTCCGCGCAGCGCTGCCGTCGGCACCGGGCGCTGCGCGCATTCAGATCATCAACACGCTGGGTGACCGCCGGGATGCGAAGGCCGTGGCGCTGCTGGCGCAGACTGCGGCTGATGCCGATCCAGCCGTCGCGATGGTAGCGATTGCGGCATTGGGCAAGATCGGCAACGAGGCTGCCTGGAAAGCGATTGCCTCCTTCTCCAAAGACGCCAACCCCGCCCTTCAATCTGCCCTGACCGAAGCGACTGTCCGTTGCGCCGATGCGTTGGCTGGCTCGGGTGATCGGAAGGCTGCGATGCCGATCTATGAGGGGCTGCTCGCACCCTCCCGCCCGGCCTACGTCCGCCGCGCCGCCCTCGATACCTTGCTTCGCCTGGACAAGGAGCACGCCCAACAGCGCATATTGGATGTGCTGCACGGATCGGACTCGACCTTGAAGCCGGTCGCCGTCGCCAATGTTCAGGCGTTGCCAGCCGGCAGGGCTTCCGAAGTGTTCGCCGCCGAGCTTCCCCGGCTCGAACCTCAGGAGCAGGTCTGGCTGATTGACAGCCTGGCAGCCCGGGGCGATGGCCCCGCCTGCACGGCTATCGGCAGCAGCCTGGCGGCGCCGGATGCCACTGTGCGGCGCGCGGCGATTAACACCCTCGGCCGCATCGGCGACACACGGAGCGTCCCGCTGTTCGTGAGCGCGTTGGATCAATCGAAGGATGCCGAGGAACGCCGCGTCGTGGAATCCGCCCTGGTCAGCCTGCGCGGCGGAGCACAAACCGACAGCGCAATTGTCGCGGCGTTGAAGAAGTCATCCGGCAATACGCGCGCCAATCTCATCTCCGCTTTGGCTCGGCGCCAAGGCGCGGCGGCCAATGCTCTATTGCTCGCCGAGACTGGCCAGTCCGATCCAATGGTCGTCAAAGCGGCTTTGCGCGCACTCTCGAAGACGACCACCGGGGTGGAAGCCCCCGCACTCCTGAGGCTGCTGACTCAAACTAGCGACGCCGAGGTGCGCTCGGAAGCGGAGGGCGCCGCCGCCCAGGCGCTTGCCAGGATGGACGACCCCGCCAGCCGCTCCTCCCTGGTTCGCGCAGCCCTCGGTTCGGCGCCGAACGTGAACAGCCGCATCGCCTTGCTGGGACTGTTGCCCGGCTGCAGCGATGATTCGGCCCTGGCCACGCTCAAAGCCGCCGCCGCTGACGGCGACACGCGCGTCCGCGACGCCGTCGTTCGCGCGATGGCCGACTGGCCCAATGCCGCGGCCTGGGATGCGCTGGCCGACATCTATCGCCAGCCGGCGACCGAGTCCCTGCGCGGGCTGGCGCTGCGCGGCCTGGTTCGCTTCGTCGGCGAAGAGAATGCTCACCCTGGCGCCAAGCTCATTGAACACTATCGCGTGTTGCTGGCGGGAGCCCGCGAGGACGCCGACAACCGGCTGATCCTCGGCGCCCTGGGTGGAGCCGCCCAACCGGAAGCGCTGGACCTCGCGTTGCCCTTGCTGAACAATTCCGGCGTGCGCGCCGAAGCGGAAGTGGCCGTGAAGAAGCTCGCTGAAGCCATTAAGGCCCAACATCCGAAGGCGGCCCAGGATGCGCTCGACCGGCTGCAAGCAAAGCCCAAAGCGGAGTGATGGAGTAATGGGGGGTTATGTTTCCCAGCACTCCACTACTCCAGCACTCCAACACTCCGCCTCAACGCTGCACCGGCCCCGGCACCAGTTCCAACGTCTCGCGGGTGTAAGGGATGCCGCGCCGCGGTGTGACGATCAGCCTCATCAGCCGTTTGAAGACCGGCTGCAGATCGGGAAACCGCGTGCCGAAGCGACCTTGGGGCAATGAGGCCACCATCACCCGCATGAACGCCTCCAGCGAGATCACGTTGCCGTGCAGGGCCATGTCCGAGGTGACTGCGTGCGGCCAGTAGCCCGGAATGATTGAACACGTCAGGCTGCAGCGCAGGTCCCGCTGGGAGAAACCCAGGATAGGGAAACTGCCCCGCCGCAGTGTGCTGACCAGTTGTTCCAACTCCGAAGGCAACAGCCCGAAGACCGCCCGGATCGTCTCCGCAGATTTGTCGGGGCCCGTGATGCCATAGTCGTAATCGGCGGGAAGCGGCAGGAATAACTGTTCACCGGTCACTTCCTCGTCGCCGGCCAGACGCTCCAGGCGGAGGCAGCCGAATTCGGCTGTCAGGGCCCAACTGCGGGAAAGATCCTGGCGGTTGAAGGCGGCCAGCCCGAGAGGGGTGGCCTTCCCCAGCAGGGCGAAGATTCGCCGCCCTTTGCGCAGCAGGCATCCCGGCATCGGGGACGTAAGATTGCTCAAGCACAACGCCATAGGTTTTTTCTGAAACGACCATGAGAAGCTTGCCTGCTTTTGGATGGAAATAATATCCGTACTATTAGCAAAATGGGTTCGGGTATTTCCCTCTGGCAAAGCCGCTCTGATGGAGTGCCCAGGGCTTTGGATTTCGGGTTTCGGCCTTCGTTCGGCCTTCGGTCCTCGGGTTTCGGATATGGCATGGCCCTGCCTGCCCTCCGCCCAGCCCCGCTCACATCGCGGCCCGGCGCCCAATCCGCTTGCGTTCAGTTCATCGCCCCCTAGACTCCGCGCGCGATGTTCAATCTGAGTACGCTCAACCCGCAGCAGCGACAAGCCGTCGAGACGATTCGCGGCCCGCTGTTGATTCTTGCCGGCGCCGGAACCGGCAAGACGCGGGTCATTACATTTCGCGTGGCTCACATGATTGATCGCGGCATTTTGCCCGGACACATCCTCGGCGTCACCTTCACCAACAAGGCCGCGCGCGAGATGCAGGAGCGCGTCTTCAAGCTGATCCCGAAGGCAGCCCGAAGTCCAAAGTCCAAAGTCCAAAGTCAGGGGGCCGGATCGCAAGCCACTGCTGCCGACGCTCGACCCACTATCTGCACCTTCCATTCGCTCTGCGTCCGCATTCTGCGCCAGCACATCGAGAAGCTGGGGTACAAGCGAAACTTCGTCATCTATGACGAGTCGGAACAACTGGGCGCCGTGAAGAAGATACTGGCGCAAATCTCCGCCAAAGGGGAGAAGACCGACCCAGGAGCGATCCTCAGCTTGCTCAGCCGCTTTCGCAACGGCGGGGAACGCGCCAGCGTGTTTGGCGATCCCAGCGTCCGCGCCCTGACCGAGCACATCCGTACCCGCTACGAATCCGCCCTGCGCGCCTGCAACGCCGTGGACTTCGACGATCTGATCCTGCTCACGCTCCGGCTCTTCCAGGAGCATCCCGACGCGCTGGAAGCCTGCCGCGCCAGATACCGCTACGTGATGGTGGACGAATACCAGGNNAACCTCTGCGTCGTCGGGGATGACGACCAGAGCATCTATGGCTGGCGCGGCGCGGAGATTTCCAACCTGCTCGACATGGAGAAGCATTTCCCCGAGACCAAGGTCGTCAAGCTCGAACAGAACTATCGCTCCACCAACACCATCCTCGCCGCGGCCAACGCCATCATCCAGCACAACGTCCGGCGCCGCGGCAAGAAGCTTTGGTCCCAAAAGGGGGACGGTCCGAAAATCACGTTGCATGCCTTCACCAACGACGAGGAGGAAGCCCGGACGATCACGGAGCAAATCGAATACGCTCGCCTGACTCAGCGCGTGCCGTGGGCGGATCAGGCGATCCTCTTCCGCACGAATGCCCAGTCGCGTCCGCTGGAAACCGCCTTGCGCCAGGCCAACGTGCGTTACCACCTCATTGGCGGCCAGAGCTTCTTCGACCGGCGCGAGATCCGCGATTTTCTCGCCTACCTCAAGGTCATGATCAATCCCGACGACGACATCAGCCTGCTGCGCATTGCCAATGTCCCGGCGCGCGGCCTGAGCGACGTCACCATGGAACGTCTGCTGGGCGCGAGCCACGAACGCAAGTGCCCGGTTTTCGCCGTGATGAAGAATCCAGCAGTGACGACCACCTTCCAGGCCAGGACCCGCGAATGCATCGAGCACTTTGTCGAACTGATCGAACGCACGCGCGGACGGCTGCACGGCGAAAGCCTCTCGCGCGACCCGCGAGCCCTGCAAACGCTCGCCGACCGGTTCCTGGAGGAGATCGGCTACTTCACCGAGCTGCGCCGCTCCGAGAAGAACCACGAAGCCGGCGAGAACCGCGTCCGCAACCTCAAGGACATCATCGCCACGCTGGATGGCCCCGAGGCCGCCTCGCAGCCGCCGTTCGACCGCCTCCAATCTTTCCTCGAACAGATCACGCTTGATAACGAGCGCGAGGACGAGGAGGAGCAAGAGCCGGGCGACGCCGTGACGCTCATCACGATGCACAGTTGCAAAGGGCTGGAATTCCCCCATGTCTATATTGTCGGCATGGAGGACGGCCTGCTGCCACACTCGCGCTCAAAGGTCGAGGGCACGCTCGACGAGGAGCGGCGCCTCTTCTACGTCGCCGTCACCCGCGCCATGCACACGCTCACGATCAGCCACTGCGGCGGGCGGAAGAAATACGGCACCCTCATGCCCTGCCATCCTTCTCCTTTCCTCCAGGAACTGCCGCCCGAACTGGTGGAGCATGCCGACGAGAAGGCGAAGCAACCCGTCACTCCCGATTCAGGCAAAGCCCGATTCGCCCTCTTGCGAGACTCACTGGGCTGAGGCCCGGCCACTTTGGCGGGCAACTCTGGCGCTATACGCACATGGCGGCGCTGCGGGGCGGCACGGTCAATCCGCAGGGATAGGGATGACAAGGCGCCCCAAACACAGGAAAGCCGTCTTACGCCCAGACAAGAGTGTTGGTCATAAAAAAGCCGCCATTGCTGGCGGCTTGGGAGAATTCTGCGAACCCTAATCAACGGCGGCGGAACCAAACGGCCAAGAGTCCAAATCCACCGAGGAGGCCTAGCGTGAGGGTGGAGGGCTCCGGAACCACGGGGAGCAAGGTTGAAACTGACTGACTGTTGTCGTCAGTTTTGGCAAGGAAATCGACAGAGAAGTCATAGGTGGAGTTCGCGGCAAGCGAACTTAGATTCCGAATGTAAATGGAGTCGAAGGTGTGGGCGCCGGCTGTCAGCGGTCCAGCGGCTTGACCGCCGATGCCGGGCACAGCGGTCCACGAGGCTGTGTTAATCTGCCACTCGTAGAGGTGCCATGCGCCGTCGGCGGTGATGGTTTGCTCACCCGACCAGGACATTGTAGGACCGGTGTTGGCGGGAGCGTCCAGATTCAAGCTCACCACCCAAGTGCTGCCATCCGTAACGGGCGCCTTGAGATAAAGGCCGATGCGACCATCGTTGCCAGCGGCTGATCCACTGGCCGTGAACGAAGTATTATTTGCCGGCGCGCCGCCGCCACTCAGCCAGCGAATACGAACCGTACTCGCGGAAGTGCTCTTAATGGCATGCAGGAAGTCCATGCCGGTGCCTTCAAGAATTCCATCCCCGGCTGTAGTATCCCACGTCGAAGACGAACTGCCGTCTGTGGTGAGGCCGGCAGTCGTGCTTGAGAATGTCAAGTTCGGCTGGTTGAAGTGTTGTGACCCCAAGGCGACGTTGAAGTCGTCAAAAATGATGCTCCCCCATGTAAGTTGAGCAGCCGCCAAGAAGGCAATGGTTCCTAACAGGGTTCTTTTCATAGTTTCTAGATCCAAGTCGAGTTGAATATGTAACTACGCAGCAGATTGAACCATACTGCCGAACGCTTCAAGCAGAATTTGTTGCCAAAGCTTCACATATTCATGTGAGCCAAATGCCTGACGGTACCCGAGGAAGTAACCGGTCAGTGACGGCAGAGAGCACGCAGGGCATTGGTTCACCCGCTCCGCCGCCACTGATCGATTACACGAGGCGACAGAGTCCTCTGGCACATCCTCACTCGCCGTAATAAGGCTTTTGGTTTTGATAGAGGTCGAGGCGACGGCGGAACTCGGTGATGGAGTTGGTTGCTTTGACCGCTTCGGCCAAGGTGATGGCTTTTTGGATTACATCAGTGGCTTCGGCAAAGCGGCCGGTTTCAGCGTACGCTGCGGCCAGTGTGTCCAACACTCTGACGTCGTTGGTCCCGGCCAGTTCACCCGCGCGCGTCGCCAAGCGAACCGCCTCCGCGCCATTGCGCCATTCGGAACGAGGATCGGTCGCCAGCACCCAGGCCAGGTTGTTGAGCGGATCGGGCCACTTCGGGTTCAGCCGGGCCGCCTCCCGCCAATGTTCCAGCGCCTCGGCCGTATGTCGCTGGAGCAGGCAGGCCATCCCCAACTGGTAGTGGGCTGCGGCAAGGCTGGGGTCGAGTTCCAACGCCAGCCTGAACTGACGGGCCGCGTTCTCCCAATCTCTCTTTTTGGCGAGGGCCGTGCCGAGATCATACTGGACCTCGGCGCTCTTTGGGGAGAGGTGCGCCGCCACGGTGTATTGTTCAATGGCCTCATCCAGTTGACCGTGCTCGAGTAGCAAGCTGCCCAGCTCAGTGTACGCTCCCACCTCACCGGGTTTCAAACGCAATGCGGCCCGGTACTGCTCGATGGCTTCTGCAAACTGGCGCTGGGCTGCCAGCGCCTGGCCCAGTTTGCGGTGAGCGCCCGCAAGGCTCGGATTCACGCGCAGGACCGCCCGAAACTGCGCGACCGCCTCAGGATAGCTCCCCCGGCTCAAGCAGGCTAAACCGAGACCGTATTGGGCTGCGGGATAGTTTTCCTTCAAGCGCAGCGCCTCCGTATAGTGCTCGATAGCCTCCTCCACCCGCCCCTGCTTTGCCAGGACGTTCCCGAGTTCGCCGTGCGATATGGCGTCTCCCGGGTTCAGTCGCAATGCCTCCACGTACTGTGAAACAGCCTCGGACAACCGGTGGTTACCGGCCAGGGCGTAGGCCAACCCGCTGTGCGCGTCAGGGTCCAGGGGGCTCAGCTTGACGGCCTCTTCATAATTCCGGATCGCCTGGTCAAAGGCGCCCCTGGCGGCCTGCGTCATTCCCAGATTGTAGTGGGCCTCGGCATTGTTCTCCGTGACGGCGAGCGCGTGCCCGAACAGACTCTCGTCGTCCTTCCAATAGCCAATTTGCCGGCGCGTCAGGGTCAGACACAGTAGCGCTGCTGCCGTGGCAAGAGCGGACAAGACGAAGGCCCGGTATCGCCAGCGAGCGACCACGTCGTGCGCGCCCCACACCAAGGCCAGGAACAAGCCCAGGAGTGGCATGTAGGCGAAACGATCCGCCATCGCCTGCGATCCCGCCTGGATCACGCCAATGAACGGCACCAGAACTCCCAAAAACCAACACCAGCCCACGAACAAATAGGGGCGACTGCGCGCATTGTAGATACTCAGGGCGGATAGGACCAGCACCAGCAGCCCGCTGAGCACCACTATCCATATTGGCCATGACACCGGATGCGGGTAGAAGACCGCCAGATGGGAGGGCCAGACCGTCTTGCCAAGGTAACGGACATAAGACACCAGCGCGTTTTCAATCCTGGGTTCCAGCGGCAAACCGGCCGACGCATCCACCAACCCCATCAGGGAGCGGTGGCTCGCGACAGTGATTACACTCGAAACGCCCGCCAACAGAAAGAACGGCGCCTTCTCCGCCACCAACCGGAGCGAGGTTGAAGGTTGAAGGTTTAGGGTTGAGGCTCCGAAGCGTTGGAGCGGCCAGTAATCCAGCAGGAGCAGCACGAAGGGCAAGGTTACCAGCACCGGCTTGCACATCAGACCCAGAGAGAAGAAGACGAGGGCAAACAGATAATAGCGCGATGCGTGATGCTGGATCCTGGATGCTGGATTTGGAACACTGCACTCTGCATTCCTCCTTCTGCCTTCCGCGTAGCCGACGTAGGCCCACATCGTCAGCAACCAAAAGAAAGCGCTCAGCAGGTTCTTGCGCTCCGCTACCCACGCCACTGTGTCCACTTGCAGCGGATGCAGCGCAAACACGACGGCCAGAACTGCGCTCCGCCAAAAGGCCCCGGTCATCCGTTGGAAAACAAGGAAGACTAGAACGGTATTGAGCGTGTGGAACAAGAGGTTGACCAGATGATGGCCAGGCGGCTTCAACCCGAACAACTGGTAGTCCACCATGTGAGAAACCCACGTCAATGGGTGCCAGTACGTATTCTCGCCGTGAAGCCGCCCAAAGGCCCAGCTCAAGCCCTGCCACGTCAGCCCGGCTTGGACATGGGGATTCTTAGTGACGTAATCCGGATCGTCATAAACCGTAAACTGGTTCCGCGTTGCCGGCCAGAAAACAGCCAGCGTGAGCAGCGTCAGTAGAAGCGTTATCCAAAAGGTGCGGTTTTGCGCCCGAAACAGAATCGGCAGCCTGGCGGGTGGCAATGGCGGACGGTCAGTATCCACAAGCTCGAGCGCTAAGCTAGTTAACGGCCCTGGACCGGGCAAGGCAGCGTTTCAAAGGGGGGAGTTTGGTTGAAGGCAATACGTGCAGGACCGGACGCAGGTCGAGGCTGACTCGCGCTCTAACCCGGTGGCCATACTAACGGTTGCGTCGGCGCTGTGGGCACTACACGGCTCCCCCTAAGGCGTCTTCGTGGAGCTCTCAGTGTACCTTCGCGGGAACTATTCGACTCAGGCCGTGGCGCTTTGGCAGGCGGCGAACTTTGAGGCGGCCAGGTCTTCTTTGCGCTGACGGAGGCTCTTGAAGAACTCGTAGCCTTCGCGGCAACGGCGGATGCAGACATCCTTGTCCTCCAGCATCGTTTTGATGATCCGGAGGATCGGCTTGGGACGCAAATAGTAGGAGCGGTAAAAGCGGTCCACGGCCTCGAAGATGGCGTCCTTGCTCAGGCCCGGATATTCGAGGGCGCTTTGCTGGAAGCCGTCGTCCTCCACGAGGTCGGTCTTGTCGCGCTTCGTGAACCAGCCGTTCTGCCTGGCCATCTCGTAGAGCTCGGTGCCGGGATAGGGCGCGGCGAGGCTGACCTGCATGCTGAAGACGTCCAGCTCCTGCGCGAAGCGGATCGTTTCCTCGATAGTCTCCTTCGTCTCCACCGGCAGGCCGAGGATGAACGTGCCATGAACGACGACGCCCGCCTGATGGCAGGATTTGGTGAAGCGCCGCATCTCGTCGAGGGTAACGCCTTTCTTGATGTTCTTGAGAATCTGCTCGTTGCCGCTCTCGTAGCCCACCAGGAAAAGCCGCAGCCCCGAGTCCTTGAACGACTTGATCGTATCGTAGTCCAGGTTGGCGCGGCTGTTGCAGCTCCAGGTCAGGCCCAGCGGCGCGAGCTTTTTGGCGATCTCGCGGGCGCGCGGGAGATTGGCGGTGAAGGTGTCGTCGTCGAAGAAGAACTCGCGCACCTGCGGGAAGAGCTTCTTCATGTAAGCCATTTCGTCGGCGACGTTCTGCGGGGAGCGGACGCGGTATTTGTGCCCGCCGATGGTCTGCGGCCAGAGGCAGAACGTGCATTGCGCGGGGCAGCCGCGGCCCGTGTACAGGCTCACGTACGGATGGAGCAGGTAGCCGATGAAATACTTTTCGATTTGCAGGTCGCGCTTATAGACGTCGGCCACCCACGGCAGCGCGTCCATGTTGGGGATCATCTCGCGCTCCGGGTTGTGCTTGATCTTGCCTTCCTTGTCACGATAGCTGAGGCCGGCAATGGTCTCGAGCGACCGGCCCTCGGCCACTTCTTTGCAGGTGAAATCAAACTCCTTGCGCCCGACCCAGTCGATGGCGCGGGACGCCTTCAGCGTCTCGCCCGGCAGCACCGCTGTGTGCGCACCGACGAAGCCGATTACGGTCTCGGGCCGGTTCTGCTTGATGGCCTCAGCGACCTTGCAATCGTTCTTCAGAGACGGAGTACTGGTATTAATGATGACGTGGTCGTAGCCTTTGGCCTCCTCAAGGCACCGTTTGATGTCGATGTCGTGGGGCGCACAATCCATCAGCTTCGAGTCCGGCACCAGCGCCGCCGGCTGCGCCAGCCACGTCGGATACCAGAAGCTGGTGACCTCGCGCCGCGCCTGATAGCGCGAGCCCGCGCCGCCATCGAAACCGTCGAAGCTGGGGGGAGAAAGGAAAAGCGTCTTCATTCAGTTTAACAAAATCTCGCTGACAGGAGGCCCGCCGAAGCTGCTCCCTTTCGGGCTAAGGGTTCTTCGCCGCCCGCACCTTGGCGAGCAACTCATCGCGCTGCGAGGTGTCGCCGCTGCCGCAGGCACCGCCCGCGCCGCCGTTGTTCTGGAAGGCCGATTTGGCGCCCGCCAGACCGGTGTTGATCGCGGCCTTGGCTTCGGCGAGATGGCCTTTGCCGATGGAAACGCCATTGAAGGCGTTGACTTGGCGGCCCGCGGAGTAAGGCTTGGGCTTCGCCGCGAAGTTGTATCGAATATTCTTCCAGTTGTCGCCGCGGTGATAGTTGGTGCCGAGCGCGCCGCTGGGATCATACCCGCAGTGGACCATGCAATTCTCGCAGCGCGGGTCGCGCGCCACGCCGTTCACGACGCCGTATTTATTCCAGTCCACCTTGTCCAGCATTTCCTGATAACGCGCGTAATGGCCGTCGGTCATGAGGTAGCAAGGCGCTTTCCAGCCTTTGATATTGCGCGTCGGAATGGCCCAGGCGGTGCATGTCAGCTCCCGTTTGCCAGCGAGAAACTCCTGGTAAACCGGCGTGCCGAAAATGGTAAAGCGTTCCCCCCACTCCTGAATCTTGGCGAATTTCTCGATCGTCATAGCGCGCGTGAGGAAGAAGTCCTCCGGCTTCCGGCCCAGCCGCGAAGCCATGTCTCTCTTCGCGGCGTCATAATCGTAGCCGGGAGAAATGGTGTGGCCGTCCACTGCCAGCGACGAGAAGAACTCGAACATCTGCTCGATTTCCTTCACGTCGGTCTCCTTATAGACCGTCGTGTTGGTCGCGACCTGGTAGCCGAGGATCTTCGCCATGCGAATCGCCTCAACGGCTTCCTTGAACACCCCCTCGCGCTCGACAATCAGGTCGTGCGTGTATTCCAAACCGTCGATGTGGACGTTCCAGTACATCCACTTGCTCGGCTTGATCGCAGGGGGGCCGTCGTGCTTGCCTTTGCGGATTAACTCGGCGTCCTTGCCCGAAATAAGTTTCTCGTCGAGCAGCCGGGTGAGGGTCGGCTCGATCCGCGGCGCATAGACGCTCGCGAGGTAGTCCTTAAGCTTCTTCCGCATGAACATGCCGTTCGTGCAAATGTAAACAATGCGGTCCTGCCGCAGCAACCCGGCCACCAGCTCCTCGATTTTGGGATAAATCAGCGGTTCGCCGCCGCAAACCGAGACCATCGGCGCGCCGCACTCCTGCGCGGACGCCAGGCAATCCTCAAGGCTCATCATGTCCTTGAGGCTGGTGGAATACTCGCGAATGCGACCGCAGCCGGTGCAAGTCAGGTTGCAGGTGTGGAGGGGTTCAAGCTGCAGCACGAGGGCGAACCGCGGCGTGCGCCGAACCTTATGTTTGATGATGTGACGGGCTATCTTAACCGTCAACGCGAGCGGGAATCGCATAGAAGCAGTCTCAGGAATCGGCAACCTCGGTGGGAGGTTGTTCCGTAGGCAAGATCAGGTCTGGGTGCGCGGGCGGGGGATTGGCCTGCAGCAGCCCGGGCAGCAGGAGGCTGGCAGGCGAGACGCTTTGGCTGGCATTGAATCCACCGCAGCCGGCGCCCAGCAATAAGGCCCCTCCCCCTATTGCCAACTGCGCAATTTTCCAGTTTAATCTCACTACCGGGCAAGTATAAACTGATTCATGGCGTTAGCAACTCCTATTTCGTGGCCGGCGGTCTTCCTCTCGCTCGGCCTGGGGCTTGGCGCGGCGGCCACCGCAACCCGCGCGGACCCCGCGTCTGCGGAAACCGACTTCGCCGCCCACGCCAAACGGGCATTCCAGGAAGCGCAGGCCCGCTATCGGAGCGCCCCGGGTAAGACGGCTGCCGCCTGGGGATTCGCCCAAACCTGTTTTGACCTGGCCGAGTTCGCCACCAACAAGACCGAACGCGCTTCGGTGGCGGAGCGGGGAATCGCGGCCTCCCAGCAGGCCATCGCGCGCGAGTCCAACTCGGCGCCCGGATACTATTACCTCGGCATGAATCTCGGGCAGCTCGCGAGAACCAAAGGCCTAGGCGCGCTCAAACTGGTAAGCCAGATGCAGACCGCGTTCGCGCGGGCGCGCGACCTGGACGAGCATCTTGACTGGGCCGGCCCCGATCGCAATCTGGGGTTGCTATACCGCGATGCGCCTTCCATCACCAGCGTCGGAAGCCGCAGCAAGGCCCGGGAACACCTCCAGCGCGCCGCGGAACTGGCGCCGCAGTATCCGGAAAACCGGCTGAACCTCATCGAGTCTTATTTGCAATGGGGCGAATCCAATAAAGCCCAACGTGAGTTGACCGCGCTCCAGGCACTCTGGCCTAGTACGCGAACCAACTTCGTCGGCGAGGCTTGGGCGGCAAGCTGGGCGGATTGGGATCCCCGGCTCCAGAAGCTCCAGAAGCGGATCGAGGCCCCCCAAAAATCGCTTGGGACGTCACGGGCCCAGCGGTAGTCTTCCGCCCTGCTCCATTGGCCCCTGCACTCTTTGGTTCTGCCTGCCGTCAGGCGCCCACCACCGCCAGCCAAGTCGCCTGGCCGAACCTGGACTTGAACTTCTCGACCAGCGCCCCGGCAGCCGCCTGGTTCGGGAATACGGCGAATGTGGTCGAACCGCTGCCGGACATCAGCGTGGCCGCCGCGCCATTGGCGCGCAGGAATTCCTGAAACAACTCCAGCAACGGATACTTCTCAAGCGCCGGCGCTTCGAGCGAGTTGTAGAACTCCGCACCCGCCGTCGCAAGGTCGGCGCTTTGCAACCGGGCGATCAGCTCCCGTGCCCGTCCAGGACGGCCGTTCACCGCCTGCGGGAAGCGCGCCAATTGCTGATACGCCCAGGGCGTGGCGATGCCGAAGCCCGGATGGACCAGCAAGAACGCCGCGCCGCGCAGGGCGGGAAACGGTTCGAGCGGNNAGCGGCCCGCCGAAGAGCTCGTTTAACCCGAGCAACGTGGTCGCCGCATTCCCGCTGCCGCCCCCCAAGCCTGCCGCCAGGGGAATGTTCTTTTGGAGTTCCAGGCGGACCCCCTCCTTGACTCGCGCCGCCTCCAGAAACAGCTCCGCGGCCCGATACACCAGGTTCCGCGCGTCCGTCGGCAGCCCCGGCACGTTGCAGGTTAATTGTATTCCCCGGGGCGCCCGCTCGAAGCGAAGCTGGTCGAATAGGCGGAGCGGCTGCAGCACCGTTTCCAGCTCATGAAAGCCATCCGCGCGCCGGCCGAGAACGTTGAGCAGCAGGTTGACTTTACAGGGCGATAATCTTTCCAGCATCACGCCGGTTGATTTGCCATAAAAAGGCGGGGAAGGACACTAAAAGTTGCTGGCCGAAGGCAAACCGTTCCCCCGGTGGTTCAAGGCCTTTGGCGAGCCTTTAGCAACGGATGTGCAGTGCCCAGGCCAATGGGCTTTCGGGTCAAAACGGCCTGAGGTCAGTGTCCTGACTGCCGGCAGCCGTGCGGTAGTAACTGGCTAGTGGGTGGCTAGCAGGTGCTTAGCATCGCTCATACCCCAAGGTTCCCCCTACGTTCCCCCTACGTTCCCCCTACGTTCCCCCTATGTTCCCCCTATGTTCCCCCAAGGGATCATCGCTGATGTTCCTGGCTAGGCAGTCCAGGGCTGCTGGCTGGCGGGACGCGGTGGCGGCGAGAGAGGGGGGGAGGCTGTGCGAGGGCGAGATACGCAGTTCCTGAGACGCTCGCTTGGATGGGACTGGGCCAAGGCACTAACTCGAGTCCGCCAATTCCCACGGCCCAGGGTTTCTGACCCGCTTCCGGGTGGGGGTGACGGCTCCACTACAAAAAAGCGCCAGCACAGGAGTGCTGGCGCAAAGCTAATCGGCAGCCCGAATGAGGATTACTGCGTGTTGAAGATTTTGAACCGGCTGCCGGGAATGTAAGGCGCTACGTCACCGCCGCTGAAGCCCATGTCGTTGTCGGTCGCGAACAGCGGATCGGCAATGAGTTCCGGCGCGTAGTTGTCAGGATAAACGGGGTTGGGCGATAGGTAATCGGTGAACACCGGATCATAAGGCGGGAACGGACAGGTCACGACTTCATAAATGCCGACGCCCGTGCGCGCGAAGGTCTTGTTCAACCCCCGAACGAAGCCGGTGGCGTAATGACCGCCGGGCTGATCGAAGAGGGCGGTCTGCTCAACTGAGCGGCGTATTTCTCCGAGACGGGCAAATTCCGCCATGTTGCTCATGCCGCGCCCAAGCTTCTTTTCCGTGTTGGCGCATCCGGAACTCAGGACTGCGACGATTGCCAAGGCAGCAAGGAAGGAAAATATGTTACGCATAAATGTTCGTTACTGGTACGTAGTTTAGCCGCGCCCGATGGCTTGTAAAGGGCGAATTGAAAAAAGGTGAAGGCTGATAGGACGCACCTTTTCATTTTGGCA
>PLZQ01000034.1 GCA_003152225.1 Limisphaerales bacterium | reverse complement strand
ATGGCGCGGGCAAACGAGAACGCCACAGCCCAAGGCAGCCGCGACTTGAATCGAGCATTCATGGCATTCAAACGGGCCGAGGCCAATTCTGCGGGTTGGCCG
Source organism: Limisphaerales bacterium (assembly GCA_003152225.1). GTDB lineage: Bacteria > Verrucomicrobiota > Verrucomicrobiia > Limisphaerales > UBA8199 > PALSA-1440. The sequence continues at coordinate 3,275 of PLZQ01000034.1, read as the reverse complement.
CCCGACAGGAATGCAATTCCCGGAACGGCGGCGGGGACAGCTCGCAAGAGGCACCTCACCGTGACATCGGCCACTTCGTCCACCGCTTCCACCTCGTCTTGCTGACGGTCGGTCAATCTCACCTGATACTGCTGTTCGCCGATGGCCACTTCTTTCACCTCTTCTTGCAGGGGGGAGGTCAATCCCGGAAGCACCATGTTGGGTTTCAGGATTATGCCCTCCAGCGTCACTCGTTGGGTGTAAAGTTGATTGAAAACCGTACGAAGGACTTCCTCCGTTACCGCGCGGCACCGCTCCAGGGTATGCGCCCCGTCCATAAGCACCTCCGGCTCCACGACGGGAACCAGTCCAGCTTCCTGGCATAACGCAGCATAGCGCGCCAAGGCGTGTGCGTTGGCCTCGATGCAACCTCGGCTGGGAAGCTCTTCGCCGATGACAATCACCGCGCGCCACTTGGCAAAACGAGCCCCCATTTCGAAGTATTCCCTGAGACGGTCGCGCAATCCGTCCAGACCTTCGGTCATTTTCTCTCCGGGATGACCGGCCATGTCCTTGGCGCCGGTATCCACTTTGATGCCGGGAATGATCCCCGTATCGGTGATAGCTTTAACAAAGGCGGTGCCATCTTTCTTCCGCTGGCGGATCGTCTCGTCGAAGAGGATTGCGCCGCTAATGCACTCACCGAGACGGGGAGTGGTCACGATCAACTCCCGATAGGCCCGCCGCGCCTCCTCCGTTTGGGGAATCCCCAACCTGGCAAATCGCTTGTTGCAGGTCGGATTGCTTTCATCCATCGCCAGCAAACCCTTGTCCCCGGCGACCAGCGCTCTCGCGGTGACTATAAGCTCATGCACAGGCGGCTACGCTTCGTCCAACCATGTCCGTGCCTTAGCGGCATCGGCGCGATCGAAGTATCGGATCGTCGCTTTCGTGAAGGGCTTGCAGAACGTAGCCATTCCGTGTTCCCACTTCTTGTCCCCGACCAATGCGAGCCGTTCGATGTCGGCAAAGTGTTTAACGTCGAACTTGATGTCCTCCCACAGCGCTCCAGCTTCCCAGCCGTGGAAGCCGGCCAGATCGAACAGCACGCGCATTTTTCCGTTCAGCCGGACGAGTCGTTCGAACTCCGGCGCAAAGTATACGTAATCCGCTTTTGCCAGCTTCCCGCTGACTTGGATGGCGAGCACCTTGCCTTCGCTTTCGCCTTCGAATTTAATAGGCATTATATATTCCTTTGGTTTGGTTCAGTTTAATTCTTTGACCTTCCCTATCTCCCCATCAAGGCTGTCCAATTTATAACCCTTCAGTGTTTTGGCTTTGCTTAGCACAATAGTTCTTTCCTGCGTCGCGTTTTGCTTTTATTCGCCGCTGGCATCCGACTGACAGAGTGTTTGAGAAGTCGGTATCACCGTGTTCTATACGGGTACCAGCGGTGGATTTCCTGTCATGCTTCTCGCCAGGAAACGCCGATGCATCTGATCCGCTCCCGCTCTCTTAGCTATTTGAGGTCCAACCAGACGCCCGGCGCGCTAAGCTCTTCAATGCGGACTAATTACGGCGTTTCGGCGTCGCCTCCGGTGAATGCTTCGGGATGTAAAACCATTGCAATGTGCACGATGGCCGCTTCGGCATCGTGCATTCCGCAAGCGAGCCCGCCAGAGACATCGGGGTTCAGCTTCCCGAGCAGCCCAGCCCAAACCCTGTCTTTTCTTCCGTCGATCGGATCAGCGCTGCCAGAGGATTCGTGCCTCTTCCAATGGGATCGCAACGCCGTCACAGTGCGGGATCACTCGCGCCGTATAATCCGTTGCCGGGCGGGCCGCAGGCACTGCCACGCGGTAAGTGTAGCCGCCCAACGCGCCCGCCAGTCGGCCAACGTGCTTCATTTCCAGCCGCTCTGGGCTGCCGCCGTTGGCTCCGTCGGCATAAAGCTCGACTCGCAGGGTATTCGGGTCGAGGTCATCAAGATAAACTTGGACATCAAAGACGTGCTGCCCGCCTTTAGTTTCCACCGTCACTTCACCAAAGCGTACCGAGGCCCATTTCTGTTCCAGCCGGTGCCGCCATTCGACCATTTGCCTGCCGGCGGCGCCCTTATCGGCAGCGCGCAAACGGCAGGCGGCAGCAGCCGGGAGATAGTGTTGCTCGGTGTATTCGCGCACCGTGCGGGTGGCGGAGAAGCGCGGCGTCAATCGCGCCATGCTTTCCCGCATGCGCGCGACCCAGGCTGTGGGAATGCCCTCATCGTCGCGGGTATAGAACTCGGGAATCACCTCGCGTTCGAGCCGGTCGTAGAGCGTCTCGGCTTCGGCCGCGTCCCAGGCCGGATCGTCACCATGTTCCTGGCCGTCCCCCAACGCCCACCCNNCCTCCCAAGGCCGCCGTGGCGTGTTCAACCAGACATCCACCCCCTCCACCAGGTGCTCCGTAAGAAGCATATCGTAATCACTCAGGAAGATCGCATGGGGACGGACCTCGGGCCGGCGAATGAACCGTATCCATTGCTGGATNNGCGAAGCGGCGCGCAAAGCCCAGGGTCAGTGTGTTGGGATCGAAGAGATGCCTCGTTTCCTCAACCGCCTCGGGCAGCGCGCCGGCGGCGGCGTAGTGCCGGGCCAGGCGCTGGCGAGCATACTCAATCAGCGCCTTGCTGGCAGCCGTGCGAAATTGCCAGAGCTTGGCGTCGGAGACACGGCGAATGTCCCGTTCCAACGTTTCCTTCGTCCCCAGCCACCGGTCTTTTCCGCAAGCCTCCGTCCAAAGATCGTCGGCTGTCGCTGAGTCCCAGGTCGGCACGTGAACTCCGTTGGTCACGTGTCCGATGGGCACTTCCTCCGCTGGCCAGTGTGGAAAGAGAGGCTCGAAGAGATGCCGGCTGACTTTCTCATGCAAACGGCTCACGCCATTGACCGCCCCGCTTCCGCGGACTGCCAGATAGGCCATGTTGAAACTCTCCGACGAGTCGTTCGGATTCTGGCGGCCCAGGGCGAGCAAATCCTGGAGCGTTATGCCAAGCTTCTGCTCAGCATAGCGGCTGAGGTATTGTTCGATGAGAGCCGGAGCGAAACGATCAAAGCCGGCGGCGACTGCCGTGTGGGTCGTGAAAAGGTTCCCCGCCCGGGTGGCGGTCAGCGCGACTTCGAAGGACTGTGCGGTCTCTTGCATGAAACTGCAGGCGCGCTCCAACACCGCTAAGGCCGCGTGCCCTTCGTTCAGGTGACAGACTTCCGGTCGGAGTCCGAGCGCGGCCAGCAGCCGCCAGCCACCAATCCCGA
>PLZQ01000372.1 GCA_003152225.1 Limisphaerales bacterium | reverse complement strand
CCAGCGAAAAAGGGGTTCAAAAACCATTCCGCGATGCGCCAACGCAGGTCGGCGGCCCAAAGGCGCGTCAGGGAAGCCATTCTGGAGGCGGGTGCGGAGATTTCACACCGGAATTCCGGCAACAAGGTGCATTCCGCCCATGACGATTCCTAACTCGCTTGTTTTAGGCCTAGTCCCGTTACCAAGTCGTACCCCGTTCCAGCAGGGTCGTCAGGGTCGCCTCCATTGCTCCCACTAATGATGTCGAAGAATGTCGCCGAGTAGTGGGCACTCCCCGGCGTCCCCGCCACAGAGTAAATGTCTGTATTGCCCCCGACCGTCCCCGAGGCGCGCACCGAATTGGCCAGTGCGATCAAGGCGGCCCATTGCGGGGCCCCCGCGCTGGTGCCACCGACTTCATACAAATATTGGCCATAGGCCACACCGACGCCCGTATTGGGGTCCGCCAGAAAAGCCACGTCTGGAACACAGCGGGGGCCGAAGTTTTGCCAGCCAATCTGGTAAGCGGGCTGCCCATAGACAGAGCTCAGGCCACCACCGCTGCCGGACCAGGCCGTTTCGGAAGGCGTGGTGCCGCCCGGCGAAATGCGATTGCCACTGGCATCCAGATAGAGGGTCGTTCCACCGACGCCGACGACGAATTGGGACGAAGCCGGCCATTCGACTTCGTAAGGGGCTGCCAGCTCGCCGCTGTCACCGGACGAGGCGACGTACATCACGCCAGGCGCCTGAAAATGCGAATCATACGCATTGATGCCAGCAGCCTCTTGCGCGCCCCAGCTCATCGAGATGACGGTGGCCCCGGCACTGACCGCGGCATCCACGGCTCCGAGCAGGTCGCTCAGGCTCGCGGATTTGGCTACGGAGAGGATGATCGTGGCGTCGGGCGCGATCGCATGAGCCCATTCCACATCCAACGCTGTTTCCAAAGCCCACCCGCTGTTGCCAAACCTGGGTTTGCCTTGGGGGTAGATGATCTGGACGGTGGTCGAGGAGATCCGGTAATGGCTGCAAAAGTTGTTCAGGTCGGTCTGGATAGATGGGTCGCCGTAGGCATCCACGATCCCGATCTTCTGGCCGCTGCCCGTGGCGCCAAGCTGGTCAACACCGTAAGCATGTCGAACCTGGATCGGGGAGTACGGCCCATAGTTGGACGTCGCATCAAACGGGCCGAGATTGAGGAACAGCGGGGGTCTGGCGAACCCCGGCCGCAAGCCACCACCCATGCGCACGACTCCCGGGGAGCCGGAGGCTGTGAGGGTTAAAACCACGATTGAGAAGAGCGAAAGGGCACTGAATAGGTACTTCTTCATAAACAAATAGGATTTATTCCATTAGCCATCCACTATACTACAGCCTGCTGGCCCGCAAGAAGTATTTTCTGGTCTTTCGCCGCCGTTGTCATGCTCTCGACAGGGCGCGCCCTTATCTGTTAGCCTTCGGGCGTGAATTTCCTCGTCACGGGCGGCGCCGGCTTCATTGGCTCGCATGTCTGCGAGCGGTTGCTCCATTCCGGCCATGCCGTCTGGGCCTTCGATGACCTCAACCCCTTCTACGATCCGCGCATCAAGCAGCATAACTTGCGCGACATCCAAGCTCTCGCCCGTCCCTTTGAATTCGTCCACGGCGACTTGACCGACCGCGCGGCGCTGGACGGCCTGTTCCGCCGCGTGAAGTTCGACCAGGTCATCCACCTGGCTGCGCGGGCCGGTGTGCGGCCCAGCCTCGAGGAGCCCGCCCTCTACCAGCGCGTCAATGTCGAAGGCACCGTCAACGTCCTTGAGGCCGCGCGGCTTAACGGCGTCCGCAAGCTCATCATTGCCTCCTCCTCTTCGGTCTATGGCGTCAACTCGAAGGTGCCGTTTGCCGAGAGTGATCCCATCTTCCGCGCCATCTCGCCCTACGCCGCAAGCAAGCTGGCCTGCGAGGCACTCGGGCATGTCTATCACCATGTTTATGGGTTGGACGTCGTGATGCTGCGCTTCTTCACCGTGTATGGCCCGCGCCAGCGCCCGGACCTGGCCATCCACAAGTTTGCCCGCCTCATCAGCGCCGGCCGGGCCATCCCGGTCTTCGGCGACGGCTCGGCGGCGCGCGATTACACCTACATTACCGACATCCTCGACGGCGTCATGGCCTGCACGCAGAAGGAGTTCGGCTTTGACATCTTCAACCTGGGCGAATCGCAAACCGTGCGGCTCGACCAGCTCATCGCGTTGCTGGAAAACGCGCTGGGCAAGTCGGCCGTGATTGACCGCCAGCCGCCGCAGCCAGGCGATGTGCCCATTACTTGCGCGGACGTCTCGAAAGCGCGCGCCAGGCTGGGTTACAACCCGCGCGTGAAAATCGAGCAGGGCATTCCGCTTTTTGTTGACTGGTTCACCCGAAACCTTCTCTAATGGCGGTCATGGAAACCACTCGCCGTTATCAGCGCCCACCCTTCGAAGATGCTCTAACTACGTGGCAAGCCCTGCTGACCAAACGCTGCCTCTCGACCGACCTCGTCTGGATTCTCGAGGAGAACCTCTGCTTCGAGAAGGCCCCCGGCACACGCGCCCGCGTCAAGCTCGGCTTCCAGACCCAGTTTACGGCTTACCCGCCCGACGCCGCCAAGTTCACCTACCATCATTTCGCCGAATTAGACGCCCGGCTCGTGTTTTATCGCCTCGGCACCAATGCCGGCCGCTCGATCTGTATCCTGCTCTGCGACGCGTGGTTCGAGCCCAAGAATGAGTCCGACGGCTACGTGCGCCGCGACGACTGGCTGGTCTCCTTCTACCCCGGGGCCAGGGAGGAGATCGAAGAAGTGAACGACGCCAAACGCTGGCACGAGCGCATGGTGCGAGGCCGGCCGCTGAGCGCGGTCGATTTCTGTATGACGCTGGCGGCCCTCCGAGAGCTCAAAGCCCACGGCCGTGTCCTGAACCCCGACGAGCGCTTCGGCCTGAAGATCCTCCACTCGCTGCGCCGGACCTGACCCGCGACGAGGGTCAAGGGTGGAACACCCGGTAGAACTTGAGGGGGGTCCTATTGGTGATGGTCGCGGGGTTATTGGTGCCGCTGGCGGAATTATGCCAGGCGGCGGACAGGAGATTGGTGTTCTCCTGGAGTGCAAAACCCGGCGTGTTGGGCGACCAGGAGATGATTGCAACGCCGTTGCCCGCATTGGCGATGGCAATGGTGGGCACCAGAAAATGGTAGCCTATGACATCCAGGGCGATGAGTTCCACCGTCAGGTCGGGCGTCGCGCCTTGCGTGGCAAAGGCGTCCTGGACGCGCGGCGTCTGCCCGCCCGGACTATACCAGTCATGGAAGTCGCCGGTGGCATCCTGGTTGAAACGCACCAGCCGGGTCGTGCCGTCCAGCGAGAACCAGGCCTGCGCGGTGCTCGCGGTCGTGAAGCTGCGTTTGCCATTCTGGTCATACCGGAATAGATCCATGACTTCCACGTCGCCCGTGGGCGCCGGATCGCCGTTGGCCAGCCCGTCCAGCACCGAGGTCAAGCCCAGCACCTCGTCAATCTCATGCGCGGCGACGGCAAACAAATCAAACTTGGAGGGATCTCTGGACGAGCGGTCAAGGTTCATGCTCGCGGTGTTCAAATAGACGGTTCCATCAGTTTGACCGGGGGGAGGATCCCAGCCTGGTCCGCTGAAGCCCAAGGCCCGGCCATTGGGCAGATTCAAGGAGAGAGTGGTGCTGCCATTGACCGGGTTGTTGGTCCCAGCCGGAAGATGGGCTAGCGCATTCGTGTCATTGGCCGTGGTCGCGGCGGCTGCCAGCCTGGAGCGGAAGGTCGAATAAGACACCCCGGAAATAAAATAGCTGGAGCTTTGGCCCAGCCCGCCTGTCATCTCCTGAAAGGTAATCGTCACCGTAACCGGATCGGAAAAGCTCGCCTCGTAAAGCGCGATGACGGCGTTGATCGTGCTCTCAACGACCGCGGCATTAGGATCGCCGGTGATCGTGCTGTCGAAAGTCGCATTGATGACGAGGTTGCCCCGCGCCGGCGCGCCGCTGAACAGCGTGAAAAGGATCAGCCCGGACACCAGGCCAAGAGACTTCCGTCCACGCCTCCTCCGCCAAAAGTGTTTATTCGGCAACATCCCGTTTGCTTACCATTGCACAGGTCATTCCGCCGTGCAATTGACGGCTACTGGCGGCGGTCGGGGTAACCTGCCGCTTAGGCGAGGGATTGGTGCGCGTCTTCTAGAACCATGACGTTCCTAATCGTCACGAGCTTCGCTGAAGCGGGCTGGGCGGCCGGCTCACCTGCCACCTTTCAACACCGTGATCGAATGAGCAGGCAGTCGAATGGGTTCGCCAAGGTCAACCGCGGGTAACGTCTGGGTGGTCACAGCCTCAGGCGTTCCAGGTACATTTATCGCGCCCAGGCTCGGCCCATTAATCCGCCAGGCCTGCGTCGTGCGAGGGAGTGTGCCGGCGGCGGTCTTCAGCGACAACACGACTTCCTCCGCCGGGGAGTAGTTCACCAGGCCCAGCGAAAGGCAGCCTGTCTTCCGGTCAAAAGCAGCGACGGCATCCACCGGCGCTTCGGCGTTAAGCTTCACAGGGACCAATCTCCCGCCGAGCTGCGCCCGGTAGAGCGCCAGCAAATGCCCGACTGAATCCAGCACAGCGTAATTCCGACTGGCCTTAATGGCGCCGAGGACGTTGACGGTCTGGGCCCAATTGGCGATTGAGACAAGGTCAGCGGAGCGGATGAGTTCGTGCAGTGCGCGGGCCGAGGCCAAGGCATCACCGAGCGGGTAGTAGTGCTCGAAGGCGCCGATGCCCGGGCCGTCGGGGGCTGGATTCCAATCGCGGACGATGCCCCACTCATCAACGGCGAGGCGGACCCGGTCGAGCTCGGGATTGCCGTTACCAAGGCGTTGTCGGTAATCCGCGACGAGCCGGCGCACCCCTTCCATCACGCTGCCGGAGTAGGCCGGGAAGGCTGATTCGTACTTTGCCTCATCCTCCGCTGTAAAGGGCGCCTTGAGTTTGCGCTCGGTGTAATGATGCCCGCTAAGCAGGTCCATCTGCGCGGCGCTGATGGGCAGGAGGGTGTCGTTCCAGCGGCCTGGCGCGCCCACGGCGATAATCTTGATATCGCGCTTTTTCGCCTTCATGGCGGCGACAAACGAATTGTGGCGCAGGGCATAACGCTCGACGGGCACGTTGCCCAACTGCCAGTCGCCGAACATCTCGTTGCCGATGCCCCACCAGGTGACCTGGTAAGGCTTTCCGCGCCCGTTGCGTGCGCGCTCCGCTCCCCAGCGACTGTGACTTGAGCCGGTCGCGTATTCCACTTCGTCGGCGGCGTCCCGCACACTGCCGAGCCCGGTGTTCACCGCAATGTAAGGCTCCGTGCGAACCTCGGCGCAGAACCGCATGAACTCATCCAGCCCGAAGTCGTTGTCCTCGACCGCATTCCAGGCGCGTTCCCAGCGCGGCGGACGCCGGTCGCGCTCGCCGATGCCGTCTTTCCAATTGTAGCCGGACACGAAGTTGCCGCCCGGCCAGCGGGTGATCGGCGAATTGAGCTGTTTGATCAAAGCCAGCACGTCCGCGCGCATGCCGCCGACGTTGTCGGCCGGCATCAACGAGACGCACCCAATCCAAGCCAGGCCGGGCTTAACCAGCCGTATCGAAAACGAAGCCGATTCAGTCGTCCCGCCCGTTTTGAATCGGAAGGGAATGCGGCGATACTCCGGTCCGAGTCCGCTCAACTGGACAGTCTGCTGCTCGGTCGCTCCCTCACCCCACGACAGCCTGGCCTCCAAGACAGGCTCGCCGCTGACGGCCGCAATAACCGCGTAACCGGCATACTCTTTCCCGGCGATCACACCGATGTCCCTCTGCATGACGCCACAGTCTCCCGAGCCTTCACCGCGCCGCCATAGTGCCAGGCAATGCTCGCCGGCGTAAGCCCCCGCCGCATCGAGGAACGCACCGCCTGTCGCGCCAGCCGGCCCGATCGGTTGCCAGGGCGACTTGTCGAGCGCGAGCAGGAACTTGCGGTCCCAGAGTTTCTCCGCCCAGATGCCATCGTGAATGCAGCGGCCCAGGTGCTCGATGAACTGGCCGTAGATATAGGGCGAGATGGCCGGGCCAGGACGGGCGAGATCAAGCGATAGAACCGCCTCGGTCGGAGCGGCCCCGAACGACATCACTGGCTGGCTGACGATCAGCGCAACCGCGATAGCCAGATGTTGGATAGTTCTCATAAGACAATTCCCCATCATTTCATGTCGAGAGCAAGCTTGAAAGATCAGATCACATAGTGGCCCTCAACCGCACGGACGCGAGCTTCGCTTGCCCATTCGGCGAAGACTTCAGGGTCAGTAACCGCCCGCCTTTTCGTGTCATCCATCCTGAATCCCGCAATAGGAGGTGAACAACAAAGGCGCGAAGACGCGAAGAAGAAGCCAGGCAACGGCAAGTTCGAGGCGTGGTTCGGGTTCACCTGCCAAGTGAAGGCTTCCAGCTTTGGTGAAATGCCATGCATTCCTTTGTTTCCAACCTTTGCGTCTTCGTGCCTTTGTTGTTCAACTGCGGAATCCAGGTTCATGCGTTTCGTGGCTTCTACTGTTCTATTTCATCTGCGTTTCACCCTTTATAGGTCCACAAAACCTGTTACATGAGCCACAAGCCATCTCGGTCATTCCGGACTCTGCCTGGCGCCTCGCAGGCGAAACAGCCAGCCGGGGCCGAGGTTGCCTGATGCTGGGAAGCTCGCTTGATCCCTCTTCCGGATCACCCGCAGCACGGGGAACGCCTGCGCCATCCAGTGCTCTTTGTTCAGCGGGGCGCAAGGTGGTTGATGGTTGAGGGTTGATAGTTGAGAGTGCATCTAGTGCAACTGCGCCCAGTCCGAGCCGAAAGCATTGGCCGACATGCAGAGTACCAGCACCCGCGAGTGCTCCAGCCCTTCCTCGATCTTCGCCGGGATGCTGTCGCCGGGCTTGAGCACCCATTCATCGAACCGCACCTTCAGCCTGTCAGCCCGCAGCCGCTCCGCCAGCGATCGCACCACCGCCTTGTCCTTCGCGCTGTGGCTTATGAAAACGTCGTAATGGAAGTGCTCACCCATATTGCGCCGGTCTATGTTGGTTCGATTTTAATACTAGGACAGCTCCTTAATCACAGTTTCAACGATTCGCACGATTTGTGAGAGTTCAGCGCAAAAGAATTCCCTGCGCGGGTTTATTCTAAATGCCGCAAGCCTTGCGTGAATTTCCCGTTCAACGCGCGCGCAGTCACCGACCTTCCATTTGGCGAGTATGCCAAATGGCAAGGGCACTCCGGTAGCCGAATTCAGCTCTCCTGCGCGAATGTCGGCACCCCTCCGCGTTAACCCGACCTTGTAGAGATTGATCTCGTGAGCTGGGGACCGCTGGATGTAAACCTGTCCGGGGTCCGGACCACTAAGCTGGCTGATGTTTTGTTGTAGCAGGAATGATCTTGGGCTCTGCGCGGACCATGATTCGTGGCGAGAAACCCAAGTCCGTCCAAAGACTTGTTTGCCATTCTTGTCTTCGCCGATCTCCTGGGGGCCAATGGCCTTCCAATAGCCATCGTTTATGAACTCCATGGGTGGGGGTTCAATCCTGGTTTGAGGCAGATCATTAATTCCGTCCCCAATGCTGAGACAGCGAATCGTGCGATGCGTTGTGCATCGCAAACCTCCAAGCTTCTTCATGGTCTCGCGAACCTGTGGGTTATCGCGGGTTGCCTGCAGCTCGGTCATGACCTCTAATTCCTGGATATTGCCCGGATAAGCCGCGAAGAAGGCGGGTAGGTAAATCATCGATGAAAGGGCCGAGAACAAATCCTCATAGCGCAACAGCCCATCGCGGGCCCATCGCCCAAGCTGATCCGCATCTGCCGGCGACAGGTCTCCAAAAACGGAGGAATCATCAGTGAAAACTGTGAACCCCAGGCCATCATCGAGATTGACGTATCTGACGCCGTGCTTTCTAGCTCCCAGGTCAAAGCGAGTCAGCAGGACAACTTTCGCAAAGAGCGGATACCCGTCCAGATATCTGTCCTTAACCGTTAACCCCGGAGCAGCCTTGAGGGCCTCGCGACCAGGGGCCGCTTTACCCAACGGCATTTTCAAGATCTCTTCGTCTGAGTGGAGTGGCGGGTTCTCGCCGGCCAGCAGCAAGCATGAAAGCTCATAATCGTGTCTTACGAACGAGGCGCCAGCAAAAACCTGCTGGGAGTCCCCAGAGATCCGCAAGCTGCTTTGGTCGCTGACCATGTCGTAAGAGTAAATCACACCCTCTGTCATCATGTCTCGCAAGAGGCATGGGTCCCTCGGAATATCGCCCTTTTCATACCAGTGGAAGTAGTCGTTGATAGCGAGCAGATGTTCTTTCTCGTTTAGCAAGTCGAACATGATGTTCTTTCGATCAAATGTCATGAAGGACTCGACCACGTTGAACGACGAGGGAAAGAAGTCGGGGCCGTGCCTCAAGTAGCGATCATTATACTCCACAAAGTAGCTGCGCAGTAGCTTCGATTGTTGCAGACCTGAGGTGTTCTTCACTCCGGCATGCAGGAGATGCGGGAGGCGTTCTTGGAGAGCGCCCATTTTCAGCCGGAATGCGATGTCCATGTCCATGAGCTTTTGCAGATGGGCAGCCTCAGGGGTTCCGAGCGGTGGGACTTGCAAACGCTTGGACAAGGTGATCATACGACTCTCGAACGGAGTCGCCGGCCGAAGAAGTCCTTTTGCCGGGACAATGATCTTCCTAGATCTAGGGACAACAAGTCGCCTTCTACGCATATGTGGGTTTCGATTCTCCGCCGCCATGCACGACAGAGCCGGGATGGAACTGCCCGGCCACCCATTGGCGAGTTTGCTGGAACAGGGGATGAAGGTTGCTACACGCCTCGCGAGCCAATCCGGCCTTGATCCGCCAGATTTCCTCAAGCATCGGGTTCGGTTCCATATTCCGGATCTCCCACAGCACTACCGCTGGGGGGGAGCATACTCTCCCTGCTGTGCGAGGGAAGCCCTTTTCGCTCAGTCTTCGACGATGCACGGCCAGGCGCCTTTGACGCTGCCGAGCAGTGGCATGTCAGGGAACGGGTTCATGAGGAAGTCGTCATGGATCCTTGAGCTTTCGCCAGCGCCAGAACCTTGGGTTGGGCAACGTGAAATGCGTCGCGCAATTCCTGGATTCGAGGTGGCGGTCAAGGGTTTGCAGGATGAAGAGCGGGTTATTCACGGCGCATGAGCCACTGCGGCGGCGCGTAGCCGTCACGCGTCAGGCCCGGCAGGATGGCGAAACGTGTCCAATGCGGGAGGGCGTCGGTGCGGACGGTGCGCCGGGGATGCAGTTGTCTCCGCAAGATCGCCCACGGCTCCAACGCTTCGCCCATCTGCGCGCAGGCGGCGGCAATGTGGAGCAAGACCGGTTCGACGCGTTCCATCTCCGCGAGGCGCGCGAGGCGCTGAGGGTCCACCCGAGGCGAGGAGAGCAACTGGGCCGCGGCGCGAATAAGCCACGGCTCGTCCGGCATTTGGCCCAGACAAAGAGCGACACCGATTTCTTCGTCGGAGATCACCGGATTGTCCGGCGGGAGCGACGGATCGAACTCGCGCTGGTAGTGTTTAGCGCCCCGCTCCACCGCGATTTTCAGGAGCCATTCCGGCAGACGATCCCCGGCCCCGCTCAGACGCGCCAACCGGATGGCCAAGCCTGACACGTGGGCGGTGTCTCCCAGTTTGCGGGCCAGCGTCGTTGCTGGCGCCTGTTCTTTCAGTTCCATCGGCACCGGTGTATTATGAGCTCACTCATGGTTTAGGCTCAGTTTTCGACGATGCGCGGCCAGGCGCCTTTGACGCTGCCGAAGTGGCGGGTGAGTTTCGGGAAGTCCGGTGCGGCGGGATCGGGGCAGACGGGCTTGCCGGTGCGGTCGAGATAGAGGCATCCCATCTCGACGGCCGAAAGCTTCCCTACCAGAGCTGCGGCTTCGTCCACGATGGCAAGGAATCGTTGCTTGAACTTGACCAGGTCGGGTGGCGGCACCACGCCAACGGCTTCCCAGTGCCGTGGCTCGACCGGGAATCGGACGAACCGCTTGGCGGCGTCGAGCAGGAATTCCGGCGTCAGCCCCGGGTCTTTCGCCGCCGCCGCCCAGACCAGCGCGGCGAGGCACAGGTGGCGTTCGTGGAGGTAGATCACGTCGAGCCAGTCCCGTAGTTTCTCCCGCCCGCAGAAGGCCAGCACTTTGTTGGTGGCCACGTCCCAGAAGTTGAGCCGCCAGCCTAGTTGCACGTCCGGCTCGACGGGGAAGAACCGAAAGGCGCTGTCCTGGACCCACTCCAGCTTGGTGGCCAGCGGGCCTTTGGAGACAATCCCACGACAGAAGGATTCCTGGCGGCTCACGATCCGGACTTCATAGCCTGCAGCCTGCAATGTCTCGGTGTCGCGCGCCGCTGCGTCGTGAACCGCCGGCGCAGTGTCGTGAAAGACATCAATATCCGCCGACGCCCGCGGCGAGTCCGGCGCTTGATGGAGCACGGTTGCGCCGCCGACATAGCTGTCGGGATTCCGGTTGCTGGCCAGAAGGCGCAACACCTCGCTCTCGAATGGACCTAACGGCATATCTCTCCCGCGATGCGGTAGCCGGAGTGGCCGCCGTTATGGCGAAGTTCGCGCAACACCCACGGAATGTCCTCCTCGGTGATCTCGGCGTCTTCGCGGTACGACCAGAAGCACTGCGCGTAGAACTCCTTGAACGCCTTCCGCGCCAGTTCGAGCCGGCGCTGGCGGGCCGCGGTGTCGCTGGCAGGCAAGGACTGTTCTGTCTCACTCATGGAGGTACTTTACCGCAACCGGGTGCGAGCCAACAAGTGGTTTGCGGCCTTGGCTTCCTGGACAAAGACCTGCGGCAACTACTTGCCATCCTGGCAGGAAAGAAGTTACTGCCTTGCTGGTGAATCACCCGGCGTCCGGCCGAGGATTCCACAGACCAAGCTGTAGAAACCGTCGTTCTTCTCCCTTTCCCAATCACGCATGTCAACCCAGAGCGTCTAGCGGAAAAACGGCGGAAGCTCGGGAGCATCTTTGAACTTGGGCAAGATCACGGCTCCCTCGCTATGGCTGGATATGCCCGCCGACCGATTGCGCCTCTCCGACACCGTCCAAGAGCTCCGGCCCATCCTCCTAATACTGGACCCGCTCATCCATTATCGCGTGCCGCCGAGGTTCCCGGGTCCGGCCGCGCCGAAATCCAAAGCTCAGGCCCAGATGTGACACCAGTTTTTGTCCTATTGCGTGGCGTACCAGATCTTCTTCTTCAGCACCCACTTCTGATCGGTCGGGAACGACCGCCGGTCAGACCCACTGGCATCGGTCGTAAAGAACAGGAGATGCACGCTGGCCTGGGTCTTGTCGGCATAAAAACTGACCGTCCGAATCTCGAACCCAGCGGGTTGGCGGCCGGCGGCTTCATTGATACTCTTTGCCGCGCTCATGATCGACTTAAACGCCTCGGTCAGAGCAACCTGCCCGCTGCGGGCCACGATATCGGGGTCAAAATACGCCACCGCTTCCTCGAATGCGTCCGTCGTGAGAAGCTGCGTGAAGGCTTGTGCGCGCTGCCGAACGACCGGTTCCGGATTCTTCGCGCAACCGCCAACCAGCAGCAGAGCCACGGTCACTATCAAACCAGAGCGAAACCGATTCATCGTTCTCATACCATGCAAGTAAACAGTTTTCCGTTCGAGTGATATTCTCTCACCGTTCAAGCTGCCCAGCCATCGCTCGGCGTTCACAAGACTTTACGCTTCTCGAAGCCCTTTGGTTACAGGGAATCCCAAAAGGACCTTTCACGTGGGCCTTTCGCTGTAACCCTTTCCGGCTCGCTTGCGTATTACTAGCGTGGTAAGTCCGTAGCATTGAATGAAAACAAAGACCGCCTTAACGGCGAGGCCCTTTGACCGCTCCAAAAGCCCTTCGCCGGGCCATCGCCGCGATTTGGCGTTTACTTTAATCGAACTGCTGGTGGTCATCGCCATCATCGCCATTCTCGCCGCATTGTTGTTGCCGGCTTTGTCTCGCGCAAAAGCGGCGGCGCGGCGGACGAATTGCATAAGCAATTTGCGGCAGATCAACCTCGGCATCCAGCAATATGCTGGAGAAAACGCCAGCACTTTGCCTGCCGCGCCGAATGTGACCGGCTGGGACATAGAAACCAATCATTGGGCAATCTTTTACAAGCGGCTGGTAAAAAACTATGTCGGACTCCACGGGGCATCGTCGCCGCAGGACAAGGTGTTCGCTTGCCCGGCGGACACCTTCTACTATGATGTCCCCAGCATGGCGTATGACGCCCGGAGCTTGCATGACCAATCCGATTCCGATTATTCGAGTTATGGATTTAATGGCGCGAACGGCAGCCCCTACCCGCCGCCCGCTTACCTAAACGAGCCTTCTTTTCCTGGCGTTTTTGGGCGGAAACAACCCTCGATAAAAAACCCGGTCAAAACGGTTCTCCTTGCGGAATTCCCGGCGATCTTCCCTTGGTCCTGGCATCAACCACAGAAACTGCCTTACGCGCAGAACGGAGTTAACGATGCCAAGAACATCGTCAGTTTCGTAGATGGGCACCTTAGCTATGTCAAAATCTATTGGAACTCGAGCTTCAGCACTACGTCGTGTTGCTACGATCCTCCGGCTGGCTACGATTACCAATGGAGCGGAGATTGATATTGAAACGGATAAACTGACAGGACGGCGCTTTTGGGCTGCCTGCATGCACTGGGTGCTGCGCGGGTGAGGGAGAGTTGATAGTTGAGGGTTGAGAGTCGTTGCGCAGCACGTCCGCCAGCAACCGCCTCGCCAAATGGAGATTTCGACACCTCACCCTGGCCCTCTCCCCGTTCGAGGCGGAGAGGTTAAAGCGCGGAATCGGTGACCGTAATGACGGCCAGGGTGTCGCCCAGCGCGTTGAACACCTGCTCACCAAGCAGCCCGTAGTCCCGGTGGGCGCCCGTACCGCGCTCCAGCTCCGGCCGACATGATGGCGTCATGCAGCCCCTGTCTTCCAGCGGCTTGACGTTAATGTTCTCGGCTGCCCGGACCCCCTCCGCCGCCCCGAAAGCGTGCCAAAATGGCACAATGAGTGTGCCAATCTGGCACAGTGCGCGGAAATTGCCTCAATGCTCGACGCGGACACTGCAGTTCGCTAGTGGATCCCTACCGTATCCCCGGCGTACAACTAGCTATCCCCTAGCCATTCCCTATAGGGTACCTAGTGGTTCCCTATACAACACCTAGTGAACTCCTAGTGAACACGCGACGGATGCGTGAAAACCACGCATATCTGGGGGGTGCCGGATACTGAAGGCCCAGGGCATCAAACGCGGAACAACGAACATCCAACATCCAACATCCAACATCGAACGGCGGCGGAGGCGGCAAAGCCACCCAAAGCCACCCCAGGCGAAGGCAGAAGGAAGAATGCAGAATGCAGAAATACCGGTCAAAGCCACCCCAATGCGTGCTGATAGCCAACCGATTGCGACTCCAAAGCCACCCCAAAGCCAAAGGAGAACGAGCGGAATCGGATGGTAACGGGGGGCGTCGAGCACATACCAGAGCTGATCGAGGTGGCCGTCGGAACACTTGCTCGGCAGCCCGGGGCTGCGCGTTCATTAGCTTGCCTTCAATTGAACGGGTGGGCATGATTAACACGTGAAGGCGCGTGTTTTTCGGTTTCTGGTGCTGGTTCTCATGACAGGCTTTCTCCACTGCGCAGTCGCCAGTCCCGCACCCGCCCCGTTGCTGCAGTCACCTGCGTCCAACTTCTGGCGGCTGCGCATATCCCCGTGAGAGTCTGACGCTGTCGCCAGGCGAACCCTGATTACTCTCGCGGCCCACCAAATCAATTCGAGTCAGCCGCATTCTCAATTGCTTGCCTCTTCAAGCTCACTGGTAAGGCGCTTGGTCTGGTCCGCCTTCAGGCGCAAAGCGATGGTCTTTTGTCCGTAGCGCACGGTGCAGGTTTCCGTGGCGGCGGTACGGCTGATCGAGGCGCTGCTCAGCTTTCCATTCTGCCATGCGATGTCCACGGCGAATCCGCCTCGGGCGCGCAAGCCTTGGACGCTTCCAGCCTGCCAGGTCCGGGGCAGCGCCGGGAGTAGTTCGATCTCGCCGCTCTGGCTTTGGAGCAGCATCTCGGCGATGCCGGCCGACCCGCCGAAGTTGCCGTCAATCTGGAACGGCGGATGCGCGTCAAACATGTTGGGGTAAGTCCGCTCCGGGCTTAGCAGGAAATCCAGAATGCGGTATGCGTGGTCGCCATCGTCCAGACGGGTCCACAGGTTCAAGCGCCAGGCGGTCGCCCAGCCGGTTGCCTTATCGCCCCGAACCTCCAGGGACTTTTTGGCCGCCGCCGCCAGTTCGGGCGTCTTGCGCACGTCAATCTGGGCGCTGGGGTAGAGTGCGTAAAGATGCGAGACGTGACGGTGGTGCAAATCCACTCCCGGCTCCATGTCCCAATCCTTCAGCCATTCCTGCAATTGCCCCGCGGCGCCGACTTGAGGCGGGGCGAGACGTTGACGGGCCCCGGCGATTTGCGCCGCCAATGCCTGGTCAACGCCCAGGGTTTGCGCAGCCTGAATGCAGTTGGCGAACAAGTCGCGCAGGATTTCCATGTCCATCGCCGGCCCGGCGCAGACGCTGGTGCGGCCCTCGGGATGGCCATTCTCCGGCGAGAGCGAAGGGCAGGTCACCAGCCAGTGATGCGTGGGCTCCTCCACCAGCGTATCGAGGAAGAACTCTGCCGCGCCTTTCAGAGCGGGATAGATGCGCTTCAGGTATTGCTTGTCGCCGCTGAACAAATAGTGTTCCCACAGATTCTGGCAAAGCCACGCGCCGCCCAAAGGCCAGATGCCGGAGAACGAGCCGTCGATCGGCGCTGCCGCCCGCCACAGATCGGTGTTGTGGTGCACCACCCAGCCGCGGGCGTTATACATGGTCTTGGCCGTGCGCGCTCCCGTTTGGGTCAAGTCCATCACCATCGCGGTGAGGGGCTCCACGCACTCGCCCAGGGCGCACGTCTCAGCCGGCCAGTAATTCATCTCGGTGTTGATGTTGATGGTGTATTTGCCGCCCCACGGGGGGCTCATCGAATCATTCCAGATGCCCTGTAAATTCGCCGGCTGGGAACCGGGCCGCGAACTGGAGATCAAGAGATAGCGGCCAAATTGGAAATACAGCGCCGCCAGTTGCGGATCGTTGCCCTCGGCGAAATGCGCGATGCGCTCATCCGTTGGCAGCTTCATTGAGGCAGTCTGGCCAAGGTCCAGCTCCACACGGCGAAAGAGCCTTTGATGCTCCGCTACATGCGCCTCCCGCAGGCGGGCATAGGGTTTCTTGCTTGCGGCGGCGACCTGCTTTTTCACGACGGCCTCGGGATCGCCGCTCACATCCTGGAAGCTCTTGTAGCTGGTGGCGGCGGCAATCAACAAGGTCGCCGAATCCGCCCCGCTGACGGAAATCGTATTCGTGCCGGCAATGGTTTTGCCGCCCTGCGCCAGCACCCGGACCCGGGCCTCAAACTTCAGCGCGGCCTTGATGCCGTTCGCGCTGCCATTGACGCCTCTCATCACCAGGGCGTCGGCACCTTCGGTAGCAAGGGTCGCGCGCTGCGGCGTCTTCATCCCCGCGACGAAGGTAACCTGCCCGGGCTTATCCGCGGTGAGCCGCACCACAATCACCTGGTCCACCGGGCTCGCAAAGACCTCCCGCCGGAAGGTGATCCCGTTGATCGTGTAGCTGACGCTGGCAATAGCCGTGTCGAGATTGAGATCACGGCGATAATCCGCCAGCGACGCGGGCGCCGGGAAATCCAGGAACAAATCGCCAACGGTCTGATACGGCATCTGGCCCAGCGGCCTGGCCATTACGGAGCGATCTATCAAGCGCGCTGCCTCGTCGTATTTGCCCTCGAACACCAGCCGGCGGACCTCCGGCAAAGCGGTCAGCGCATTCGTATTGTCAGGTGTGTAAGGGCCGCCCGCCCAAAGGGTGTCCTCGTTGAGCTGGAACTGTTCGCGCTCCGAGCCGCCGAACACCATCGCGCCCAGCCGGCCATTGCCGACGGGCAAGGCCTCGGTCCATTTCTTTGCCGGTGCGCGATACCACAAACTCAGCCGCCCATCCTCGACCTGAGCCCCGTTGTCTTTAACCGGGGCCGCCAGGGATGAGCGAACCGCCGGACACATCAACGACAGGACGAGGCCGGCCAACAACCAGGCACCATTACTATGTTTCATAAACCACACAACCGCGCCAGGCGGCTGAAGAACGACCGGGGCTTTCACGGTTGCTCCTTTAACGCATCGGCGGCGGCTTGTTGAAACGCGCGGCGGACATCGCTCGCGTCAGCATTGCCGGCGTTGGGGCGCTGCACCATGAGGACGTAAGCGGCGCCGCGCACCGGGTCGATCCACGCCTGGGTGCCCCACGCTCCGCCATGGCCGAAGGTGCCAGGCGAAAGCATCGCCGCCACACCCGGGTGCGGCGCGCGCAAGATGCACGTGCCAATGCCCCAACCATAATTGGTGCCGCGCTGGCCGTACTCCGCCGATTGCAGGAATCCCGTGGGCAACTCACCGGTCTGGACGGTCATCATCAGCTTGAGCGCCCCTGGGCTCAGGTACCGTTTGCCGTTCAGTTCACCGCCGTTCAACAGCATCTGGCAAAAGCGGGCGTAATCGGGCCCGGTGGAATACAGGCCGCCGTTTCCTAGCGGAGGATGTCCCCGCACGCCGAAGCTGGCCGGCAGACGTACGGCCTCCGGCTCGCCAGTCGCCTGGCTTTTCTTATAGCCGACAACAAGGCGGGCGGCCCTTTCCCCTTCCGGATAAAAGGTCGTGTCCTTCATGCCGAGCGGATTCAGGATGCGTGTTTGCACGAATGCATCAAAGGACTGGCCGCTGGCGATCTCCACGATGCGCGCCGCTACGTTGATGCCGGACTGGGTGTATTGCCATTTCGCGCCGGGTTCGTATTGCATGGGCGCGGCCAGGAACAGCGGCACCAGCTCGGCCAGCGTATGAGCCTGGCGTATGGCGGCGGTGTCCCCTTCCCCAAGACCGGAGGTGTGTGTGAGGGCCTGGGCGATGGTCAGGTTGGCCGGCTGGCCGGAAGGCGTCTTGAGATCGGCAAAGGCGGGAATGTGCTTTGCGATCGGGTCCGCGACGTTGAGCTTGCCTTCATCCTGCAGCATCAGGATAGCGACGGCCGTGACCGGCTTCGTCATCGAGGCGATCCAGAACACAGAATCAGGGCGCATCGGCGTCTTCGCAGCCAGGTCAGCCAGCCCCATCGCTTCGAGGTGCACCACCTTGTCTTTCGTTACGACGACGGTGACCGAGCCGGAACGGTCGTTGGCCGCGAGGTCGGATTGCATCGCCGCGCTGACCCCCGGCAGTTTGGGGGCGGCGCCGCAAGCAATCATGGGCAACAACAGCAGAGCCGGGCAGAGTCTGTGTTTAAGTGGCATATTTCGTTCTTTCTAGTTCGCAGGTTCGACGTGGTGTTATCCAGGTTCAACGACGTATTTGTGTCCCGAACCAGTCGCAATTACAAGACATTCACCATCACTCTTATCAAGGTCCGCCCGCGCCTGTTCCCCGCGGGTGCTCGCGTCGCAGCCACAGGATTTGGAGTGCGGCGGGAAGCGAAGCGCCACGCCGCGTTGGGATGGCGCGGAGCGCCGGGGCCGTCTTTTGCATTCGAATCGGGTCGGGCGTGGGGGATTTCGCCCCCAC
>PLZQ01000409.1 GCA_003152225.1 Limisphaerales bacterium | reverse complement strand
GGGCGCAAAGGGTTCGACGACCGCGGTTGGGTAGTAGCCCAGGCGCCTGAACACATGGTCGAGAACCTTAAGCTCGAAGGGAAGGCCGCGCGGGGCGGCAAGAAGGCCGTCAAACGCAAGCCTCCAGAGAGGAACTTCGTCAACTGGGACAAGAACACGTTCCTGCGCCTGATCGCCGCCCAGCCTGAGCGCCTGACTTCACGCTTCCGGGTCACGCACGCGATGCTGTTGAACGTGCTCAGCCGGAAAGGCGACGGCTGCCGCGCCATGCAGCAGTTGATCGTCCGCTGCCACGAGTCGCCCAAGGCCAAGAAGGCCCACGTCAAACGCGCCTGGCAACTCTTCCGCTCGCTCCTCGAGCGCAAGATCATTGAAATTGTGCCCCCCGGAGCGCGGCTGTCCCCAGCCGCAGCAGGTCCGGATGCCGGCAACGCTGCGGCTGGGGACAGCCGCGCTCCGAAGCTGCGCGTCAACATTGAGCTGCAGGACGACTTCTCGATGGACCAGACCCTGTCCTTGTATCTATTGGAAACCCTCCCGCTGGTGGACCCGCAGGCGCCCGACTATCCGCTGGTCCTGCTCACCCTTGTGGAGTCGATCCTGGAAGACCCAGACATCATCCTCCGCAAGCAACTCGACAAGCTCAAGAGCCAGAAGATGGCAGAGATGAAGATGGCAGGGATCGAATACGACGAGCGAATCGAGGAGTTGGAAAAGCTGGAATACCCCAAGCCGAACCGCGAGTTCGTCTATTCCACCTTCAACGCCTTTGCGGACAAACATCCGTGGGTGGGCCAGGAGAACATCCGGCCCAAGTCCATCGCGCGGGAGATGTTCGAGTCGTTCCGCTCATTCTCCGATTACATCCGCGACTACGAACTCCAGCGGGCCGAAGGCGTCCTGCTGCGGCACCTGAACAGCGTCTTTAAGGTCCTCGGCCAAACCGTACCCGACGCCGCCAAGAACGACGCCGTGCGGGAAATGGAACTTTACCTGGGCACCATGATCCGCCAGATCGATTCCAGCCTGCTCGACGAGTGGGAGAAGCTGCGTAACCCCAGTTTCCAGCGCGCCGAAACCAAAGAAGTGCGCCCGCCCGGCGCCGAAAAAGCCGCCGCCGACATTACCCGCGACACCAAGGCCTTCACCGCCGCCATCCGCAACCGGGTCTTCACTTTCCTGCGCGGCCTGGTGAATCAGGATTACGAGCCGGCCATAGCAAATCTTTCCTCACCGCAAGACCTCGACGGCCAGCCCTGGACTCCAGAGCGGCTCAAGCAGTCACTGGACGCCTACCACGCCGAACATGAGCGGATCTGCCTCGATCCGAACGCCCGGAATATCCGCCACACCTACGTGCTCCCCGCCGAAGGTAACCGTGCTTGGCGAGTCCAGCAGATGCTGGTGGACCCGCAGGAGCATAACGATTGGGTGGCGGAGTTCGAAGTGGACCTCGGCCAATCCCGCGAGGCCGGCGAGCCCGTGCTGCGCCTCGTGCGGCTGGGAAGCTTGACTTGATGGATCTTCCCCCGCGCAGGCGGCTCGCGCGCCCCGTGCTCAGACGGCGGCGGTCCGGCGTAACCCTGGACAAACCCCGGCGAGGCTCCCATGTAGTGGGCTTAACCTTCGGCGATTGAAGGAGTTGTGGTGCAAGTGCGGTCTTTATTGCGCTACCATGTGCTTTCTGTAACGCGTATTGTCTGCGAATTGAATACTGCTGCCCGGTGAGCGGACCGGACTGGCCCAAGCGGGGACGGCTCCGCAATTTGGCCCCGGCGGCGATGCAGGCGTCCCGCTGTTTCTCGGTCAGGGAGTAGCTGTATTTTCTGGAGGCGGCGCTGAGCCGGGCTCGGGAGCGCAGTTGCGCGGGTATGCGCGGGTCGCGGGGACGCAGGTAACGCCGGCGAATCTGTTTGCTATAGCGCACAAACCAGATCCAATCGCCGCACCGCCCGCTCTTGATGGTGCGGTCAAGACATTGTCCTGAAGGCGCGCAAAAAGGGCAGCGACGGCACCGACGCTCGGGTTTGGCAGCTCGTCTCATATCAGGCACTACGCAGCAAGTTCTTCGCCTGAGGCTCGGGCAAGTGCCCTTGTTTTTCAACAAGAACCTGCTGGCAATTGGGGAGCCTGACCTGAACCGGCCTGCGGCCAGTCCACTTTAGTCTGGAAAGATGCAGCGCACCGGCCGCCGCCCCTGCCGGCGATAAACGATGAAGTCCTTCCGGTCCACTGTGTAAACCACCGAATCCTCGTACAGCTCACTCATTCTGACCACGCAGGCGTCGGCCAAGTCCATTTCCTGGTCCCGGTACTTTCTGACCAGCGCCAGCACCTCGGCCCGGTTCTCATCCAGGTCAAAAGCCAACTCCAGATCACCCCCGTAATCTCTGTCCCCCGGTGCTTCTAGTGTGGCGTCTCAGAATTACACATACATTTGCGGGCCAAAGCGGCAGAGGACAGCCGCACTCCAAGACGCTAGCGCGCCCACTTATGCGCCGGAAAACGCGAAGCGTCTTGGAGTGCGGCTGTCCTCTGCCGCTTTTGAGTCCACCCGAAAGGTAATTCTAATTGTGAGACACCACACTAGCTCTCCGGCCGGGCAGGCCATTGCGCTCCGCGCCGCTATCCACCTCCCTCGACCGGAGCCACCTGCTATTCGCAAGTGAAAGTCACCGTCACCCGCTGGCCAGAATAAACCGGGGCATCGCCAACAACCTCACCCAGCACCTGGAGCGTGCGCGTGTCCATGCGAGCTGTCGAGTCCGGCTCGAACAGTCTTCGCGGCGAGAACGACGGCAGGATCGTTTTCACCACCAATCGCCCGCCGGCCGTGCTCGCCCCGAAGGTGGTAAACTCGCCTTACATCCCTTGCTTAAGCCGATACACGTCCTGTTCGTTGACCTCAACTCGCGCCCGCAGCCGACGCGTATTCGCCATCCGGAGAACGGGGGTGGGAAAGTTGACCGAGACAACATCCCCGGCGTGGCGATAGAGCTGCAGCACGGCGCCATCCGACACCGCTCGCACGAGTCGCAACTCATAAGCCGTGCGCGCGGCCCCGGCTTCGGCTTCGGCAAGCGCGACCTCCTCAGGCAGCGGCCCGCGCTTCAGCGCCTCCACCTGCTTATCCGCGCTCACCACCTGCTTTTGCAGCGTCGCCGCCCGCTGACGACGCTTATCCAGTTCGTCCTCAGCAAAAACAAGCTCCTTGCGCAGTTTGATCGCGCGCTGATACTCCTCCTCGGCAAACGCCAGTTCAGCCGCAACCGCCTCGCGGTTGGCTTCAGCGGCAGCAATCTCCTCCTTGCCATTGCCAACCTTTACCCGGGCCAGCTTTGCCGCCGCCAGGTCCACAGCCGCCTTCTCCCGGCGCGCGTCCACCTCCGCCAGTATAGTGCCGTTGGTTACCCAGTCGCCTTCCTTTACGAGGACGGCAGTCAGCGTGCCGGACATTTGCGCAGAAAGCTCAACCTCTCCATCCACGGGTTCAATGCGTCCAACACAAATGAGCTTCGAGCTGGCCGGCTTGGCAACCTCAGCGGCACCGGCGAGCAAAACGAACCCGCAAACCACCACCAAAACAGACCAGTTCATTTGTTCACTCATCAAATCTCCCTTCTCTGATCGTGCAAATGCGGTCCGCCACCGCATGGAGCCGCGCATCGTGCGTGGCGATAAGGGCGGCGCAGCCGTATTCCCGCACACTATATCGAATCTGTCCTGCCACGGCCTCGGCTGCGTGTGAGTCGAGCTGTGAAGTCGGTTCGTCCGCCAGCAAAAGGCCAGGCTTGCCAACCAGCGCCCTGGCGAATGCTATACGTTGTTTCTCCCCACCGCTCAAATCGCGCGGAAGCTTGGCCGCTTTGTTCGCCAGCCCGACTAGCGCCAGAACATAACCTTCTCATTCGCCCCTGCCGGGGATTGCCGTGAAGTTTGAGCCCGCACCAGGATCACGCTACCTTTGGCCTATGAGCACGGTCGATTTGATCTGCGAGAAAGCAAAAGCACTTCCTGACAGCCTGCAGTCGGAGGCGTTGAGTTTTGTGGAATACTTGAGCCGGCGCGGAAGTGCGCCAGACGAGTCTGCCGAATGGCAACGCCTCGCGCGCCAAACTCAAGCCTTGCCTGTGGTGGAGCGAACCACCGACGCCGACATTGCCACTGAGATCGCCGCCTACCGCGCCGGCAAATGAGGGTCGTTGTTGACACCAATGTCGTCGTCTCCGCCATCCTCCGCGACCGACTGCCCGAGCGGGTGATCCTCTTCATCATCGCCCGCCCGGATTTTTAATGGGTGGCTTCACAGGAGATTCTAACTGAATACCGCGAAGGCCTGCGCCGGCCAAAGTTTGGGCTGCCGGAGCCCGTGCTGGCTCAGTGGGACGACCGCTTTCGCTCTGCTGTCGCAGAATGGCCTGCGGACGTTCCGGTCTCTTTTCCCCGGGACTTTAAGGATGCCAAATTCCTGGCTTGCGCCTTGGCTGCTGACGCGGACTTTTTCATCACGGGGGACCTGGATTTCGCCGAGGCCGGAAAGGTTGGCCGAACGAAGATCGTGTCCGTCAGGCAGTTCGACGAAATGGTGCTCCGGCCGCTGCAATGATGTTGAGCATGGAGCATGGAGCATGGGGCGAACTTGCGCTGGGGGGCCAGAGTTAGTATGCTGGGTCCATGAAGACGGCAGTCGAGACGTACCGATACATTACCCGGACGCCGGGAGTGTGCGGTGGCCATGCGCGCGTGGAGGGGAGCCGGATAGCCGTTCACGATGTGGTTGGGCTGTGCAGAATGGCGAGACCGTGGACTCGGTGACGCGCCAATTGCCCGGGTTAACCCGAGCCCAGGTCTATGAATGCCTCGCCTATTATGAGGATCATTTGGCCGAGGTGGATTACCTGATCGCCCGCCAGATGGCCGAAGCCAGTGCGTGACGTTCCTGCTCGACCAAGACGTGCCTGATGCGGAATTCGCAACAACGTCACCTTCGCGAGAGAAAGGGGAACAGGTCAAACCGGTGGCTGCCCCCTGTTCGCGAAGCTTCGTTCAGCGCTTCAACTGCGCCAGGAGCCTTTGCTGGACCTCGACGCGCCCTCCGACGACCAGTTACGAGCGGTCCTCCTTGCGGTTGGCGGGACTTTCGCACTTGCATTCCGATGCCTGGCACGGCACATTTGTTCCATGATCAGGCCGACTCATGTAGAGGCACTGCCGGGCTACCGAATTCATCTGACGTACGCGGACGGAGCCGAGGGGGTCGTTGATCTTTCCGCCAATGTCGGACGCGGGGTCTTTGCCGCGCTCTCTGACGAAGCGTTCTTTCGCACGGTTCACCTTGGCCAATATGGTCAGATTGCCTGGTCGGAGAACATCGAGATTTGTCCTGATGCGGCCTATGAGGAGATCACAGGCCGACCAACCGAAGCGTCACATGCCCGAGGTTAGCCGATTTCATTTGCAGGAGCTGCGTGACAATTGGGATCGTGCACGGCAGCAATTACCGGTTCTTCCCATCACCCCACTTGAGTGACCCTCTGGCGCAACCCCATTGCGACGGAAGCTTCGTTCAGCGCTTCAACCTAAACGGAGCAGTTTAACCGCAGAGAGCTCAAAGAGAGACAGGCGGTTGGGCAAACGGACACGCTCACCTCTCGGGTGACGCCCAACGCTTTCCCAAGTACCCTTCCTTGCGTTCTTTGTGCTCTTTGCGGTTGGTCAACTGCTCTTTTTAGGTTCAACTGCGCCAGGAGCCTGCTAATGGTGTTCGATGTCACACATGGCTCGCGGGACGCGCAAGCCGTTCCTCACCCCCGCAATAGCTCACCCACCATCGCCTTCTCTTCTTTCAGTTCATTGACCGTGAGGTCGATCTTGGCCTGACTGAAGTCATTGATCGGCAGGCCCTGCACGATTTCCAGCTCGTGCCCGTTGCTGTGGATGGGGAACGAACTGATGAGGCCCGGCTCGACCCCGTAGCTGCCGTCGGAGCAGACACAGAGGCTGTGCCAATCGCTGGCGTGGGTTGGTCGGAGGATAGTGCTCACGGTATCCACGATGGCGACGGCTGCGCTCGCGGCGCTCGACGCTCCGCGCGCCTTGAGGATCGCGGCGCCGCGCTGTTGGACCGCGGTGATGAACTCGCCTTTCAGCCACGCTTCGTCCGTGATCACTTGCGGAGCGGGCTTGCCTTTGATCTTCGCGTTGTAGAAATCCGGATACTGGGTGGAGGAATGGTTGCCCCAGATGCAAACATTGGTGACCGCGGTGACGTCCAGGCCGGCCTTCCTGGCAAGCTGCGCCTTGGCGCGATTCTCGTCCAGGCGCGTCATGGCGAAGAACCGGTCCCGCGGGATGTTCGGCGCGTTGTGCATGGTGATCAGGCAATTCGTATTGCAGGGATTGCCCACCACCAGGATGCGCACGTCCGCGGCGGCGTTCTTCTGCAGCGCCTGGCCCTGGCCGACGAAGATCTTGCCGTTGACGCCGAGCAGATCCTTGCGTTCCATGCCGGGCTTGCGTGGCACGCTGCCGACGAGCAGCGCCCAATTCACGTCGCGAAAGCCTTCCTCGATATTGGATGTCGCGACGACGCCCTTGAGCAGCGGAAAGCCGCCGTCCTCCAGTTCCATCACCAGGCCCTGCAAGGCCGGCATTGCCGGCGGGATTTCAATCAGGTGCAGAATCAAGGGCTGGTGCTCGCCGAACATCGCCCCCGAGGCGATGCGGAACAGGAGGGAATAACCGATTTGGCCGGCGGCGCCGGTAATAGCAACACGAATAGGTCTATTCATACTTTCTTTTGGATGTCGCGCGCAATATGGGGCGGTCGCGGGAGGGGCGCAAGCGCCGAAATTCGATAAATGGGGTCTTTACCCCATGCAGTCCGGTCAATTCACTGGCCCCGCAGGGCAGCGCGGGTTATTGTCTTCTCAAATGGTGAAGCGGCCGCTCCAGGTATTGCTGATCGAGGATTCGGACGACGACGCGGTGTTGCTGGAAATCGAAATCCGGCGCGCTGGCTACGCCCCCGTCTGCCACCGGGTGGAGACTCCGGAAGCGCTGCGTTCCGCGCTGGAGCGGCACAACTGGGACCTTGTCATCGCCGACTATCGGCTGCCGAGCTTCGACGGCCTTGCCGCGCTGGCGTTGGTCAAAGAGAAGGGGCTGGACCTGCCGTTCATCATCGTTTCCGGCTTCATTACGGAGGAGACCGCGGTCGCCGCCATGAAAGCCGGCGCTCACGATTACGTGATGAAAGACAAGCTGGCGCGGCTCGGCGCGGCAATCGAGCGCGAGTTGCGCGAGGCCGAAGTCCGGCGCGAGCGCCGACGCGCGGAGGAAGCCTTGCGGCGCATTTATGAGGAGTTGGAAGTACGCGTGCAAGAGCGCACCGCCGAGCTCAAGACCGCCAACGCCAAGCTGCAGGCCGCCAGCGCCGCGCGCCGGCGCCTCGAATGCGAACTGCTCGAGATCACGGAAAGCGAACGGCGGCGCATCGGCCTCGATTTGCACGATGATCTTGGCCAGCAGCTTTCCGCCCTGGCGCTCATGGCCAAAGGGTTGGAACTCAAACTGGCCAAGCGGCGTTCCCGTGAAACCTCGGACGCCGCCCGGATCTACCACCTCGTCCAGCAGGCCATGAACCGCGCCCGCGACCTGGCCCATGACCTTGCCACCTTGGACCCGAAAGGGGACGATTTGCCGACCGCCCTCGACGGCCTGGCTCGGCACGCGGAGAAGCTGTTCAAGATTTCCTGCCGGGTTGAAGTTGCGGGGAACATTCCGCCGCTGGAGTCAAACGTCGTCAGCCAATTGTATAAAATCACCCAGGAGGCGGTCACGAATGCCATCAAACATGCCCAAGCCAAAGCCGTCGGCATTAGCCTCGCCAAGGGCTCGGGGGAAATTATTCTCACGGTCCACAACGACGGGCTGCCTTTCCCGGACCTGGAAGGCCACTCGACGGGGATGGGATTGCGGATTATGAACTATCGCGCCAATCTGATTGGGGCGTCGCTGGACATAAATGGCGAGGGACCCCACGGCACGCGCGTTATCTGCGCCGTGCCCCTGGAGGGGAAGAAGTAGGGGCGCGCCCAAGAAGAAGCATCCGCGAATTGCGCGAATGCACGCGAATTAACAACGGGCAGCTCGGCCCAGGTTGGAAAGCATTCGCGGATCGTTGAATAGTTCACTTCAAAGAGGCTTCCCCAAGTGAGACGTAATGGGGCAAGGACGCGAGGTCCAGCCACAGCCGGCCCGGCTCAAGCTTCAGCGTCAACGGGTCCCCCTTCCCACTCACTGCCGTCGGCTTCGTTCCTCCCTTGAGGCTGATTTCGAGACTGACGGCATGCGGCTCGCCCAGCGTCCAGGCGGCCAGCTTCTGTCCGGCTGCTGGGTTCGTGCAGAGTAGCACGTAGTCCTTGTCGCCGGGCAAGGCGATGCGCCGGGCAAGGCGATAGCCCGACAGTTCGCGGGTCAGCGTCTTAATTGCCACGTACGCAGGTTTGGGCTGCAGGTCGGACAGGACCGTGCCAAAGTTGTGCTCGTTCTCGTTCGCGTCCGGGCCGTCGTTCTTCCAGTCGTACCAGATGGACAGCGGCACGCCGTTGAGCAGGTTGACAAGCTGCTGCCGCGCCGCGAACGCGCCCTGCGTCTCGAGCGACACTCCGTGATTATGCGTCGAATAGCCCCACTCGCCGCTGAGAATCGGGATTGGGTCCTTCCTGGACGGCGGGGCGTAGCGCTCGATCAGCGTCCGCAGCTTCTGGTAATCGCTGGCGGCCGTCTCCGGCGGGTTCTTCGGGTTGCGATAAGGATGCACGCTCACGGCGTCGAGATACTCCAGCACGCCGGACTTCAGGAAGGTCTCCAGGAACTCTCACGGGAACCCGGACGAGGCGGGGCCGATGATCGTCGCCTGTGGTTCCGTTTCACGGATCGCTTTGCACGTAGCCAGGGCCAGTGTCGTGTATTGTTGGGCATTGGGCTTGGGACTCCAAAAATCGCCGTTGGGCTCGTTCCAGATTTCCCACAGCACGTGCCGCCCTTGGAAGTGCTTGGCCGAGGCTGCCGCCCAGCGCGCGAATGCCGCAATGCTCTCCGGGTGTTGCGGCGACGAGATCGTCTTATGCGCCTGGCCGGTAATCGGGTGCGGGCTCGTCACCGAGTCCTCATAAAGGTGATGCGAGTAATCAAGAATGAGGATCGCCCGCAAGCCGCGTTTCTCCAGGTTTGCCAGCAGTTCATCGTAATTGGCCCAGTTGTATTGCCCTTTGCTGGTCTCAATTGCCTCCCAGCCAAAGTCCATCCGTATAAACTTGAACCCCGCGCCCGCAATCAGGTCGAGGTCCTTTTCCTGGCCGGTCACGAAGTGAATGTTCACCCCAACTCCCGCCGGCAGGATGGGTTCCGGGATTTCAGCCCCGCCGCTCAGCAGCGGAACCACGCATGTTAGAATGCACGCGATCAGTCTCATCCCCATCAGGTGTAGCGGATGCGCGCCAATAGTCACCTGAAAAGTCACTCTCGGAAGGATGAGCGTCCCTGCGAGCATCAACCTGACACCACGTCGAGTTCAACAAAGTCGTCGCTCAAGCCGGTGCAGGGGCAGAATTCGGGCCCGTAACGGATTTCTTCACAGAGGGCGTCCAGGGCGTTGGCAGGACTCGCGCCTGGTATTTTGCGCCGCCCGAGCTGACGGCTTAGCCGGCGGCTTCCTGCAGAATCTTGATGCCGCTGCTGGTACCGATGCGAGTTGCGCCGGCTTGCACCATCCGCCGCAGGTCGGCCAGGGAACGAATGCCACCCGACGCTTTTACCCCGAGACCCTTTTCGCGCACGAGCCGGCTCATCAGGGCCACGTCTTCGACGGTCGCCCCGCCGGTACTGAACCCGGTTGAGGTCTTCACAAAGTCGGCCCTGGCCTTGATGGCCAGTTCGCACGCGCGGGTCTTCTCCTCGTTAGTCAACAGCGAGGTCTCCAGGATCACCTTGCACTTGGCGCTGCCGTCCCGGCAGGCCTCGACGACCGAGCGGATGTCGCGGAGCACGAGTGCATCATCCCCGCTCTTGAGCGCGCCGACGTTGATGACCATGTCGATTTCGTTCGCCCCTTGCCGAATCGCGGCGCGGGCTTCCATGGCCTTGGTCTCCGGTAGCGTCGCGCCCAGCGGGAAGCCGACGACGCAACAAACCTTCACGTCCGATCCATCCAGCAGTTGGCGCGCGAGCGATACCCAGGTCGGGTTCACGCAGACCGAGTAGAACTTGTGCTGGCGCGCCTCCCGGCAGAGTTGTTCGATGTCCGTCCTCCTGGTGTCGGCTCGCAAAATGGTGTGGTCAATGAGCTGCGGGATGTTTAAGGGGGGCGGCGCTGGAGGGGCAGGAACAGGCGTCCCCTTAGCGGCCAGCGGATCCTGGGCGCGCTTGGCAACCTTCTCCAGGTCCGGCTTAGTGGGAGCTGGTGTAGATGGTTCACTCACAAGTGCGACGCTAACAGTCTCCGGAATGATGTCAAGGGTGGGCACCTGCGCACCTCTTCGGCTTCAGGGCTGCAGCTAGCTCGAGCTCGGACCGTGAGGCGGCTGGCCAAATAAAGTCGTGGTAGGGGGGTTGCCGGGCGGGAATAATGTGGCATGGTGCTCTGTGTTTGCAAAAGAGCGAAGTCGTACCAAGAACATCCTGGTGGTCGAAGACAATGCGGACGATGTGGAGTTGCTACAGGTCGCTGCCCGGACGGCGCCGGACGCCGTTTCTTTTCACATCGTGCGGGATGGCGAACAGGCGCTGGCCTATTTGCAGGGGGAAGGTCCGTTTGCCAATCGCGAGGCACATCCTTTTCCCCAACTCGTCTTGCTGGATCTCTCCCTGCCGGGCATTGACGGCTTTGAGGTTCTTGCCTGGATTCGCCAACATTCCGAGCTTGGTTCACTGAAGGTATTTGTGTGGACGGATTCGGGCGATCCCAAGGCGCTCGACCGCGCGATTAAGACCGGCGCCAACCGGTTCGTCCCGAAGTCGGTTTCGTTTGTGCGCGGAGGATTGGTCGGGCTGGTGAACGGCATCTCGCAGGCGATCCCCAGCGCCACGGAGCTGGACAGTCAGGCCCTAAGGGATGAGCAAGCAACGGTCGAAGGCGGCGTGGCTTAACGACTGAGGTTACAAAGGTACCTCGTTACATAGGTTACATGAGCGACCCCCAGCACGGGCCTGTGTAACGATGTAACCCAGGTAACTCATTTAACCTCTCAAGGGCCTGCGGCCTCGGCTTAGCCGCCGGATTCAGAGCGCGCGTTGCAGGATTCCGGCCAGCTCGTCAGGAGTCAGGACAATGGGGTTCGCCTTCATGCTGCTGGCATGCGCAGCTTTCTCGACCAATTCAGCCGTGTGTTCCCGCTTAAGGCCGTAGTGGCCCAGGCTGGGGATGCCCAGGTCCACGACCAACTTGCTCACCCACGCAACGCCGGCTTCGGCGGTGGCGGTGGCGCTGCCGGTGACCAGGCGCGCCACCTCCTCGTAGCGCTGCAATGTTTCAGCCGTGGGCAGGCGTTGGCGGAGCGCGGACAGGTTCGCTTCCATCACATGGGGCAATAGCGCAGCGCAGACCGCGCCGTGGGGCGCCGGGAACTGGCCGCCAATCGGTCCGGCGAAACCATGCGCGGCGCCGAGCCCCGCATTGGCCAGCGCGAGCCCGCCAAACAGACTGGCCACGGACATATCCGTCCGGGCGGCGGCGTTGCGGCCCTCGGCGAAGGCCACGCGCAATGAACGCGCGGCGCGGCGCATCCCCTCCACGCACAAAGCGTCGGTCATCGGGTTAGCGCGGCACGAAACGTAAGGCTCGATGAGTTGCGTGAGCGCATCCAGGCCGGTGCTGGCGGTAACCGCCGGCGGCAAATTGTAAGTCAGCTCCGGGTCCACGACCGCCACGCGCGGCAGCATGTATGGGCTGCGCAAGCTCACCTTGACGCCATGCGCGGGCGAGGCGAGCACCGCGTTACGGGTGACCTCGGAGCCGGTGCCGGCCGTCGTCGGGACCGCAATGAAAGGCGCGGAAGGCGCCGCCAATGCTTTGCCGCGGCCAATCACTTCGAGGTAGTCGAGCAGATCGCCCGGGTTGGCGAGCATCGCGGCAATGGCTTTGCCGGCGTCCAGTGCGCTGCCGCCGCCGAAGCTGATGACCAGGCCGCAGTTCTCCTGCTTCGCCAGCGCGACCCCTCGCTGCACAGTCGCAAGCTCCGGCTCGCCGCGGACTGGGAATGTAAAGGCCGCGACTCCCTGCTCGCGCAGTAGGGAGAGTAACAGGTCAGCGCGCTGAGGATTGGCGCCCGTGACCACCAGGGCGCGGGGGCCAAATCCGTGGGCGAGCGGGCCTACCTCGCGCAAGACGCCTGGGCCGAAGATGACCCGGGCCGCTGTCGCAAATTCAAATCTCATGCCCCGGTTTACCAGTCGGCGTCTTGCGGGAACTGGTTGCTAAACTTCACGCTGGCGCGGGGCTCGGCCATCATGTGCGCGACAGTGTCACGCCAGGTCAGGTAGTGCCGGGTTCCCTTGTGCGCGGCGGGTGCCTCGGCGGTGCAATAGGCTTCGACGAGCACAAATCGTGTCGGGTCATCCTGCTGCTGGGCGAGATCGAACCGGGCGATGCCCGGCTCTTTGATGCTCTCCCGTGCGTTAGCGATGGTGGCCTGCTTGAAAGCCTCCAGATACTCCGGCTTTACATGAACCTGAACGTGAACGACTAGCATAGTATTAGACTGTTTAAGAGCCCCGACCGATCCGCAGCCAGATTAGCCCAACCCTCCAGCCATTTCAATCTAGTTCATGCGCTGACGGCGAAGTGATGAATGAAAAGCCTGGCGACACTGAGTAGCCGCCAACGTCAGTCGACGCATTCTTTCGACACTGAAACCGGCGCCGACTGACGTCGGCGGCTACCTCCTCTAAGACCGCGCCGGGGCGCCGATCTGCCCCCGGGTGACGCCGAGTTGGTTCAGCAGCTTCAATTCGCGCCAGAGCTGCGGGCCGGTGATCTCGCCGCGCAGCAACTGGCGGTATTTCTCGATCGTCTGCGCAGCCTGATCGGGTGTTTCATTCAGGAACTCGAGGCGGAAATGGCGCAGGCCCAGGGCCAGCATGCGGGAGACATAATCGGCGCCCGTCTGCGCCAGCGCGTTGAAGACGGTATTGCGGCAGCCGGCATCCGCCTTGACCGGATGCTCCGCCCCTACCCGGTCGCGCAGCTTCAAGTCGTGCTTGTCGCATGGGCGGCCGCAGTTGGTGTAGTCGGTGCCCGTCGAGAGAAATGCGCAGAAGACGCAATGCTCCATGTGAAACATAGGCATGTGCTGATGGATGGTGACCTCGAACCACTCCGGCGGCGCCGCTTGCAGGAGCGCTTCGAGCTGCGTGAAGTTCAAATCGTAGGAGGCCGTGACGCGCTCCAGGCTGAACTTGTTCTTGAAATAATCCGCCGTGAGCCGGTTGGCGATGTTGAGCGAGTAATCGCCAATGCACCGCTCTTTCGCGAAGAAGGCCAGATGGTCGTAATTGCGGACCAGGTAACCATCTGCCTCGCTGGAGCGGACCTGCTTGAGCGTCCATTCCTCGCCCATCTTGAAGACCCGCGGCGGAGCGACGAAACATTCGGCTTGCGCCGTGCGGAGCGGGGAACTGCGGAAGCGAACGACCGCCTCACGATACTTCTTGGGGTCCTCGAATTCGCAGTAAAGCGTTTCCACACCGCATTGCAGGGCGGCGTCGAGTTGCCCAAGGTCGCGCACCAGGACAATCAAGTGCGGAGTGCGGAGTGCAGCGTGCGGAATGACGGGCGAACGCGTGGGGTCCGCAATTCCACCCTCGGCATTCCGCCCTCCACATTCGACGCTCCATCTTTTGGGCAGGGCGCGTTGGGTTTCCAGTTCCCGCACTACCTCGCGGCGCAGGCGGTTCAGTTCGCTGACGGGCAGCAGGACGTCGCCGGCCAGGGCGTTCTTCAGCTCGCCTAGTTTGAACGGCGTGCCCCCCAATCGTCCAAGCTGCTCTCGCAGGCGCTCGGCCCGGAGCGGCTGCTTGTCGGCTGGGGCGAGCGGCATCGCCGAATCGAGTTGGACTACGTGGCCGACTTCGTCACGCGCGATCAGCGTAAGCGGCTTGCCCGCCAGNNCGCAGGCGCCGTTCCAACTCGGGGTCGCTCGTCTTCCAGACCTTGTCTCCAACATGAATGCGCCTGAAATCGACGTCCCCCCGCCCGAAGTGTAATTCCGCGGCTTGTTGACTTTGGACTTTAGACTTTAGCCTTTGGACTTCGTACACCCGCCCGCCCTGCTCTTCCGCCTCGGGATGGCCGGCGTCGAAGACGACGCCATCGCCCGGTTTCAGCGGGGCTTGCAGGTTAAGGCAGACACGCTCGCCCTCGATCCGCGAGACCTCGCCCAGGAACACGCCGCGCTTCTTGCCGAAGCGGGCATGGACGAGTTGCTGATTATTGGTGCCGTGAAACCACCCGGTATAGAGCCCGCGCGAGAAGGCCATCTCCATGTCATAGCGGTCTTGCGCGGTGACCGGTCCCAACTGATCAAGGGCCTTGCGGTAGATGCGGGTGATGTTGGCGACGTACTCGGGAGATTTAAGCCGCCCCTCGATCTTCAAAGAGGCTACACCGATCCGAGCCAACTCCGGCAGGACCTCCAATCCGGCCAGGTCTTGCGGGCTGAGCAGATACTTCCGGTCGCCGAGCGGCACTAATCTGCCATCGGCCACGAGGTCGTAAGGCATGCGGCAAGCCTGCGCGCACTCGCCGCGATTGGCCGAACGCCCCCCCAGCGCCTCGCTCGTCAGGCATTGGCCCGAGTAAGCCACACAGAGCGCGCCGTGAATGAAAACCTCCAAGGGTAGTGGATAGTTGATAGTGGATAGTTGATAGCTCTCAAGTTGGGAGGATTGGATCTTCTCGACTTCCTTGAGCGAGCATTCGCGGGCGAGGACGACGAGGTTGCAGCCGAGGGCGCGGGCGAAATCCACCCCGGCGGCGCTGGTGATCGTCA
Source organism: Limisphaerales bacterium (assembly GCA_003152225.1). Lineage (GTDB taxonomy): Bacteria > Verrucomicrobiota > Verrucomicrobiia > Limisphaerales > UBA8199 > PALSA-1440. Next base: position 15,804 of record PLZQ01000409.1, on the reverse strand, counting down.
TCTGGGTCGAGACATGAATCGGGAAATCAGGCGAGTGCTGGCGGATCAACCGGCACATGCCGACATCCTGCACGATCGCGGCGTCNNAAGTAGATCGCATCCGCGCCGTTCTCGACCGCCGCCCGCGCGCATTCCCAATCGCCCGCCGGTGCGAGCAACTCGGGCAGGCGGGCTGGCGACCACGGCGCGCGGAGCGGTTCCGGGGCGGAAAGGCTGCGGCCCGGGACGGCTACTGGACTGGTCTGATTGCTGTGCATCAGCGAATCAGAACTTACCCTCCAAAGCGCCCAGGAACAAAAGCTTATTTGAAAGGCGCGTAAGGCTCCTCCGCCTTTGCCCGGCTGACGCCTCCCACGACGAGCAGTTCACTCTACTTCGCTGTATTCAGCGTTTGGATTGCTGCACTACGGCAGCGCAGGCCCTCCGTAGATATTCTTCAAACTGCCATTCGCCGCTGCCGCCGGTCTGACGGGTCACCACTAAGTCGAGGCTCGGCACGAAGGCAATGAGTTGTCCGCCGGAGCCGGGTTTCTCACGGGCGTCGGCGGGAATGCCTTTCCCGCTGCGACCGCTCGCGGGCCAGTGCCGCGCGGGCAATTCCCAGCCGTGAGAAAAGATTTCCGGATTCATCTTCCAGCGCAGCTCGGGCGTCTTGACGTCGTGCGTCGGCGCGGCGGTTTGTGCGACGAACCATTGCGGGATCACCTGCTGATCTTGCCATCGGCCATCGTACAACATGCAGTAGGCAATGCGCGCCAGGTCGCGCGCGGACAAGCCCAAGCCGTGCGACGGATGCCGCCCAATGTTCGGTCCGCCGTCGTAATACTGAAACCACCAATGCTCGATACCGAGCGGTTTCAACAAGGCTTCGATGGCGAATTCATCGTAAGGCTTGCCTGTGACGTTCTCGCAGACGAGCGCGGCATGCGCCAAAGCGATGGTTGAATAACCGCAGCCTTGACCCGGATCGAAAGCGAGCTTCGCGGTGCGCGCATCGCCGCTGTGACCGAGGATATATTCCCACGTGCCGTCGTTGGGTGCGCCGGTCGCTTCGGGACAGATGCCTGAGGTGTGATTGAGCAACTGTTTCACTGTGATCTTCGCCTTGCGCGGATCGCTGAGTGGCTGAGCCCAGGGAATGAACTGGAAGGCCGGGTCATCGAAATTCATCTTCTTTGGCGTCTGGCCATGCTGGCTGCGTTCGGAGGCGATGGCCAGCACAGTTGCGCAGACGGCTTTGGAAACCGAAGCCACGCGACGATGGTCGGTCCTGGCGCTGTTTCCCCGCTCGACTTCCAGCACGATGCAGCCGTGGCGAATCACGTCAGCAGCAAAGGGGCGGTCGTCCGAGTCGAGCAACCACTGTCTGAGTTCAGCCAGCTTGCCAGAGTCCATGCCGGCCACGCGGCGGAGGTCTTCCGCTCCGTCGAGCTTTCGCCAGCCGCCTTGGGATTCTGGAGGCGGGAAATCACCGGCGGTCGCGTATGAATTATACACAGCGTGGAAGGTCAATAGCAGACACCCGATGGAAGCCAGCCTTTTCATTACGTGGCCCAGCAATACGCCGAAATGGGCGTCAGCGCGAGCGTTGTTTTCGCTGCGCCGCAAGCTGCTTCCAGCACGGCGCAGCGCCTCCAGCGCGGCATGGGCCCCGGCCGCTGAATGCTCTAATTGACCAGGCGGAAGAACCGCAGCGGCTCGACGAAACTATTCGTGTAAGGGCCAACGATCACCGATGTCACATTCGTATAGGGACCGCTGACGACGGTTGCGGTTTGGAGGTTGTGTGCCCCAGTCCAATTCAGCACGACCTGTCCGGCCTCTTTCGCGACCGACAGCGTCGGGGGAGCCGGCGGGGTGGGAGTCGAACCGGGCGGGAGCAGCAGGAAGCGGATGGAGATGGGATCATCCAGGTTCACCATGGGATCCCCGAGCGAGAATGTAGTCAGCCGCAGCCATTGAGTGTCATTGGTGCCGTTCCATTGGAACTGGACGTGCAGCGACTTGGTGCCGGTGTCGGCTGCGTCGTTCGAAACGGTGGCCTGATTCGGGGCGCCCAGGAGGTAGCCGGATGTTGATCCAGAGAAGAGAGGTGACTGGAAGCCATATCCGGTCGTGCCGGCGACGGCGCCTTCGAACGTCTGGAAGACGGTCGAGCCGTTCTGGAGATTATCAATATAGAGATCATACGGGCCGGTGTCGGTCAGATCATCAATCGCAATGGCGATGGCCTCGAGGATTCCCCACGGGGTGATGATGTCGTTGACGGTGCCGGCAGGGTCTCCGGTCGCACTGTTCCATTTGATGGAAGAATTGGTCGGATTCAGGTAATCCGGGCCACGCTGCAGTGTCACGGTCTGCCAGGTATTGCTCGGATAAAGAACCGGGCCATCGCCCGGGGCTCCGCCGATGAGGGTTGAGGCGCCGAGGAAATGAATATCCCCGGTCCGCGTGCCTACGGCGCCCACCGGCCCACTATCTGGTGTTTCCCGAATGCTGAAAGCGACGCGCATTCGTGGATTAGCGCCCCCGCCGACCATTGGGCCGGTCGCCTGCACGCAGCTTTCCGTCCCGAGCACGGTTTGGGTGGCCGAAACCCTGGCGCCTTTAACCAACCCGGTCACCGGCACGACTACGCTGGTCGCGGGGTTGGTGACAGCGAGTTGACCAATCTTGACCATGCCGCTGCCCTTGTCCTGGTAGGCGGCAACGCTGGCAGCGTTAGTGGCAACCCCCGCTACGGTTACCTTGGGCACGCTGGCCCCCAACGGGCCGACAACACTCGGGACGGCCACGGTCAGGCACGGCGTGAGCAGGTTGAAGCGGAAGCAGTCAATTTCCAGGCGCAGGTCCGCGCCCGCGTCCACTGTGCCGCTTTGGTAGTAAAAGGTGATCGCCGGAGTCGTGTTGCCGGCGTTGTTGGTCACATATCCCAACGACTGCCAACTACTATCACCGAAGGCCGCTTGGAACTTATCCGAGCTGGTGAACGACAACGTGCAACCGGCGACATTGGTGACACCCAGGACCACATCGGCACTGACATTACCCGCCGCCGAACTGTAGGTGTGAAAGACCTGGTAGATTCCCCCGGGCGTCCCCAGCACAGGTGTAATCGTCACGCCAAAGTCAGGTGTCGAAGCGGTAAACCCCACTCCGAAGTATTGGGAACCGCTTCGCGGGGGCGCGTCTGGCGCCGTGCTCTTGGCGCTGGTGTCGTTGCCAAAGCCGTTGTCATTGTAGGTGCCGTCCGGATTGGGGCCGCTCCCCGACGGGCTGGGTCGTGCCGTGACGTAAACCGGGTTTTCTGCCATCATGGTTGCCGCCCCGGCGGCGCTCAGCACGACCACGGCGCAGAGCTTGATCAAACTTGAGGTTCTAATCGCATTGGTGCGGAGGTTGGGTGTGTTCATACAGTGATGTTTCTAAGTTCAACTGATAATGACTTACCTTGTAACACGCCGACGAGTTGTTGGCGCTGGGCGGGTGAGAGAGAATCGGCTGCTGATCTCGCTCGCTATGGTTAAAGGATGCCAGAGGAGGACCAGGGTGTCAAGAGGCAGGTTTCGGCCCAACTGGCTGGTTGTTACAACAGAGATTAACCTAACGCTTCTAAACATGGAAAGAGCGGGCAGGCGTCCGTGAGGACGCCTGCCCGCGTGAAAGCCGGGGCTGGGCCATTGACCAACGGCCCGCACGCCCCGCCGGAAGGTCAGGTCGTCGCCGGCACGATGGCCCAGAAACTCACAGGCAGGTCCTCCCACCCGTCAACGAACTGGTTGGCCTGAATGTACACCTTCTTGCCGACGGGCGGCACGCCATACCGCGCCGTGTAGAGGGCGGTGATGTCGGCGGAACCCGCCACGGCAGCCGGACACGTGCCGAGGACCCGGAAGTCGTTGCACGTCTCCCGGCCCTGGCTGACCGGCGCGGCGCCGCGGACGATAGTGTTCTCACCGGGGTCGCCCACGCAGGTGAGCTTCAGCGCAATCGCGCCGCCGGTGTTGGTGATGACCAGACCACGTGGCGCCAGGTCGGGGAACAGCGGCTGCGTCGGGGGCGCGTCCACCTGGTCCTGGCCGAACTTGGCGAGCGTGCAGTTGATCTTGGTGAACAACAGGAAGCCGCTCAGGGCGCCACTCTGGCCCAGACGGCTGCTGCTCTTGGCCTCCTTGGCCGCGGCCATCCAGGCGGCCCGTTGGATCTCCTGGAGCGCCCGCCAGCGGGCGGACACCTTGGTGAGGATGCCACGGGTCGTCATCTGTGACGGACTGCGCGGGTTGGAGGGGATGGCGAGCGCGCGGCTGATCTGGCCGAATTGGCCAGCCTGCGACACGTTCAGGCCGCGTTTACCTGATTGAGGGATGTCTAATATTTTCATGCGTTACTTTCTTTCCTTTGTTGTTGTTTGGTTTTTTGTTGTGAAATGGCGCGCGTGGCTGGCAGAGCCGACCAAGATGCGCGCGCCGAAGTGTTTGCCAGAGTAGGGCAGGCGAGACGCCTGCCCTACTCTGCTGAAAGTGGCTTGCGTGCTCACTTCCTCGTGCGCTCGTCCACGCGGGCGAGGCCGGATTCGAACGCATTGATGCGGGTGGCCTGCCGGTCCACGGCGGCCAGCAGCTCCCGGTGGTTGGCGTCCAGCTTTTCCAGGATGGCCAGGTGGTTGGCGTGCAAGCGCTCCCGGGTGGCCAGCATCTCGGCGTAGAACTCCGCCCGGCTGACCGTCTCGGGCTTGGCTGGCTTGGGGCTGGCTAGCTTCTTCACGAGGAGGAATGCCGAGCCGATCGCGCCGGCGATGGCCGCCCAGCCCTCGCTTGAGATGACTCGAGCGGAAGGGATTGGGGATTGAAGGTCTGTGCTCATGGGGCGTGAAACGTGATGCGTGATGCGGGATGCGGGATTACGAGCGGCTGTCTCCGGTTCCGGCTGGCGGGTTTCCCGGGCTGGCGGCTACCAGTCCGCGCAACTGACCGTGCCGGTGCGCCAGGAACCAGCCACCCACGGCCACCACGACACCACCTAGAATCAACAGCTCATTGCCGACTATCAAGCTGGGCAGGACCATGAGGGCCAGGCCGCCGAGCGTCAGCGCGGCGCTGGTCGTCACGCTGCCAATGACCACCTTGAGGGGCGGCCACACCAGCGACGCCAGGCCGAACACGAACAGGCCAACGCCTACCCAGACACCCTCGAAAACAACCTGCCAAACCCCCTGGCAGCGCCGAAGGGAAAAGGCAGCCGAATTGGCAGCCACTCCCGCCGGGAGGACTCCAGGGCCCATCTGTCCCCGCAGCGCAGCGAGGGCTTCGGCTGGGATTTCAAACGGCTCCCCGGGGAACACCTGTTCGCCCACGATCACATTCACCTGCAACCGCACCTGGGCAGGTCTTGGCGCACCCGCATTCTTCCCCCTTGCCCCTCCTGGACGAACGGGCTCGGCGCCGCGTTTGGAGAGCGGCGGTCGCGTGGAGGAATGAGATGGCGCTCGGGACATGGGGGTCGGTTTCGCTCGTCGGGGGTTTAGACGCGATCGCGTCGGCCTGCATCGGGGGCAGGCGGCTCAAGGCGGCTCGCGCGAAGAACTCCGGGAACGAAAGGCAGGGCGCGCACTCCGCCGCGCGCCGCCAACAGCAACTATGCCCGCGTATATTGACATAACTGCGATCGAGACTGTGTTGCGCCTGGAGACCGCCTGAGCGTCGGCATGGGCCGGGCCGCTGCAACGTGCCGCAGCCGGGACCGGTGCCGCTCGCCCGCGACGCTCCAGCCGCTTCTCTGACGAATACGGTCGTAGCAGAGCGGCGCGACCGGGGAAGGGTGAGCGTGTCCCGGGTGACGCCGGGAGTGTGGAGATTTCGCTACACTTTGCCGATTCCCCCTCATAGTGTGACGGGCAATCGGTGCGGCGGACGCCGCACTCTTATTTCAGAAGGTGAGCGCTTTGGGCTATGAAGCATTACGAAGACGACCTCGTGTATCGCGTGGTCGAACTCCTGTTTGAGCAGCGGGGCGAGGGCAAGAACCGGCTGAAGATGGAAGTCATCGCCAGCCAGTTGAAGAAGGAGTTTCCCCAACACCCGGAACTAGCCCGCGAGTCCCTCTACCCACTGGGCGAGGAGGCCGTCCGGCGTGGTTTTGTAAGGTTTACACCGCCGGTCATCAAGGCCCTGCGCCAGAAGCTGGTCGCAAAGTTCCCGGGCCTGGCGCGGACCAAGGTCAACGTGGTCGAAACGACCGGCCCCGCCGACAATGCCCGGGTGGCCGCCGTGGCCGCCGACAAGGCGCTGAAGGCGCTGTTGCGCTTCGCCAAGGCCAAGGGGGGCGAGCCTGGGGGCCTGGGCCTGGGGGCGGGCCGCGCCACATTGCAATTCTGTCACTTTCTGAGCGCCCGGCTTAAACTGCTGGACGAGGATCTGAAACTGCGGCTGGTGGCCATCACCGCCGGCTGCCCGGTGAGACTCCTGGAGTATGCGCCGATCAGTTTCCTGAACCTCTTTCCCGAGCGCTTCGTGGAGAGCAAACTCGGCCTGTTCGCCGAGACCCTTGGTTCCCGCCGGCCAGTTCAAAGCCTTGTGCGGCCATACCGGCATCAAGCAGGCCTTCGCCGCCAAGAAGGACATTGACCTCGTCGTCACCGGAATGGGCGATTTCAGCGACCGGCACGACTTGCTTTCCCTGTTCCTGAAGGACTCCGACCAGGACCTCAAGGCGCTGCGGCGACGGGGCTGGGTGGGGAACGTACAATACCGGCCCTTCACCGCCAAAGGGCCCGCTCCCGAGGCGCCGCGGGACCTGCGGGCGGTGACCGTCTTTGAGCTGAAGGACCTGGTGGATCTGGCGCTGAAGCCGGACAAAGAGGTGATCCTGATGGCGCGGCAATGCGGCCTCTGCGCGCGAGCCCACGCCGCCGCCCTGAGCGCCCTGCTGAGCAACCCCAGCCTCAAATTCTTCAGCCGCCTGGTCCTCGACCGCGCCACCGCGACCGAACTGCTGAAATAACGACTGTGTACTCCGCATTCCATACTCCTAACTTTCAGCTTTTCAGTATTTCAGCCTCGTCCTCCGATTTGAGCGTTTCTGCTTTCTGCTTTCTGCTTTCCAAATTTCTGCTTTTCCCTCGGTCCGCTTTCAGTTTTTCAGCTTTTCAGCGTTTCACCTTTTCGGCACTCCCCCCGCCGCGTTGAGACAATATCCATTGCCCGTTTGAACCAGTTGAAGTAGCCTTTCTCACGGGCGCTATTATGAAGACGCGAAGAAAAGCAGCGGACGGGTTTACGTTGATCGAATTGCTCGTGGTCATCGCCATCATCGCCATCCTCGCCGCCCTCCTGTTGCCGGCGCTAGCCTCGGCCAAAACCAAGGCGCAACAAATCCGGTGCGTCAGCAATCTCCGGCAACTGAGCACCGCCGCCATCATGTATCAGCAGGACACCGGCCGGTCCATCGAGTACAACGTCACCGCAAAACTCTGGATGCAGACCCTCATTGATTATGCCATCCGGATCAATGACAACCGGCTTTGCCCGCTGGCGGCCAGCCGGACGCCGGCGCCTCCAGATCCGACCGCCGGCACGGCCGCGGCAGCCTGGATCTGGAACAACGATCCGAAACTGACCGGCAGTTACTCCATCAACGGCTGGCTCTATTACTACGATACAAAACCCGAGGGCGTCAGCACCTGGGTCTCGGACCGGGCAAAGTTCTTCCAGAAGGACACGGCCATTGCGATGCCCGTGTTGACTCCGTTCTTCATGGACGCGATCTGGCCCGACACGTGGCCCGCGATCACGGACACGCCCGCCACCGACCTGTTCCTCGGAAATGTGAATTCCGCTCTGGGGCGAATCACTATCGCTCGGCACCCCTTGAGGCGCCAGCAAGCCGTATCCGGCCAGCATCTCCCCAGCGCCATCAACATCGGCTACGTGGACGGCCATTCCGGTAAAATCCCACTCCAGAAGCTCAAGACCGTCTATTGGCATGTCGGCTACGTTCCGGTGGACGACGTCTGGAGAACCTCCCCTTGATTCCAGCTTTCTCATTTCAGCGTGGCCCGACTTTAGACTTTAGCCCTTGGACTTTGGACTTTCTTTCTCCTTTCAGCATTTCAGGTTTCAGCATTTCAGCTTTTCAGCCTTAGTGGCAGTCGCCAGGACTTCCCGCCGGTTTCATTCGTCGCACCGATCACGTGGCCCGCCTTCACGCCGCCGCTGCTTTTGCCCAAAAACAAGGTCGAAAGAATCTTCCTTGACTGTAATAATTCTCCCTTCCGATGCGACTAATCAGATAAAGGTCCGTGATTGAATTCGATGCCTGCAGACGAAGACAAGTTCCTGGAGCTGGTGAATGAGAATCGAAACAGGGTTCTCAAAGTCTGCCGCGTCTATGCGTGGGTTTCGGCCGACCAGGACGATTTGTATCAGGAAATCCTGTTCCAGATCTGGCGCGGCCTGCCGGCCCTGAAAGAAAAACAATTCGCCAACACCTGGCTTTATCGCGTGGCCATCAACACCGCCATTTCATTCGTCCGCAAGCGCACAATACGCTCCGACCGCGTCGTTTATGTCGAACACGCCGACCTCACGCGCGCGATTGAGTCGCGGCAGACAACTGAAGAGAACTCTGACGACCGCATTGCAAATCTTTACACCGCAATCTTCCAACTGAACCCGCTCGAAAAAGCGCTCGTCACCCTTTTCCTGGAAGACTTCACCTACGAACAAATGGCAGAAGTAACCGGCATCAATGCCAATAACGTTGGCGTCATGTTGCATCGCGCCAAAAAGAAACTTTCCTGTCTGATGGAGGCGGCACAATGAATGACGACGAGCTAAAGAAGCTCTGGCAACAGCAACCGCTGAGGAATCCTCCGACGGCGGCGCAACTGATTTCTGCCATGCAAAAACAAACGAGCCAACTTCGCCGCTGCCTGGACGCGCGCGATGTCCGCGAACTATTGGCCTGCGCTTTTGTAATAATTATTTTTGGAGTCTTCTACTTCACTGTTTATCGTGAGCCGATTTCACGTCTCGGCGACTTGATTATCATCGGGAGCACGATTTTCATCGCCTGGAAGATTGTCCACACCCGCCGGACTACTCCGCCAGCGCCACCCGGCGCGACAACCGTCGAATCACTCCGGGCGGAACTGAATTCGGTGCGTGCTCAGTCGCGTTCATTGGGATCGGTGCAGTGGTGGTATTTGCTTCCGGGGTTTATCGGCCTGCTGGTCGCCACTTGGGGTCTGCGGATCGATATCTATACCAAAATTGTATGCACACTGTTTTTCATTGCCGTAGATGTGTTCATCTACTGGCTCAACCAATGGGCGCGTCGCAAGCAACTGCTTCCCCTCGAAGCACAACTGGAATCGCTGCTCCATTCGGCCGAAACCGGCGAGCCGCTGGATGAAACACATGTCGCTAATCTGCGCCCAATCGTCCTCTCGATGACGGCCGCCGACCGGGTTAAACCTGCTGAATTCAAGGTCGCCTTTTGGCAGATCGCCCTTTTCGGCGAAATCGGATTTATTGGAATTTGGTTCTTCTTGATGCTCAGCCAGACCGTGGGCAATGAAGGCTGGAAGACCAAAGAGCCGCCCGTGGAGAAGGTCACTCAAACCGTTCGCGCCGAAGAAACCAATCGCTACTCCTTCGTCGCTCGAAAAGTTATTGATCTGCTCAACGCAGGCGATCATGCCGCCGTGCAAAAGCTATTCAACCCGCAGATGAGCGAGGCGCTGCCGCCCAAGAAAGGGTTCGAATTTTTCACCGGCCTCGCCGCCCGGTATGGCAACATCGAAAAATTCGACGGCCCGACCGGCAACGGCTACCGCGGGTGGATCGCGTTCCGGCTGCATTGCCAGCGCGGCGAGTTGGCGATGAGCCTGGCGCTGGACGCGGACGACAAAATCGCCGGAATTCATTTCCGACCCGCGCCCATGCCTTCCTCGAATGTCAAATGGCTCGTCCCCCGAATTCTCAGTCCGCTGCATCTGGTTTGGCTCGTGCTTTTCTTCCTGGCCGGGTTGTTATATTCCCGGATACTCCAGAAAACAACCGAGAGAGCCGTGGGGATCAGCACTCTGGGAGTTCATTTGCATAAAGGGCAAAACCTTATTCTTTGGGACGAAATAAAAGAAGTTCGGCCACTTCGGATTCTGCACGTTCGAAATCTCTGGTTGATCAGACAATCAGGCGAAAAGACGCTCATGCACTGGACTCCCCTGGAACGGCATTCTGACCTGAAGGCGGCGGTTGAAAACTTTGCCCCGGCAAACCACCCAATCCACAAATACCTGTCTCTGCTGAAACGAATCTAACCAAAAGGACGGACGAGGCCCCAACGACCATTTTAGCGCCCGTCGCCATCAATAGCCTAACAATCATGCGAGGGGGAGGGGCCTGGTGGATTATGTGATGCTTGCGTCGGCGAGCACGACTGCGGCGAGGAAATGCTTGTGCCTCCGGTCTCGAGCCTGCTCGCGCACTTGTTCGGCGGACTTGGGGGTAAACGTGGCCTGCTGCGCCGCCCACCATTCCGCCCACTTGCGGGTCTCGTCCGAGGCAAACGTTTGGTCCGTCTGGGCCATCAGGAACCGCCAGGCCCGCTTTTGCACCAGGATATTCCGATCCTGCAAAGCCGTCATCGCTATCTCGATGGCGCGTTTATCCGGCTGCTGCTCCAGTAGCGCTATGGCGGCCAGCCTCCGCGCGGAAACCGCGCTTTGCAGGGAATTGATCCTGGTTCCCGGCTCCCACCGACCAACATTTGCGACCACTTCCTGAGAAAAGCCCCATTATGTTGGGCCTGGGGCCGGAGAAGGAGAAGAAGATTTTCGCCAGCCGCTACAAGCTCCTCCTGCCCTCCGAAGCCGAGTTAAAGGCCGAATTGCTGCGCGAGCTGAAANNTCAGCTTTCAGAATTTCAGCTTTTCAGCGTGGCACATGAACCCCGCTCTCCACGACAACACCTGGATAGGCTGCGGCACCTCCCTCCTCTGGGATGCCGCCGCGCTAATACGTCGCATGCCACTTGTTTGGTGCGCACAGATCGGATTCCAATCTCCGGTTGACCCTTTTTATTGACGTGATTCTGACCTGCGATTTGCCGGTATGCGGACTAAGCGCCGGGGACATCGGCACAGCCGTGCTGGTACATCGGGGCGCTGCGGGTTACGAGGTGGAATACCGCCACAAAAATCACCGACTCACAAAAACACTCGCCAAACCTTCTACCGATCGAATATAAACCCTCGGATCAAGTTCGGCTCGGCAGGAATTTCCTGCCGGGCAGTGAAGTGACTATGAACCCTGAACCCAAGTCCGCACGTGTCCAGTATAAGAAACCTCCCATTATCGAGCGGGTCCTCAGGGTTGTCGGCCAGGTAGCGCCGGAAAACTTTTTCGCCAAATTCGAGTCGTGGCGTGAAGCCATCCACCCTTCATTCCCGGACTATGAGCCACTCAAAGATTGGCGTCTCAACATTGAAGTCAAAGACGGCGTCCCCGTTTTCACGGACGCACCCCCGCAAGTCATAATCACCCACTGTTTCAGCCGCAAGAGTCCCCAGGGCAACAAACTCCTAAGCATGCGCATCATGCCCAGCGAGATCGCCCTCCACCTCCACCGCGACCCCGAGAAACCCCACTACTTTGAAGAACTGTTCACCGAAGCTGAAAACCTGGTTCCCCAATGGTTCACCCACTTCGGCGTCAAAGCCTGCTCCACCGTCGCCTTGGACTATGTCAACCTCCTCTCCCAAGCCACCACGCCCAGCTTCGTACATTCCAACGGCATACTGGTCGGCAGCATGCTCACGGTTTTCGCCGGCGTTCCCAGCCAGCATTACGGCATCATTCCCCCTTACGACTGCCAAATGGGCCTCATGATCGACCCCCAGCGCCCTGCCACCTTCGCCCTCCGCGTCCTTGGCCTCATCATGCCTCAGAAGCATGGCCCCGCTATTCGGGTTGACTTCCACTCGGAAGTCACGAAGGATTCGCCGAAGATGTCGGCACAACACGTGCTTGCGGAAACTCAGTTTTTGCATACAGTAATAGTCGATCAGTTTGAGTCCTTATTTACAAAAGAAGCCAAACAGACCTTTGAGCCTGTATGAGCCTGTTTATCACTAACGCGCCCGCGGGAGAACCCCAATACGCCCCGTCCGAGCGCTTGGATGCGCCGCCCCCGGCTCAAATCGTCGCCCGGGCCGATCCCTCGCCAAAGAAGGTTCAGCGCTTCACCTTTCCCCAGCAAATAATCCCGCTGGACGAAGGCCGCACCCTGCTTCGCCTGCGTCAGCCCCCAACTCTGAGGGTGAACACCCGCACCATGGAATTCGAGGCGGAGGACTGGGGCATCACGATGCCCTGTGACAAGGTCGAGGACCTGCCGCGCCAGATTGCCCGTCGCTTCCTCACGCTGTTCAGCAAAGCCGACCAGGAATCGATGGAGCCGCAGGAAAAGCTGGAGTGGCTTAAGCTCCTCGACAAGGTCGATTACGCCCAGTTCAGTATCGACCGCTCTGCTCCCCAGTACCTCGAAGGAACGTTAGTCGGCAAGACGCCTCCAAGGGTTGAGTGGCACGATGGCGCTACGGAGGTGCTCCCCCTCTCCCTCGCTTCTTCACTGTTCCCGCTTGACCCGGGCGACAACTTCTCTGCCTTCGTCAAAGTCGGCAGGGACAACCGCACCCTCAGCATCGAACGCGTTAGTCTCATCCCGGCCTGAGCGCCAAGGAGCACCAGGTGACCCTTGGCCGATTGGAAGTAACTTTCTGGGATGTCGGCCAGGGCGATTGCTCCACCATCACTCTCCCTGATGGTCGCCTCATCATCATCGACGTCGGTCCCCGCGGCAGCCCGCTGATCGACTGGCTCAACGACAAACCGAAGGACATCCACGCTGTCGTTCTAACGCATAACGATTCTGACCATGTCGGCTCGTTGCCGGCGCTAGTCGGACCTTTCAAGAGCCGCATCGAGAATTTGTTCATGCTCGTGGACCGGCCCACGGCAAACAAGGTGTTCGACAAAACGTTTCGTTGCGCTCTGGAAGGAGAGCGCCAGGGCCACTACACAATCCGCCGCCTCGAAATCGGCGCGGTCGTCTGGGAAGACCTCACCCTCAGCGCCAGCCTCGCTGCATTCTACCCCACCATGTCTGGCAACGTAACGGCATCCACACCCAACCAGACCTCAGGTATCCTTTGCCTCCAGATCAACGGCAGAACTGAGATCATCTGGCCCGGTGACTCCTCGCTGGCGCGCGTCGCCAGCGTTTGTCCCGGCACCCACCCGCTGGTGCTTTTCGGGCCGCATCACGGAGGCCCTTCGGACTATCGCGGCGCAGTGGCGGTCGCCTCTATTGCCGCTATCAGCCCACAGCGCGGCTTCATTTCTGTTGGCACCAAGAACCAGTATTCCCATCCCCGCCCCAAATACCTGCAGCGGTTGGAGCGGGCCGGCTGCCAAATAGTCTGCTCCCAGATCACTTCCTGCTGCGACCGAAACACTGCCATCCGGACGAGGATTCCCATCATGGCCACACACCTGGCCCTTGGTCTTCGTCCACCACGATCTGGCTTTGCCTGCCGCGGCCCCTGGAAACTCACTTGGACAGGGACACATTTCGAGTCTGACGGCTTCGATGACGAGCACCAGCGCCGAATCACCGGGCTCCGCAGACCCCAGTGTCTCCGAGGCAGGGCGAGCCGGCTGCCCTTACCATAGCCCCCGCCGGAAACGGGTCAGACCGGACTGGTGTCGGACTGGTGTCGGGCTGGTGTCGGTCCTCACTTTTGTTACTTCCCACGCACACCGGTTCAGACGAAGCCGACTGCGACCCGGACAAAGCGTCAAACCGTAGATTGGCTCAGGTGATCCGCCCCACCGATGCTTGTCTCGGGGTCCGCGGTAGTCCGATCCGCCTCCCACCGCGCGGCTCCAAAACCGACCCAGGCTTGTAATTGGCATGGGGGCAGGTCAACGGCTATAACTTGCGCGTGTGGAATTTAATGGAATTCGGAACCTGCGTGAGCTTTCGCCCAGAAACGGGGTCAGACCGGAGATTCGAACTGGAGCTGTGCGCGTCGTGGGGGACTTGGGGAAAAGCTGAAAAGCTGAAAGCGGAAAACCCGCCATTCATGCTTGGCACGACTCGCGACGGGCGCGGGAGAGCAGGCGGTTCGCCTCATCATCTCCGAGGAGAACCTGGTGCGCCAGGTCCCAACGCAAGCTGCTGCGGATTTGACGCATTCCTTCCGCTGTGGCAAAGACAATAAGAAACAATTCTATATGAGCGGGCGATTCTATCGGTTCGTTCGAGATTTTCACTTGTACTTGGGGCTTTTCATCAGCCCATTCGTGCTGGTCTTCGCCGTCAGCGTGTTTTTTCTTGTCCACGCCTGGCGGCCGGGAATCGCTTCAGCAACTTCCACCACCCGCATGGTATCAGCCTTGCCACTCCCAGGAGACTGGCAGACGCTTTCGGGACGACCGCTCATCGATGCGCTTAGGCCGGCTCTTGAAAAGGCGGGTGTCCGCGGGGAGGTCGGATTCGTTCAGCACCGGGTCAAAGAGGAGAAGCTGATCATACCCGTAACCATCCCCGGACGCGAGACGACCGTGAGCATCAGGATCGCCAGCGGCGAAGCAACCATTGTGACCCGTGAGACCGGTCTGGCAGATGCCCTGGTGACCCTCCATAAATCTCCGGGTCAACATGGCCCCAATATCCGGATGAACTGGTTCTATATGAAGGCGTGGCGCTGGCTGGCCGACGCAACGGTCTGCCTGATCCTGTTTGTCTCGGTCAGCGGCATTTATCTCTGGTATGTGCTGCGCGCGGAACGATCGGTGGGATTGATCCTGCTTTTCGCGGGGGCGTTATCGTTTTTCGGAATGGCGTATGCCCTCAGCCACTGAACCAACCGGCCCAGGCAAATCGCCGAATGTCCCGCGGTTCCGGGCCGGATTCGCGCGCTGGAATCGCAAGCTGCATTTCTACTCGGGATTGTTTCTGCTCTTCTTCATTTGGCTGTTTGCCCTCAGCGGCCTGCTCCTGAACCATCCGACCTGGAGCTTTGCGGAATCCTGGAACAACCGCCAGGAGACGAATTACGACCGGGAGATTACCGCTCCCGGGCCGCTGGTGAAAGGTGACCTCGGGCAGGCGCGCGAGATTATGAGGCAACTTGGCATCAAAGGTGAGATCTTGTGGACCACAACCAGGACGGACGCCGGTCCGTTTGACTTTCAAGTCAGGCGCCCGGGCCATTTCTTTTTCATCAAAGCCGATTTGACGCGGAAGCGCGTTACCGTGCGGCAATGTGATGTGAACCTGTGGGGAGTGATCAAAGTGCTGCACACGTTCACCGGCGTTCAAATGGATGATGCTCGCAACCGCCGTGACTGGGTGCTGACTTCTTTATGGGCCTTTTCGATGGATGCCGTTGCCGCCGGCTTGATCTTCATGGTTCTAAGCAGCGTGTATATGTGGTTCGAGCTTCCTCAGAAACGTCTGCTTGGCGCTCTTGTTCTTGGCCTCGGATCGCTAAGCTGCGGGCTATTTTGCATTGGCCTCCGCTGGCTTTTCTAATCAAGAAACCGGAGATTCGCAACGGTTATAGGTCGCATGTTACTGGTTTGGTGCGCACAGCTCG
This sequence comes from Limisphaerales bacterium, assembly GCA_003152225.1. GTDB lineage: Bacteria > Verrucomicrobiota > Verrucomicrobiia > Limisphaerales > UBA8199 > PALSA-1440. The sequence goes on along the minus strand of PLZQ01000409.1, from coordinate 138 downwards.
GATTCCATTCTCCGGTTGGCCCGGCCTACCCTGCGAGGCGCGCTTCTGGGATCGGAAATTAGGACCAGCCAAGACACACTACCTGTAGGGGTCTGCCGATTTGCGAGAACCCTACATATAGCGCTTTCTGGAGCGTTT
>PLZQ01000417.1 GCA_003152225.1 Limisphaerales bacterium | reverse complement strand
GATGATGTCCGGCATCGTGTCCAGATCCATGGCGGCCAGGTAACGCGAAAACGGCAGATCAGGATAATCCCGGACGATATCCGCCACCGCGAACTTGTGGTAATTGGCGATAGGATCGCGCAGATCCACGCGCGGCTTCGAAGCCTTGGCAAGTGAGGTTTCAATCTCCATCACGGTTGCGGAATGCGCCTTGGCCAATGCGGGTTGCTCGCCGAGCAGGACGAACATTTTCGCGATGTAAGCCGCGTAAGCCTCACGCTGCTTGGCGAAGGCCTCCGTGAGGTAGTAATCGCGGTCGGGCATTCCCAGCCCGCCCTGGCTCAACTCGAATGCATAGACGGCACTGTTCTTTGCATCCGGCGAAACCCCCTCCGCGAAGCAAGCGCCGATGCCGTGCTGGTGAAAATCGGCCAGCAATGACAGCAAGTCCTTGGGATCCTTCAGATCGTCGATCCGCTTCAAGTCGGCCTGGATGGGTTTGAACCTGAGCTCTTCAAGCCGGTTGGTGTCCNNGTCGAGTATCCCATGAATGAGAAACCAGTTTCTTTCCTGCAGTTCGATGAAAGCGCCCCAACGCGATTTGTCGGCCGGCACCGGGTTGGCCTTGATCCAGTTTCCCGCGGCGTAGTGAAAGAAATCCTCGGCCGGATCCACCGTCTTATCCATGTACTCGATGGAGAACCGTGGAATCCTGGGCGCCGTTTCGGGAGCGGCTAGCGCGGCGACGGCTCCCAGTAAGGTGCAGGACATGACTACGATCTTCATGCAGCTTTCTTGCTTTATCATGGGAAGTTAACCTTACTGGGTTCCTCGAGTTGCGGCAAGGCGGTTGCGCAGCGGGTTCAAGAGTGAAAAACGGGAGGGCCTCCGCCGGACACTCCGAAGCGTCAGGCCGGCGTCATCTCGCGGGCGTGCGTGATTTCACGTCCGCCGACAGGCCGGACTTGGGCGGCTTCGACCGTCACGACGGCCGCCGTCCGTCCATCCAGCGTAGTAAACTCGACCTCGTAGGCCAGCCCGTCCCTATTTCAGGGTAGCCTCGGGGTAGCCTCNNGGTGGCCGTAACCCGCCTTGGTCCTTCTTCGCCTCCGTTGACACCCAGCCGGCGCACGGAAACCGTGGTTTGCAGGGAATTGATCCTGGTTTCCGGCTCCCGCCGACCAACATTTGCGGCCACTTCCTGAGAAATGCTCCATTCTGTTGGCCTTAACTAAGCGCCATTCGATCAGCGTCCCCTGATTCCAGCGACAAACCTTCTCCGCCGCCGCCAACGGCGATATGCGGCCTGCCCGTCATTTTCACTGCGCTGGCCGAGGAGGACCTCGACCAGATGGTCAAGGCGGTATTGCGGATCCTCCACGCCGCCCAGGACTGGACACGGTTCTTCGGCAGGGGGTTAGCCCTCAAACCTGAATTGGATACAGCTTGGCTACATCGGAAGTCAGGCCGTGGGCTTGGTTGACGAGGCCACTTAAACTGCGATCCAAGGTCAAGGTTTCGGCGGGGGTGGAAACATGACATTCTCAGGGGCTTCATGACAATCTCATTGACCGAACCCTTTCGGGCGTTCTGGAATCACGACAACGGCCGCTTCTTCGTCAGCGGCACTCCCTTCTGGATCGACTGGTGGACCGTTTGGGGGGTGGAGGGCTTACCGCTAAGCCGCCTCGGACCTCAACCAGGGTGTAGTTTTGGTCGACCGGCGAGACTCGGCTGTTGACCATTCGTTCGCTTTGGACCAGCCTGATGGCAATCAAGAATGAACGTCGCGCCGCTCAAGCTAAAGCCAACGGTTCGGCAGTCGCTCGCTTCGGCGGAAGCACCTGCCGACGACTTGGAGCGGAGACGTGAGTTGGGCCAGTTCCTCACCCCCCCAGACGTTGCCGGATTCATTTGGGATCTGCTGGAAGTGATCCAAGGCAAGCGATTCCCGGCAAACACGCGCTTGATTGATCCAGCGTGTGGGGAAGGCGTTTTTCTTCACGTGGCTCACGAACGCGGCGGCCTGCCCGCCAAGAGCCTTTTCGGCGCCGACATTGACGAGACACTGGCGCCCGGCTGGCGACAGGACCCGCTGCTGCGTGATGCCAACGTAGTGGTCGCGAATGGGTTGCTGGATGATCCGGCGAGCGGCATTGTGGCAGCCGCCTTTAATATTGTCGCAGGCAATCCGCCGTTCAGCGGCAAAGGGCTCCGCGACTTGCTCCGCTTGCTGGAGGAATCGCCAGAAGGGGCGCGCCACGAAGAACAGGATCTATTTGGTGCGAGTTGTCTCAAAGAAGAGGCGGCACCACCACGCGAGCCATTGTCTCGGCAGGAGCGCGCTGAGTTGGATCGTTTGGTGAGGACCTTGAGCCAATATTCCTGCTGGCGACTCGAAACGGAACCAGAACAGGCTGACGAAGCCGACGAAGACTCTAAAGGCGCGCCAACCGAGCTTTTCTCGGCGGCTGCTCTCTTCGACAAACGCCGGCCAACGGCGAGCGACTACGAACGGGCGTCCCAACTCATTGCTCAGTGGCCGCAGAACCGTCCCTTGGACACCTCACAGCCCGAAGTGCGCGACACGATCCGCCGCCTCGCCAGCACGGCAATTGAGGTGATGTTCACTGAGCGATTCGTCCGGCTGGCCAAGCCCGGCGGGCTGATCGCCGTGATCGTTCCGGAGAGCATCGTCGCGAGCGACCGGCTGGCACTATTCCGAACCTGGCTGCTCGGTCGGATGGACCTGCTCGCCTCCGTGAGTCTGCCGCAGAAGGTCTTCACGGGCGTCGGCGCCAATGCCAAGACGTCCATCGTCTTTGCCCGCCGACTCCCTCAAGACCGGCCTAGCGGGTGGTATTCGCCAGGCGCGCTCGATAGTCTGCGGGAGGAAGACAGCCCGATATTCCTGGCTGCTCCACGCCTTGATGCGCCGGGTTTTAGCATCGCAAGTTACCTTAGCCGCGTGTTGGCAGACGCGCGGCGCAAACGCGAGACATTCTGGCCCGACCCGAAATGACAATGCACGAACTACCTCATGTTCCCACGCTGGAGGTCGAGATTGGCCGACCCGAACTACTGCGGCACAACCGCTGGAACGCTGGCTATTTCGAGGAGCGCTTCCGGCAGAATGAGAAGAAGCTCAAGAAATTGCGCAGCGTGCCCTTGGGCGAATTCATCCCGGAGGAGTTGCCTGACGGCTCCAAGGGGATCACCTACGGACAAGTCGGCGCCCGAAAACTCAGCCCGCGCGGTTCCGTGCGTTACCTGCAAGTCATCAACATCCGGGACACCGGCATTGACTTTGCCATAAAGCCGGACCGGATTGCCGAGGGAAGTCACAACGATCCGGAGCGGAGCCGGATTCGCGCAGAGGATATTCTTATAACGAATAACTCTTTTCGTGGAGCGGATACCCTGATCGGGCGGTGCGTCGCAGTAACACGCGATTACGGCAAGGTGAACATCAGTCAGCACATTGACCGAATCCGGGTTGATGGAATCGACCCGTTCTATGTCTGCTGCATTCTGAAATCCCGCTTTGGGACACTCCAAGTTCAAAGGGTGATGCATGGGGTGGACGCGATGACCATCAGCTTCGGCCAAATCCGGAGAATCGAAATCCCAGAGTTGTCGATAGATCTGCAATTCGACGTGCGACGCCAGTATCTGGCAATGGCGAAGCAACACGACCGAGCCATGGCGATTAAGGAGCGATTGCTAGAAGAAAGTGGCATAAAGGCTGGGCAGTACGGCGAAGCTATCAACGACTTGGCCAATAAGAACGCAACCTACAAGCAGGCGATGGCTGAAGCTCAGGAGCGTTTGAAACACTTGATTGCCGAACTTGAAGCCGTCCTTGACGGCGAGCAGAAGAAGATCAGACCGTTTCCTGGTTGAGTTCACAGCGCCACCGTATGAAAACAAACGGTCGGATTGGAGAACTCCTCGGCACTCCCTGCTTAAACGACTATGAATACGGCCATCGCGTGATTTGGCCACTGCTGGATTATCTGGGAGTTCCCTCCCAAGCGCGGCGTCCGCAGTTCCAAATCGAGAATCCCTTCGGTGAAGGTTTGCTCCGGCTCGACTTTCTCATCCATCACGGCGACGTGCCTTTGGTGACCATTGAAGGGGAACCGACCGCCCGGCAGTTCGACCAGGGATTCAGACAAGCCAAGAATTACAGCCGGAATTTCAAGCCGCGCCAGCGGGGTTGTCTCATGCAAGAGCGGACGGTGCCCTTCCTGATCACCGCTGCCGGCAACCGGGCTGAGATGTGCCGTGCGGTAGTCCGGGGACTCAACATTGAATACGAGACCATCCGACAGGGTGGCGTTCCGGCTTTCCTCGAATGGGAGGAGTTGCTCGCCGAGGCGGGCCAAGCCCAGCCTGCGGCAGTCGTTTCCCGCCAACAACAGGTGCTCGTAGCAGAGCTGGCCAATCAGTTCTTCACCGACCTATTTGGTTCGATTGATCGGGTGGCGGCGCTGCGGAACAAGGACGATCAGAAGATCATCCTCCTCAACCGTATCATTGACCATGCTCGACAGGATCAGGAGGACAGCGTCCGGTCGGTGTGCCGGCAATTCGGCGTGGATAACCGGTCAGCCGGTCGCGTGCTCAAGACCATTGCGCTATATCGGCAGAAGATAGCGTCCCGCGAGTTCACTGGCGCTGCAGTCGCGCGTGGCTATCGGACGTTCCTGCTTCAGCCGGGTGGTCGCGGCGCGCATCGTTTCTTCACGGGCGAGTCGCAGGCGCGCGCTTATCGGGTTAACGGGATGGTGCGGTATCGGAATGCCGCGCGGTATTTCACGCCCACTGAGATCAGCCAGCAGATGGTCAGGTTGGCGCATCCCCGCGCCAATGAGCGGGTAATTGACATGACCTGCGGGACAGGCACCTATCTTGCCGAATGCGTGAACCATGTGGCGCATGTGGACGGTGACAAACGGGCGCAACAATTCGTGACTCGTCGCTTGGTGGGCATCGATGATGACGCCTTCTGCGTTTCCTGCGCCCGGGAGTTGCTGACGTTCCTGTATCCGCAGCACGCGGAGCACTTGCAGGTCTTTTTGCACAACGCGCTTTACCAGCACGCCCCGAAGCAAAGCGAGATCAACGAAGACCCGAAGGCAGAACCGCACCTTCGCCGCGGAAGCTACGATTTGGTAATCGGCAACCCACCCGGCAACGACGAATATTCTGGCACGAACCGGGCTGAGATTGTGCGTCAGTGGGAGAAGCGATTCGGTCACACCGAAGGTGGCTTGATGGACCACCATTGCTTCATCCGCCGGGCCATCGAACTGGCACGTCCCGATGGAGGACGCGTGTGCCTCTTGGTCCCCGAAGGTTTGCTGACTCGCGACAACCGGGGAATGCCAGCGCTGCGCCTCGCGCTGGCGCGTGAGTGTGACCTTCGCTTGGTCATCACCCTCCCGCGAGTGTTCAAAGACAACCATGCGCGAATGGCAATCATCTATTTGAGGCGCACTTCGCGCCCCGCCCCCAATCGCAAGGTGGTGCTGGCCGAGGTGCGAGAGAAATGGCAGGAACCCGGCAAGGACGAACAGCAAACCGATCTGTTTGGAGAACTTGAGACTGTCGTAAACAACCACCTTGATCTGTAGAATGCACGAAGGCGCAGAGTCCGGAATTGGGTCCGGGCACGGGAACCCAACGACACAGAAGCTCCCGCTCAATTCCATTTCCAACCTGCGGTCTGAGCCTTTTCCCGGCGGCGGCTTGACACCCCTGGTTGGCGTCAAACTTGAGTTGCATCGCGGTGTTTGCTGGATTACCCGGCTGACGGCGGGCTTCGCTATGCGCGTTTCTGCTCCGTCTTGAGCCGCTTCTTTTCGTGGCCTTCCACCATCCTAGTGCTCTCCGCCGCGAGTAGATTCTTTGCCATCGTGCCGCCCAACTCACGGATGGTCTTCCGACGGCGGAAGGCGGAAGGGCATGCGGGCGATTGATGCAACCACTTTCAGGGTTGGGGACCTTTTCGCGTGGCACCCCAGCGTTGGACCGTCGCGGGACATCAGTGCGACGGTCCAACCCTGGGCTGGATTAAAGAATCCCTTCAGGATTCCTTTGACCGGCTTCAAAAGTGGGGTCAACCGGCGTTTGATCCGGCGAACGGGAACTTAACGACACAGAAGGCCCCGCTCAATTCCAGATCGAACTTCCGGGTTCACCCTTTTTCAAAGGACTGAGGATTCGTCAATCGTGTAGTTATTGACCAGGTGCTTACCGGGTTTTCTGCCTTTTCCCGGTATTGCACCCCGCCAATCGGTAGCTAATCACCGTAAACGGTGACCGTGGTCTTCGCATAGAGGCCAAGGATGTAGGTGGTGTGAAAATCCACGTGGGAGATCTTGGTGATCCCGCCATTGGCTGCGGCGGCCTTGATGCTGGAATCNNCCCTGCCGTGTTGCTGGTTGCGGTTATGGGCCCGGACACGTCTGTGTAGAGCCCGCCCGCGATGCTACCCACTGGGCCCATCGGACCAACGCATCCAGCAAGGACAACCAAGCCAGCCGCCAACGTACAAACTACAATTCTATTCATAATTCTTTTCCGGTTGTTGTTTTACCTGGTCTTCCGGCGATCAGTGTAACGCCGGAGATCAAAGCAAATCTAAAGCGATATCCATGATTGTCAAAACGGCTGCATCATGGCCCTCTTCATGGCTTAGACGGTGTTGACGGCCCGCGCCACACGCTGCCGCCGAAGGTTGTCACATGGATCACGGCGTCGTTGGCGGGATCAAACTCGACCCGCTGGATGTTCGAGAAGGGCAGTTCATCGAAGGCACGCCAGGTTTTCCCGTTGTCGCGTGAGAGCCAGAGGCCAGCGCCGGGCGCGTCTTCGGTCAGGGTCATGTAAATCCAGCCGTCGCGCTTCGGGTGGAAATAGCCGCCGAACGTCTGCGGCCCTTCGCGACCGATGCGCTGCCAGGTTTGGCCGCCGTCCTCGGTGAGATAGAGGCCGCCGGATTGATCGCCGCGGCCTGCATCCGCTGCGCCCAGCAGGATTCGACGGCTGTTGCGAGGATCGACGGAGAAGTCCTTGAGGTAGAGCAGCGGCTTGGAGGCATTGATCTTTTCCCAGGTCTCTGCGCTGTCTTTGGAACGATAGAGGCCGACGCCTTCGGGCATGAGCGGTTGGCTGGACGAGGGGCGCCTGGCGCAGATGACGGCAAACAGGGTGCCGTCGCGGTGCAGAATCACGCGATAGACGCGCAGGTTGTCGGGATGGCCCAGACCGGTCTTCTTGAGCGCCCACGTCTTGCCGTCGTCCGTGGACTTGAAGACGCCTTCGTCGAAGACACCGGCATAGAGCGTGCGCGCATTCTTGGGACTCCTGGGATCGAGCACGATGGAAGTCACCGGTTTGGGCGGAAGTCCTTCCGTCTCGCTCTTCCACGACACGCCGAAGTCGCGTGAAAGGCAGACGCCACCGGGACGCCCATGGCCGTGGCGCT
>PLZQ01000469.1:1001-12991 GCA_003152225.1 Limisphaerales bacterium | reverse complement strand
TCCGCCACTACTTCAGCAAGGAAAACCTGGCTGCGCTAAAGCCGAATGATGACTGGTATCCGCCCAGCATCTTCTTTCAGGGGATGAAGTTCATGCTGTTTGGCGATCCCAGCTTGCGCATGCCCGCGAACCGGCCCTGATGGCTGCACTTAAGGTGCGCGCAGCCGGTAGAAGCGGCACGAAGCATTCGTTGCCTGCGGGTCGGTGAATTGGTATTGGCCGGGGGAAACTTCCGCCGCGCCTCCCAGCGCCGTCCAGTTGCTCAACGGCAGGCTCGCGTTCGTGCTGGCCAGCACGCTGAAGAACACGCCCTGACTGTTGGTGAAAGCGAACTGGAACGCGCCGTTGGTCAGTCGCGTGACTCCGGTCAGGGTGGGCGCGATTGTAACGGGCACGCTGATGTTCAGGACGCTGCCTATGCTGGGAATGCCATTGACGAACACCGTCGCCAGCGCGAAGCCGGGGGGCATGCCATACACCGGCGCGGAGGTGAAGGACGTAGCCGACCAGCTCGCGGCCGGCGCGGACAGCAGGAACAGGGTCTGCTCGCTTTCCAGGCTGCGCAACTGCACCAGCGGATAATCCGATGATGAGTCCTGGGAACCGTTGCCGCCCGAGCCTTCCGAGATGCCCCGAAAGACCGAGCCTGTCATTACCAGGCTGCCGCCGAGGTTGAGCGGCGAGGTGAGAGAGGTGATCTTCGGCTGCCAGGCATTGCTGAAGCCAAGGCCGACATCAAACAGTTCCCAGCGATTCAGATAAGCGGGAACGAAGCCGGGGTTGTAGCCTCCGGTGACCAGCACTTTGCCGTTGGGCAGCAAGGTGGCCGTGTGCCCGCCGCTGGCGACGTTCATATCGCCAGTTCTCGTCCATTGCCCGAAGGCCGGATCGTACAGCTCCGCGCTGGAGAGATAGATGCCCGAGAAGCTATTGCTGTAGTAGAAGCCTCCGGCGACCAGCACCTTGCCATTGGGCAGCAAAGTCGCCTTGTGGCCATTGCGCGAGAGGGTCATGGGCCCCGTGAATGCCCACGTCCCGGCGCCCGGGTCGTACACCTCCGCGGTGGAAAGCGAATCGGTGACACTGCCTCCGGCGACCAGCACCGTGCCATTGGGCAGCAAGGTCGCGGTGTGGCCGTAGCGCGCATTCGTAAGAGAACCGGTGGCGGCCCAGGTCCCGGTGGACGGATTGTACAGCTCGGCGCTGGCAAGATAGCTGGTGCCGCCATAGCCCCCCGCGACGAGCACCTTCCCGTTCGGCAACAGGGTTGCCGTGTGCGAATAGCGCGCGCTGATGAGCGAGCCGGTCGCCGCCCACTTCCCGGTGGCCGGATCATACAGCTCCGAGGTGGCAAAAAGGCCGGTGCCGTTATAGCCCCCCCGCGACCAGCACCTTCCCATTCGGCAGGAGCGTCGCGGTGTGCGCATAGCGCGCCGTGGTGAGCGGGCCCGTCGCCGCCCAGGTCTGGTTGCTGGGGGTGTAGAGTTCGGCACTGGCGAGATAGCTGCCGGCCCAGCCCGCCGCGGCCAGCACCGAGCCGTTGGGCAGCAAGGTTGCCGTGTGACCGAAGCGCGAGGCGGTCAGCGCGCCGCGTGGCGTCCAAATCCCGGTAGCCGGATCGAATGTCTCCGAGCTGGATAGGCTGCTCGTGCCGTCGCTGGTGCCTCCCGCCACCAGCACCGTCCCATCGGGCAGCAACGTCGCGCTGTGGGCTCCGCGATGGGCGTTCAGCGAGCCTTGCGACGGCCAGGTCCGCGACGCCGGATCGTACGACTCCGCGCTGGCCAGAATGCCGCTGCCGAAGCCCCCAACGACCAGCAGGCTGCCGTTGGGCAACAAGGTCGCCGTGTGATTCGCTCGCGCGGCGGCCAGGGAGCCGATTGACGTCCACGACCCGGTGACTGGATCATACAGCACCGTGCTGGACAGATAGCTTCCTCCGAAGCCGCCCGCGACCAGCACCGTCCCGTCCGGCAACAGGCTTGCCGTGTGGCCTGTGCGGGCGAGGGGCACGGCGCCGGTTATCCCCCAGGTCCCGTTGGTTGGATTGTAAAGCTCCGCGGTATTGCCGCTCGGGTTGCCCCCGGCGACCAGCACCTTGCCGTTGGGCAGCAACGTCGCCGTGTGACTGTTGCGTCCGGTATTCAACGGGTTGGCTGCCGCCCAGGTCCGGCTGGTGGGGTTAAACAGGTCCGCGCTGGCAAGGTAAATGAAACTGCCGTTTCTGCCCCCCGCGATCAACACCCTGCCATCGGGCAGCAACGTCGCCGTGTGATACGTGCGGGCGGTGGACATCACGCCTGCCGCGGTCCACGCGCCGGTGACGGGATCATACAGCTCCGCGCTCGCCAGGGTGCCGCTGGTGCTATTGGTGCCGCCGGCAACCAGCACCAGCCCATTGGCCAGCAACGTGGCGGTGTGGCCGTAGCGGGCCGCGGCCATGGCCCCGGTCGCCGCCCACGTCCCGGTGGCTGGATCGTATAGCTCCGCGCTGGCGAGAAAGCTGCCGGTGCTGCTGAAGCCCCCCGCGACCAGCACCCTCCCATTGGGCATTAGGGTCGCCGTGTGATACCCGCGGTTGGTGGTCAGCGTGCCGGTCGCCGTCCATTTCCCGGTGGCCGGATCGTACAGCTCCGCGCTGTTCGTCGCCCCGCTGCTGCCGAAGCCTCCCGCGACCAGCACCTTGCCATTGGGCAGCAACGTCGCCGTGTGAATCTCACGGGCGACGCCCATCGGGCTGTTGGTGACCCAGGAAGCGGCGGTGGCCGGTCCAATCGAAAACAGCAGGAGTGCCAGCGCGGCTGGCGCCAGTGCACCCACGAGAGTTTGGCGGTTAATTTGCATACAGCGCCTTCCGGCGCAGGCGCGAATATACTACGAGCGCTCAGGGGTTAGCAGCATCCGAAGCAACCTGGCAGCCGTTGGCCACGCGAAGCGGTGGGGGACTCACCCGGTTTCCGTGGGCCGAGAGGTTGGAGCCTGAGCGGTCAGCTCTACGCCAGACATGGACGCAGTATTAGTCTTCTCAATACTTCCAAACCGTATTCGCACCCCCCTCACCCCGGCCCTGCACTGGCACTGCCCTCGTACCACCCTGGACATACCCTGGTACCATAGACGGCTCCTACCCGTGTCCAAAAACAGGACACAAGACATCTTCGCCGTGCCGCTTCCACCGCGCAGAATAAACACCGCTAATGATATTACGTCCCAAACCCCGCCCGGCATCACGAACACCTTCGACCAGTACCTCCGCTGCGCCAGCCTGGCCCTCCGCAATCAACAATCCACTCTCCAAACTATCAACTACGCCTACAACAACGCTTCCCGCCTCCAAACCGTCACCGACAACACCGGCGCCACCGCGTATTCCGCCACGCACACCTACCTTGCCAACTCGTCCCTGCTGAGCCAAATTGCCTTCAAACAGGCCACGACGACGCGCATGACGACCACGAAGCAGTACGATTACCTGAACCGCCTGACTGCCATCCAAACGCTCAATGCCCAGCAATCAACCATCAACTCATACAACTACCAACTAAACACCGCCAACCAGCGCATCCGCAGCACCCTGGCCGACGGCTCTTACTGGGTTTACACCTACGACAACCTGGGCCAGGTCATTTCCGGCAGCAAGTATTGGTCCGACGGCAGTCCCGTAGCCGGCCAGCAGTTCGGATATGGCTTCGACGACATCGGCAACCGCCAAACCACAGCGGCTGGCGGCGACAACGCTGGCCAGAACCTCCGGTCGGCCTCGTATTCTGCCAATAACCTCAATCAATATACCCAGCGCACCTTTCCCGGCTACGTGCAAAGCCTGGGCACGGCCAACGCCAATGCCACCGTGACCCTGTGGTCCTCGGACGGCTCCTCCGCCAGCAGCCAGCGCAAGGGCAACTACTTCCGGGCGGAACTGCCGGAGGCCAATACCAGCGCGGCCCGCTGGTTGGCGTTGACCAACCTGGCCGTCCTGAACAACGGCACGAACGCTGATATCGTGGCCACGAGCGTCGGCCACCAGTTCCTGCCGCGGACGCCCGAGCACTTCACCTACGACAACGACGGCAACCTAACCCAGGACGGCCATTGGAACTACACCTGGGATGCCGAAAACCGGCTGGTCAAACTGGCCCCCAGCACAACGCTCGGCCCGCAAATCTCCTTCCAGTTCGAGTATGACTGGCAGGGTCGGAGGATTCACAAGCAGGTGTGGGCCAACACGGGCTGGAGCGGCACCCCGACCAACGACGTAAAGTTCGTCTATGATGGTTGGAACCCGATCGCCGTTCTTAATTCATCATTCACCCTTCAAACTTCCTTCGTCTGGGGCAGCGACTTGTCAGGCTCGATCCAAGGCGCTGGCGGCGTGGGCGGCCTACTTTTCATTTACGATCAGCCATCTGCTATCGGCTATTCCGCTCCCGCGTATGACGGCAATGGGAACGTGATGGCGCTGGTGAATATGTCCGGTGGCACGAACTGCGCGGCTTACGAATACGGCCCCTTCGGTGAAGTCCTCCGCGCCACCGGCCCCATGGCCAAGGCCAATCCATTCCGCTTCTCGACCAAGTATCAGGATGATGAGACGGACCTGCTTTACTTCGGCTATCGGTATTACAACGCGAGCACGGGAAGGTGGCTGAGCAGGGACCCAGACGACGAGAATGGTGGCGACAATCTATACGCATTCGCCGGTAACGATTCGCTTGACCTCTACGATGTCCTTGGTCTGATATGGAAGATTTACCGAGCCTCCTCTGGCGACCGCGCTCTTGTGAACGGAGGTTGCGGCGACACGGTAAGGGAACTGGCGGTGGGAATCCACTTGGACCCTGCTGACTACCAACAGTGGTTGAAGGTCGCTGGTGGCAACAACACTTTTCCAAGTTCGTTGGACGACCCAGTCGACCCTTATACTTGGTTCTCGATCCCGAACAAAGTTTACGTAAATGACCTCCTTGGAATTGATTGGAATATTTGGTGGCAGCCGTGGAAATGGGCCGAGAAACAGACTTTGAATCGCCAGGGTTTCAAGATCGTCGAGGTCGACAATACGCTCAGAACCCAGTTCTTGCCGCAATTTTCGGATATCCCGGGAATTTAATGGGTAGAACTGGGAAAAGACGGCTTTTAGAGAGGAAAAACATGGAATCCGCAGCATGGTCTGTGANNGCGGCAGAGCGGGCTATGGTTCATGCCGAAGATGCGCCGAGGCGCGCTCCGTCGAGCGTTTGGCCTCGTTGGGGGCGGGGATTTGGTGCATGGAAGAGCCCGCAGGGTTCCTTGGGGGGCCGCCGGGCAGCCTCAAATCTACCCACTATAATCCCCGAAGGAACCAATTTTCCGATGCTGATACCTATGGGATCGTCGTCATTGCGCATGGCGACCCAAACCAGAAGGGAGACTTTTCGGATGCCGGACCCGATTATGTCACTCCCGCGGAAGCAGCTGGAAACTTGCATCATAAGCTCGCCGGGTTTAAGGCGATTTGGTGTTACAGCGGGGTGAAGCGGCAGGAGTGGAGAGACTTGGTTTCACCAAATGGCTGGTTTTACAGCAAGCGCGGAAAAATCCGCGTCTGGGACGCTCAACCCGGGGTGATTCACCATGGATTCTAAGCGCAAGTTCAAGAAATCTAAGGTCGCTGCCGTGATCGCCTCATGCTTTCTAGGAGGACTCTTTTGGGTGGGGATGTCGGACCCACCAATCTACTTTATCCTAGTATATGGTGGAATAGTCCTGTCTAGTATAGTAGCGATTTATTATTGGAGAGCTGAACGCCGAAAGGACGCAAAAACTTCACCCATTGGTCTCTTGATCGTCATGGGTGTTCTAGTGCTGCTCATCCTGCTGTGCCTACTACCGGCCCTGCCAGGCTTGTTGCGATGAGCCCAACGTGCGAATCGAATCGGGGTCAGAACAAAGTTTCTCCGCATTTCGGTGTGCGGGGCATTAAACGTAAACGTGTCAGTTAATGATAATGTCATATGTTCGCCTGCGACACCATGAACCAACTGACTTCCAACTCGTCCTTGCGCTCGATCTCCGCCTCGTACGCTTACAACAACGCCAAGCAGCGCATCCGCAGCGCGTGACTCGTGGGCAAGGCTCCGAGAAATGAAACATAGCCGAGCAAAGATACTTCTCTTGTTGGCCGGTGGTCTCTGCGGGGTGACGGCGGCAGTGGCTTGCTTGTGCCTCACGGCACATGGGCATGGGGATGCCCAGACACGCGAGCATAAGGCCAGCCCTCCACCCACGCTCGATGTGCTCGTCGGGCTGCAATCGACGGGCTTGGCTGCTACGGGCATTGCCAGGATGAACCTGCTCTGCCAGCAGGGACTTTCCGGGACCGAGGGCTTGGACATAAACCGCGCGCTCAGTCTGATCGATCAGATGGCAGTCCGGGTCAAAGCAGAGACCCAGCGTCACCTGTATCGGTTTGAGCGCAATCGTGGAGAGTTCGAGAACTCTGAGGGCTTCTTTCGCATGGTGATGATGGGGGTGGTGCTGACGGAGGATTTTGGCATTCACTACAATCCGCGGCAGCGGACCGCTCCGGCGGAAACTGGCCCCGATGATGGCTTCTTCGCCGACCCGCAGATGGTCTTTCTGGGCGGATTGCTCGGACCCGGACGGCAGGGCACGTGCAGCTCGCTGCCGGTGCTTTACGTGGCGGTGGGCCGGCAACTGGGGTATCCCCTGAAGCTGGTGACGACGAGGGGGCACCTGTTCGTGCGGTGGGAGGGCAGCCGGGAGCGGTTCAATATTGAGGTCACGGGTCGAGGGGTGAGTCGCTTTGAGGACGATTATTACCGCCACTGGCCATTTGAGATCAGCGCGGCGGAAGAGGCCGCAGAGGGATACTTGAAGTCGCTTAGTCCGGCGGAGGAACTGGCGGTATTCCTCTCAATCCGTGGGATGTGCCTGCGCGAGTCCGGGCATCTGGCCGAGGCAGCAGAGAGCTTCGCGACGGCCTCCCGGCTATCGCCAGGCACCCAGAGCTACCAGCAGATGGCAGACGCACTCGGGCTCAAACGCGGCACCGAAAGGCGGAACGCTGGTGACAAGTCCGCTTCAATTCAACGCGATGCTTCACACTCGAAACTATGAAAACAAACACCAAACCGATCATTCTGGCAGTTGGACTTGGCCTCTTGCTGCTCGGCCCACAGCAATCCAGTGCATACTACAATTCCTCAACCGGGAGATGGATTAGCAGGGATCCAATCGGGGAGAAAGGTGGTCGGAACTTCTATGGGTTTGTCGGAAACGATGCAGTCGGAGCGTTCGATATTTTGGGGCAATATCCGAGCATCTACAGGTACTCCTTGGCTGATATGCAGGCGATGCTGCAACAGAGCAAAGAGGATTTCCGGAAGAAACTCAAAGCGGCGTGCCCCATCTCATCGACTGTCACATGGAGGACAGCGCATGGCCAGAGGCAGTGTTGCAGTCCCGATGCCTGCCGTGTTCAGGCCGAAGTGCTTACCATAGAGTTCGCCATGAAGCTGGCGGTAAATTTCATCACGGAGTCCATGCGGTTCGGCAACGTGCTTGCCTTCACGCCGCTGACCATTCCTGGCTGGTTCGAAACCATTAACGACCGGGCAGACAAAGCTCCTCACCATGGCATGGACGCAGACGACTATAACCAGGGTTACGGTCTTAAGTGTAAGGGAATGCAGAATCTGATAGACCAGACGTTCGTCGATGTAATGGTTCCACTGCGTAAAGCAGGCATCCAGTGCTTCAAAGGGGCAAGGGTTGGTAACGGTCGGGATACCGCAAACTCGAGCCACCACTGGTTTGCACTCTATGGCCCGTTCACCGATGACGTTCACGAGCTGGACGTGGAGGTTGATCCTTGGTTCTCCGCGGGAGGCATCATCTCTCCCGAATTTCCTTTTGCTCGCGCGCAGTATTTCGATCGACGCTTATGGTGACCCCTGCCTTCAGCACGCGCCTGGGGCGCGCGGCCGCCCTTGTAATCGCTGCGTCGGTCCTGGTGTACCTGGCCTTCACGTGGGTCAGAGTGTGGCGCCAGCGCACGCACATACCTGCCGAGGTCGCCTATCGCAGCGACGTCGAATCGGCTTTCTCTAATCTGTCAATCGACCTGATTGGACCCGCGCTCTCCGACGGCTCGGTCACTTCGATAACACAGCTCAAGCTCGAATGCAGACGGCGCTACCCCTCGGCTCCGCCGGTGTTCAAGGTTTACGCACCGAGCGACGTCAAGAATGGCGAATACCCGCAATATGGGCTGCCTGCCAGGGATTACTTTTGGCTTCGTGACTGGAGTAGCAACGATTCGCGCTCAACACCGCTCATTTGGAGCTACTTCCACCCACCTTGGGGCATCGACGTGGTTTATTTAGCCATCGACGGCTCCGCGCATCACTGTTCCAGCAACGAATTTGCCTCGCTCGTGGCTCCGGTTTCAAATCGGGTGGAGCAGGCAGCCTTGACAAGATAATCCTAAACGAAAACGTGTATGTTCGCGTATCCCTTGAAGCTGCTGACGACGAAGGGGCACCTGTTCGTGCGGTGGGAGGGCGGCGGTGAGCGGTTCAACATTGAGGCCACGGGTCGAGGGGTGAATCGTTTCGAGGACGATTATTACCGCCACTGGCCATTTGAGATCAGCGCGGCGGACGAGGCCGCTGAGGGATACTTGAAGTCGCTTAGTCCAGCGGAGGAACTGGCGGTATTCCTCTCGATCCGGGGCATGTGCCTGCGCGAGTCCGGTCGTCTGGCCGAAGCAGCAGAGAGCTTCGCTACTGCTTCCCGGCTGTCGCCCGGGACGCGGAGCTACCAGCAGATGGCAGACGCACTCGGGCTCAAACATGGCACTGGCAGGCTAAGCACTGGCGACAAGTCTGCTTCAATCCAAGGCAATGCTTCACACTCGAAACTATGAAGACAAACATCAAACCGCTCGTCCTGGCACTTGGATTTGCTCTGGTGCTGCTTGCTCCGCAGCAGTCCAGCGGGTACTACAACGCCACCACCGGCAAATGGCTCAACCGGGACCCACTGGAGGAAGACGGGGGATTCAACTCGTATTGCTTTGTCAACAACGAGCCCGTTTCAGCGAACGACTATCTCGGTTTAGTAATCGAGACGAGTTGCGACGCGATTGACGACTACCTTAAATCGCTGGGTATTTCATACGAGCGAACCGGGAGCTACCATTACACCTTTTCGGGGTCGAATCTTGGCACGGGCGACGCTGACGCCAAGATGATCGTTACCCGTATGCTTTTCGCGGGGACGGTCTTCAAGGTCTCAAGCACGGGCGGCTCGGCGACGGACAACCTCAAGAAGCACGTTCAGGCGAGGCTGACCATCGTCCGCAACGCCCTCAATGCAAACTTCAAGTTTTCCACGGATAAGTTCACATTTGATAAAGACGCTTGGACGGCCAATCCGCAGGCCTACTTTGATAAACTCAATAATGGGGGGACCGCAATGGCGTGCCGGCAACTTTCCATGCTCATTTTCGAAACAGGGTGCAAGTTCCTCCAAAAAGGCTTTCGTCAGCGCACCGCGCCGACGCCCGCAAACCTTGTGTGGATTCCAGGCGATTGGGGCTGGATTCAGAACAAAGCGTATGTCTTCGATCCCAAGACGCGTGGGTATGAAGGCGAAAATGTTTTCCACACCGGCACGTCCGGTGAGGGCGAGATGTTTTGGGGCCATTTTAAACCGGGGAAACACCCGGCCGAGTCGGAATCCTGGTGGTTTAGTTTTATCAGGGGGTGGCTAGGCGGGGGCCGGCCCGAATGGCAGGACAAGGTAACCTATCCAGGGGTTGGGTTGGAGCCTTAGACCACCCACAACAAACATGAGATCGCTCTTTTGGCCTTTGCTCGCCCTTCTCGTGCTTCCTTTGGCTAGCTGCCGAACTCAGATGCTGCCAAGAGTTGTGAGGGTCACATTAGATCGAAACTCTGCGGCCTGGTGGCTCACCGTCAATGGAGCGAGTCGAGACCACACTATATCCGGCTCGGAACTTGTTCAGGACCTAGCCCACCTTCGCTTGCGGCAGGGCGATGTGATGCTGCTGGGATTGCCGCATGCGCAGGAATCCTCGCGCGCCGAGAAAACCACAGAATGGCTATGGGGACTGTGTCGCTCGAACAACATAGCGGTCTATTTCATGCGAGAGCCCTTCCCCGGCGTAGATATGTTTTCTGTGCAGGCCTACCATTGGACGGCTCCGTACGACAATCCGTTCGACCTCACCAAGGCATCGTTCTTTTGCGAAGGCCGACTGATTGGACGGAGCACCAACGGCTTTGAAGAGATGCTGCATCAGATCGCCCGCGACCACCCGAAGCAAATCTTTATCCTGGGCAGCCTCTTTGACACCAGTAGGAGTTTTCCACCAGACCCGGCCCCATACGACGACCACCGAGACCGTCTTGACATGGTGCTAAAGGCCGCACGTACCGATTTCGTGGAGTTGTGTCCCATGCCTTAAGAGCACATTGCCTTCAAACAGGCCACCACGACGCGGATGACGACGACCAAGCAGTATGATTACCTGTGCCGCCTGACTGCCATCCAAACGCTCAATGCCCAGCAATCAACCATCAACTCATACAACTACCAACTAAACCCCGTAAAAGGGATCGGTTCGTGAGAATGTCATGTTTGTGCGGGACGCGGTTGGCCCCTGAGAGCGCTGACTGCGTCTGCTTAGGAATACACCCGCACCATCGAATCCGCCCGAGCAAGTGTGAGTTCCCACTATTGACACTTTTGGATGCGCCAGATTTCACCCGTTTGGCAACGGGAAACCNNCCTGCCACCCGGGAGCGGCGGAAGCCGTGGATAATAATCTGCCGAATGGCAGCTTTGAATTCACGCCGTCGATTGGCCGCATCGCGACGAACGGTCAGCCTGTGATTCCGATAACAGAGAATGTAACCACTAGCGAAACCGAGGACGGCAGGGAGAATATAAGAAATCCACTTCTCTATATTTTTGTATTTTCCGCGTGTGAGCCATCACTCAGGCGGGCACGAGTTCAGGCATTGGTCGTAAGGCGCACGGTTTCACGGCGCGGGCAATGCGGGCTTCAAGTTTGTCGGCAGCCGTTTCCAAGTCGTAGTGCGTCTGCAGGTCCATCCACCAGGCGGGACGCGTGCCGAAATAGCGCGAGAGGCGCAAGGCGGTGTCGGCGGTGACGGCACGCTGGGCGCGCACGATCTGGCTCACGCGCATGGGCGTGACACCAATGGCTTTAGCCAGCGCGTATTGGCTCAAGCCCAGCGGTTCCATGAAGTCGTGGAACAGGATTTCGCCGGGATGCACCGGGGCAAGCTTTCTGGTCTTCATATATTCAATGGTAAACCACAATTTCAACGTCGTGCGCGTCTTCACCGTGCCAGCGGAAGCAAATGCGCCATTGGTCGTTGACGCGGATGCTGTGCTGTCCGGCGCGATTGCCTTTCAAAGCTTCCAAGCGGTTGCCGGGCGGCAGGGATAGGTCACGCAGTTCGCGCGAGCGATCAAGCTGCGTGAGCTTCCGCAAGGCCACGCGCTCAATCTGCGGCGGCAGGCCGTGGTCACGCCGCCGCTGCCACAACCGCTCTGTCTTCCGGCAAGCGAAGCTGGCAATCATCGGGTCAATTTATCGTTCCACGATAATATGTCAAGCTGCTCGTGCGCCTGCTTTAGGAAGCAGTGTGTTCGCCCGCCGCCCGCGAATCGGCGCAGGTGCAGGGGCCGCGCGGCAGCCGCCGCTATCGTTGCTGTTGTTCTATGAAAGTCCCGGAAAGCGTCAAGCAAGGCTAGCAGGCCGAGCAAGTGTGAGTTCCCATTATTGACACTTTTGGATGCGCCAGATTTCACCCGTTTGGCAACGGGAAACCCCAAAAGCGGGCCGGCCCTGCCACCCGGGAGCGGCGGAAGCCGTGGAGACGCCAGGCGCCACCCTTTCCCGAGCCCGTGATACACCGCGAACCGGCGTT
>PLZQ01000469.1:0-969 GCA_003152225.1 Limisphaerales bacterium | reverse complement strand
CTTCGGTTTCGAGTCCAAGGGAGCCAGGTCGTCTGAAATCCATTCCACGCGGCGTTCGTTGCAAAACTCCCTCAGGCCCCTGCGCGCCTGTTCCATCGCGTAATTGAACGCTTTCCGGTTGCTGCTGATGCGCAGAAAGCCCAGCCCGGAGACGGGACATAGCACAAGATTCTTGCCGGTGAGCCAGGTAAAGGTGACCGGGTGCTTTGGGTGATTCGACCAAATGCCAGCCAAGAGAACGTTCACGTCGAGTAGGTATTTCATGGGAATTCGTCCACGGCGTCGCGGAGCGCCTGTTCGCTGACCGGCTGATCAGAAATGCCAACGGTGTATCCGTTTCGCTTCTCAAATCTGACTCGGCTGGGCTGCGGCTTGGCAGGTTCCAATCGGGTCAGGACGTACTTGCCCTCTGCCAGAATCTCCACATCAAAGCGGTCTCCGGGTCTGGCTTGGCGCAGAGTCACCCGATGTTTGCTGTCAGCAATGGCTGTCATATAGGGGGAACTTCCCACCAGAAACCTGCGAAAGCAAGCCTTTATCAATACCGCAGATTTGAATTCGGGCTGAAAAGGGTCGGTTCGTGAGAATGTCATATTCCTTACGCGGAGGGGCCAGTGAGGTGGGGTGGTGATGGGCTGGCGTATTCAATCCTGTTCAGCACCATCGTTGGACGTTTCATTGAAAAAGCCATCAACGAGGGGGACGTTGACTCCCCTGAGCATCTCGTTTGAGTAATAACCTGAAAAAAAGGCCTGTTGATTTGCAGGTACTTACAACAATTCAGCAAAATAATTTCACCCCCCAACCGCCACCTGCCACCGGCCCGATAACGTTAACGGTATGCGNNAACACTATTTTCACCGAACGGCTCCGCTATATATGGAGAGCATCGAAGTCTTTGCCGCGCATATGCAAGGCAAACAGAAGCTAACGCTGCGCCGCTGGGGAGCCGGAAACCAGGATCCATTC
>PLZQ01000063.1 GCA_003152225.1 Limisphaerales bacterium | reverse complement strand
TATATCATTTCGGCGGTCGGCTGCGCGTTCGCCGCGGGGGTGTCCTCATTCATCGCGGCGCGGTTCATCGGCGGCTTGGGGATCGGCATCTCCACCGTTGCCGCGCCGCTCTACATCTCCGAAATCGCGCCTCCAGCGTACCGTGGCCGGCTGGCCGGCATGTTCCAATTCAACATCGTCTTCGGCATCGTCATCGCCTTCCTGTCCAATGCACTGCTCGCCGGGATCGGCGAGAATGCCTGGCGCTGGATGCTGGGCGTCGCGGCGTTTCCGTCCTTGCTTTACACGTTGATGTGCTTCGCCATCCCGGAAAGCCCGCGCTGGCTCCTGGGCCGGAAGCGCGACCGCGAGGCGGGGCTGAAGGTACTCCGGCTCATTAGACCCGAGGCATCCCCGGCGGAGATCGAGGGCCAGGCGGACGAGATTATGGCCGCGTCCTCCGAGCAATCCACCGCGGGGCGTTTCTGGACCCGGCGGCTGAGGATTCCCATCCTGCTCGCGATTCTAATCGCGTTCTTCAACCAGCTCTCGGGTATCAACGCGGTGCTTTACTTCGCCCCGCGCATCTTTGAGATGGCCGGCTTGGGAGCAAAAGCTGCCTTGCTGCAATCTGTCGGCATCGGGGTGACCAACCTGATCTTTACCTTTGTCGGCCTCTGGTTGATTGACCGGCTGGGACGCCGCACGCTCCTTTTCATTGGTTCCTTCGGTTATATCCTCTCGCTCGGGCTGACGTCGTGGGCTTTCTTCACCCAGCATTTCAGCATCGTCCCGATTTGCATCTTCGGCTTCATCGCGGCGCATGCCGTCGGACAGGGAGCAGTGATCTGGGTCTTCATCGCCGAGATATTCCCCAACCGGCACCGGGCGGAAGGTCAGGCGCTGGGCAGCTTTACTCACTGGCTTTTCGCCGCTCTGCTCACGAGCTTCTTCCCGAAGATGGTCACTGCTTTTGCCCCCGGCTATGTCTTCCTGTTCTTTTGTGCCATGATGGTTCTGCAGCTTGTCTGGGTGAAGACAATGGTGTGCGAGACCAAAGGCGTGCCGCTGGAGCAGATTCAAAAACGGTTCGGGATTGAGTAATGCTCGCGCAACCGCGCCATGCGGCCTATTGACTTTAGACCAGTTTGCTTATGATCATCGCTGCAGGCGAATCCCTCATCGATATGCTTCCCGTGGACCAGGGTGGCAAGCGTTTCTTCCTGCCCGTCCCGGGAGGGTCTCCTTACAATGTCTCCATGGCCCTGGGCCGGCTTGGTGTTCCCGTCCAATTCCTTTGCCGGCTCTCGGAAGATCCCTTCGGCAAACTGCTTGCCCGCACGCTGGAAGGAAGCCGAATGGACCTGTCACTTTGTCCGCGGACCCCGGCCTTAACGACACTTGGGTTTGTGCTGCTGGATGGCCTCAAATGCGACCCGAGCTATGTTTTCTACACGGAAAACACCGCGGGCTGCGCCCTCGAACCCGGGGACATCCCGCAGCGTCTGGCGCCAGAGGTCCATTGCCTCCACTTCGGCTCATTTTCACTGGCGGCGGAACCGATTGGTTCGGCGCTTGAGAAGCTCTTGTCGCTCAAGACGGCCCAGGTCATGGTTTCGCTGGATCCCAACATCCGCCCCTTTCTGGTGCGCTCGCGTGAGGAATTCCTGCCCCGACTCGAGCACTTTCTGGCGGCTGCCGATTTGCTCAAGCTCAGCGAAGAAGACCTGGCGTGGATGCATCCGGGGCTCTCGGCGAAAGACTGCTGCCGGAAATATGTCGCCGCTGGGGTCGGCCTGGTGGTAGTGACCTGCGGCGCCAAAGGTGCCGTCGGCATGAACGCGTGCGGCACGGTTGAAGTGCCGGCTGAACGCGTAAGCGTAGCCGATACCGTAGGCGCGGGCGATACCTTCCAGGCCGCGCTGCTGGCCTGGATCCGTCGGGAGCACGGCCTTAAGGCGGAAGTGTTGAGGACTCTCGACGTGGGCGAACTTAAGGACCTGCTGAGCTTCGCTGCCAAGGCAGCGTCAATTACTTGCTCCCGGGCGGGATGCACCCCCCCGTGGCAGCATGAGCTAAACTGCGCCGCTGCAACCCAACCGCAGATCGACGCAGATAGACACAGATAGAGACCTGACCGCAGAGTCCTTCTTCACCTTAAGCTCAACTTTAGGAACTTGGCTTCCCAGGGCTGGAAGGTGACGGTGTCCAGCTTGGTCTTGAGCGGTTGTTCGAGAACGTTGACTTCGTCGAGGCGGCTGATGCGGGCGGCGGAGACGATGTCCTTCGTGGCGAGCGTCGCGGGCTGGCCGGCGACTTCGCGCAGGTGCAGGATGATGCCCTTGAGGTCGGCGGTGGGGCGGTATTCGACGACGAGCAGGTTGGGTGCGGGGAAGGCCATCACGGGAATCACGGTGGACTTGCCGGCCTGCGAAACGTCCGGAGCGGCGGCTTTGCCTTTGGCGGGCGGCAGGACGCGGGTGACGAGCGGGACGCGCGATCCCCAGCCAAAACGCGTCGCGGTGGCGGTGGAAGTATCCTTGGTGGAGGTCAGGTAGTAATGCCACTTGAACTCGCCTTCCTGCTCGGTGCGGAAGTTGGTGAACCAGTAGTTGTTCATGACCCACGAATAGACGTGCGGCTTGGCGATCTGGGTGATGGGCATCCACTTGCCGAGGTTGAAATCGCCCAGTTGCACCAGCGGCGCCTGCTCGCTGCCGACGATGATCTGGCCGGCGGCGTTGCGGACGGAGAGGAAGCTCTGGATGGTTTGCCAGTCGGACGACGAGCCGGGTAACTGCCCTTCGCCGGGAGTCACGAGGCCGCCCTGGCCTTCATAGACCAGTTTGCCGTCCGCGGACTGGAAGGGCAGGGTGACATAGACCGCTTCCGGCGTGGGCACGGGGAGCTTGCGGATATCAAAGTGCAGTTCGACGCGCTTTTCGGTGTCATACAGGCGAATCTCGACCTGGGCGCCCTTGTTGGTGGCGCAGCCGTCCAGGTCGGCGTTCAGGAGGAGGCTATGCCAGATGGGACCGTCGGCGCCGGGGCTGACCTTGATGTTGCGCCAGGCGGTGCGCTTGAACACCTCGGGCTTCATCTCGCGGTTGGCGGGCATGGTTTCATAGACGCACTGGCCAAAGCCCCAGTTGGCGCCTGGGTCAACCAGCTCAGCCCCGCTTTCTTTGTCGAGCAGGCTTTGAATGGAACCCTTGGCGGGATCGACGGTCAGTTTGTAGTAAGCGTTCTCCAGCGCCGCGATGTCTTTGGCGGGGGCCGGCTTGGTGCGTTCCTCGTCGGTGGCTTCGAGGCGCAGTATCTTGCACGCCAGCGGGGGAACGTCTTTCACCCACAATGCCCAATAGGTGCCCTCGGTGCGGCGTTCCATCTCTTGGGCCAGGACGGAGTCGGCGCCGTCCAGGATACGGAACTCGCGGTCGGACGGGAGAATCTGGTGGTCAATGAAGACGCGGACCATGCCGGAGCGCGTCCAGTTCAGCGTGTTGAACACCGCCAGCGTGGGGACATCAGCCCGCGGCAGGAAGCTTTGCACGAGGCCAAACGCTTCCTCGCGCAACAGGGCGGAGTCTTTCACGGCGCTCCAGGCATAAGACGACTTCTCGCCCCATTGCACCTGAGCGTTTTCGGCCAGCGGATCGCTGATGCTCTCGGCGGCGCCGAAGGTGTGTTCCTCGTAGAAAAGGAGGTTGTCCATGATGGCGCCGGCGCGTTGGGCCGTCGGCGCGTGGATGGGCGCGCCCAGCAACCGGGCCATGGCGAGGAGACGATGGTTCACGTCCATAGCGGTTTCGGTCTCACGGACGGCGGCCGTTTCGCGGGCGGCCGAGCCGAAGCCGTCGGTCCACCAGTCGGGCCAGGCCTGGCGATGCACCTCCAGCTTGCTGCCTTGCTCCTTTTCAACCCAGCCAAGGAACTCCTGCGTGGTCGCGAGGCGCAGATGGGGCCACGCGTATTTCTCGTTCCAGACCTTGACGAGATTGCAGGCGGCGGTGGAGGGCGGCGAGTTGTCGGTGAAGTAGCCGGAGAACTGGACGCCGACGCGGTCGAACGGATAATGGCGGTCTTCGAGTGAGGTGAGGTAATCGGCCACCTTGGGCCTGATGAGCCCGGCGTCACCCTTCTCCACGCCCCAGAAGTTGGCGGTCATGTAGTGGTCGCTGCGGTAGGTCAGGACGCGTTTGCCGGAGGGCGATTCCCACCAGAAGCAAGTCGGCTTGTCGAAGGGCAACAGCGAGCGGGTCTTATTGATGCCCATGTTGAGGTAGCGGATACCCATGCCGTTGAGGTAATCCGCCAGGCACCAGCCGGCGCCGTTGACGTCGTCCTGCATGGCGGTGCGGACGGGGATGCCGAATTCATCGGTGATGGCGCGCACGGGCCGGACGAGCGCGGCCAGAGAGTTCTCGGTTGCCACCTCCGCCATGTTCAAGAGCAGGCCGCAAATCTCGATGCGCCCTTCGCGGACGCGTTGCTTGAGCCGGGCGATCTGGGCGGCGGGACGGTCGCGGAGGTATTCGCGCACGGCCCAGGAAGTCTCGCAGGTCCAACGGAAGCGGGCATCATCCGGCAGGCTGTCGGTCAGGTCGCAGTAATCGAGGGCGTAATCGATGTAGCGCAGGTGTTCGGGCAGAATCTCCGTTTGGGGGCGGGTGTAGCCGATATCGGTGTGGGTGTGCTGGGTCAGATACACCGTCCACTTGCGGGGCGGGGCCACTTTGAAGGGACCGAAGTCGCGGCTTTCCCCGGCAGACTCGACGCGGACGCTGACGGAAGTTGGGCCAGTCAAAGCCGCAACCTCGGTTTCCACCGGGTGCTTGCCTTTAGGCAGCGAAGGGATCGTCTGCTTTATGGGCTGCGGCCAGCTCGGGGAGGAGAGGATCAAGGTGGCATTGGTCAAGCCGATCGTGTCGATGGAAGCTACCAATATGTTGCGCTCACCCTGGGCGGCCTTGGGAATGAGCGGCGAAACCGCTAAGCTCAGCAATTGAATGTTGCCGGTGGCGGGCGAGGCGTTCTGCGCCCGGGACACGCCCCCCACCAAACCACAAGCCAGGCCGAAGCAGAGGAGAGCGCCGGGGAGATACTTCATCTTAAGCATGTGAACCATTTGAGGCGATTTTGGTATGGCATGCAAGCTTCGGAAATAGGCGATCGGGGCCGAGGCGCAGTTAGCCACCTGCGAGTCATCTGATAGCCACCCGATAGCCACAGGGTATGATGGGGGTCCGTTGTTGTTTGGTTATACTTCCGTTGTATTTCGTTTGTTCTCCGGTTGTACCTCTCGACGTGAAGGCCGGTGTAAGGTAAATGGAGCGCGTGAAATGGCTTTGGCTGTGTCTCCTGTTGATCTTGCTCCTGGCAGGTGGGGGCGTTGCGTACTGGTGGTGGGAAGGCCGTCTCGAACGCAGCCAGGACGGCCCGATTCGCGCCGCGGCTGGGCGCTACGGGGTGGAACCGGCCCTGATCAAAGCAATCGTCTGGCGGGAGAGCCATTTCCATCCCTGGGTCCTTGGGCGCGCCGAAGAAATCGGGTTGATGCAGCTTCAGGAGGAGGCGGCGCGGGAATGGGCCAGCGCCGAACATGTGCCAGACTTCCTGCACGAGCATTGCTTCGATCCCGGCACCAACACGTTGGCGGGCACTTGGTACCTGAGAAAACTGCTCCGACGGTATGCGCAGACGGATAACCCGCTGCCCTACGCGCTGGCGGATTACAACGCGGGCCGCGGCAACGTGCTCAAGTGGAATCGCGGAGAGGCGGCTACCAACAGCGCCACGTTTATCGGGCACATCGGCTTCCCCGGCACCAGGGACTACGTGAACTCGGTAATGCACCGCTATGCGCATTATCGGCCACAGTTCCGCCCGGATGCGCCCTGACGGCAGCGGCCTCAATCCCGCGAGATTTCCCGCAGCGTCTGTTCCAGTTGCTGTCTCAGAGCCTCGCGCTCTGTGTCCGAGGCTTCGCGTGGGACCCGGACCGGCCTGCCGATAATCATTTCACAGCGCGAGAAGGGCAGGGGGATTTGAAACTGGTCCCAGCTCCTCACCTGGATCTTCCACCCCAGATAGTAAGAGGCCGGGACGATCGGCAGCCCGGTAACCTGGGCCAACCCCATAATGCCTTCCTGGACCACATAGCGCGGTCCGCGCGGCCCGTCGGGCGTGATGGCCAAATCGTAGCCGCGCTCCGCCCAGCCGGTGAGTTCCAGCAGGGCTTGCGGACCGCGTCGGCTTGAGGAACCGCGCACCGGCTGCACTCTGAAGCGTTCCAGGATGCTGGCCAGGAAGCCGCCGTCCCTGCTCGCGCTCACCAGCGCGGCCATGCCGGGCGTCCGACTGCGCTTCCTGGCATAGGCGTAATACTCGATCAGGCACAGCGCCAGCCGGTTGTGCCACACGCAATAGATCGCCGGCCCGGCGGAGCCGGCGTCGAAATAGCCGGAGTGATCGGTCCAGCGGTAGCGCAACGTTGCCGATACGCACCACACCAGCAGATGGACCAGCCGCGCCCCCAACCGCTGGTACCAATGCGGTTTGTGCGGCACCACGACCCCGCTGGATCGACGCTTCCGGGTAGCGCCCCGGCGAGCCTCGGTCTTGGGTGTGGGATCGCTCGCGGCCATCACGCACCTTTTTTCAAGCAGGCGCGGACAAGGTCTTCCACAGTGGCCGCCGCGCCCAGCGTCCCTTGCGCTTTGCGGACCGCATCATGCGCCTCCACCTGTTTGAAGCCCAGGGCCATCAAAGCCAGCACGGCGTCGTTGACCTTCTGGTCTTCGGTTGAGAGGGCCCGCTGCGCGCTCGATGCCTCCCAGGCGCTGGCGGCGCCGACCTTGTCCTTAAGCTCCACGACAATGCGCTCAGCCGTCTTCTTGCCCACGCCGGAGATTTGCGACAGCGCTTTGAGATCCCCNNAGGGCGATCTTCGGGCCAATGCCGCTGACCGTCGTAATCAGCAGGCGGAACAAATCGCGCTCGGCCGTGCTCATGAAGCCGTAGAGCGTGTGCGCATCTTCCCGCACAACCAGGTGCGTCAGCAGCTTCACGTCCTGCCCGGGGGCGGGCAATTTGTCATAGGAGGACAACGGAATGAGCGCCTCGTAGCCGACGCCATTGACGTCAACCGTCACCTGGGTGGGCAGGGATTCAACCAGCTTGCCGTGTAGAAAGGTGATCATACTCGTTTGGGCGTCTGGAGCGAGTAGCGCCCCTGCGCCTGAGCATGGGTCAGCGCCAGCGCCAGCGCGTCCGCCGCATCCGGGGCGGGCAGTTCGGGTAGCCGCAACATCCGTTGCACCATCTTGGCCACCGCCAGCTTCTGCGCCGCGCCGTAGCCGACAATGGCCTGTTTCACTTTGCGCGGCGCCAACTCATAAATCTCCAGGCCGGCTTCCGCGATAGTAGCCAGCGCCGCGCCGCGGGCTTCGCCCATGATCAGTGCCGTCTGCAGGTTCTGCGCGAAGAACAAACCTTCGACTACGCACACGGAAGGTTGGTGCTGCCGCAGCACTTCGCGCAAGCTCACCGCGATTCTCGCCAGGCAACGCGAATGCTCCCATCCTGCAGGGCAGGAGATGGTGCCCTGCGCCAGGGTCTGCGGATATGGCTTGGCCAGCCTGATAATGCCATAACCGGTGCCCCGCAACGAAGGGTCCAGGCCAAGAATGACCTCATGGGCTTTAGCGCTGGCCGGCGCGGTCCGGTCCAAAACCGGCGACGCCGCCCGCCGCGGACTGCTCAGGCGCTCTTGCATTTGACTGAACTGCTGTGGGGTGATGCCCATTGCCCCCATAGTGCCTGCCGCCGCCCGGCGGCAAAAGGAGAAAACGGGGCAGACTTACCGGCCTCTTCTGTCCGACGAAGACTGGCTGCGGGAAGCGGGCGCGGACGCCGCCGGCGCGGATGGCGCGGAGTAGGATGGCCGGGACTCCATCGCGGGCGCCCGCTGCATGGGAGGCGGACTCGGGGCGGAGTATGAACGCGTCGGCTGCGGTGCGGGCGACGGCGCTGGGGCAATCCGCGGAGCCGCGGCGGGCGCCTGATAACTCGGCGCCGTGTATTGGCGCGGAGACTCGCTGCGAACCGGCGGCATAACGGCGCGCGGAGTGGACCCCGCCGACCCCGAAGGCGCCGGTGATCGCCATGCCGGGCTGGTCATCGGCTGCGGCCTCGGGTTGGCCGCCGGGCGGGAAAGGGATTCTTGCGGGGCGGTCGTGATTCGTGACCGCGAGTTACCGGCGGTCGGTGTCGGCGTGCTCCGCCGCATCTCGGTGGGGGCTTGATAGCTGGAGGCGGTATTTGGCCGCTGACTCTCGCTGCGAGCCGGTGTCTCATTTGCGCGCGGGGTTGATCTCGACTGCGTTGTCGCCGACCAGGCCGAGCGCGTT
Organism: Limisphaerales bacterium; assembly: GCA_003152225.1. Lineage (GTDB taxonomy): Bacteria > Verrucomicrobiota > Verrucomicrobiia > Limisphaerales > UBA8199 > PALSA-1440. The sequence continues at coordinate 3,296 of PLZQ01000063.1, read as the reverse complement.
GTTTGCTGCGACGTCGAATTCACACTTGGGCGCGAGCTGTTTTGCTGCGAAGTAGTTGTGGACCGCAGCCGAGAAGCGTCGGCCGCCGGCATGGTAGCTGGACTCGCCGTCTGCCGAGAGCCAGCGTCGCGTCTCCATGTGGGCGCCGTTGAACCGGGTCGAGCGCCCTGATTGCCAGGATCCGCGCCGCGGCCGACCGTGGGCTGGCCGGCACGGTCCGACCCATGCTGCATCAACGGCGTGGTGGACGTCGAACGCCCGCCAGATGCTGGCGCTGTCCCGCTACGCGACGGGAATTGCGGGCGGACGACCGACAGCGACCGGCTGTTGCCCTCGAACTGTTCGTCGCGGGCGCCATGCCCGGCGGCGGAATCCGCGTCGTGGATGGCAACCCGGTGAATCTCCGTTCCAGTGGCCGCTGCGACGCGCGCTACCGGGATGCCGTGGTTAATGACTCCGTGCCGGTCGCCCACGATCCGGGTGGACGCCACCGTCCGGTCATAGACTTGGATTGCTTGCTGGTGCGGCAACGCGTGCCGGTTGAGGTGCGGGTTGCGAAAATGGCCGACATCCACGAAGGAGAACGAGCCAACCCCCAGCCCGAAACCGAAGGAGGCACCGACATGCCGCCCGCGAAAAGTAAGGCCTATCCCTGGCCTATACCAGGCCCCCGGCGGCAGCGGCGCCCATCCGCAATAGCTGCTGCCGTATCTCCAGGACACCCACGACGGTCCCCAAACCGTGTCCGGCGCCCAGCACCAGCCCAGGCGATGGTGCTGAAACCAACGACCGTAATGGAACGGCGCCCAGCCCCACGAATAGCCGGAGAGCCAGTACCAACCGCAATCGGTATAAACCCACCGGCCGCTATCACAGTATGGCCGCCATGTCGGATTGGCGATTACCACTGTTGGCTGCCAGCAAGGCCCGTAGCCGGCAACGTCAACCCACGTTCCATACGGAGCCAGCGAGTCGTAGTAAGTTGAATATCCGGTATCTTCCGCCGGAGGAGGCAAGTATTCTACCGTTGCATTGTCCACTGGTGGCTGCGGCGCCACTGCCATTTGGGGTGGGGCAGGGGGTGCCACTGGCTGCGGCGCGTAAACGCCTGGATCGACCGGCTGCGGAGTGGCTTGGCTGGGCGCGGCGATCGAAGCTGGCGCCGCCGGCAAAGGCTGTGGACCTCCCGCCAGTCCCTTCAACGCTTGGTCGCGCTGAATCATCGCGGTGACCACTGCCCCAGGAACGCCTATGTCATTTAGGTAAATGATCTCCTCCACCCCAAGATTGAAAGGGCGCGTTGAGTTGGTGATGAAGGCCATCATCACGCTCTCCTCCACGCCCGACTCGGCTAGTTTGATCAGCTCGGCAAGTGCCCCCGTCGGCTTGATACCGGCGGGCAAGGGCTTCTCCGTCGAAATCGGCTTGGCGTCAGCCTCGGCGAGCTTCTCCTCGGCGGCCTGTATATCCATAGCGGCCTCTTCATCCGCGGGCGTTGGAGCCGCCGCCTCTGCGTCTGCCTCGGTTTCGAGGGCGGAAGGGAGCGTATTCGTTGCTTGGCTGGATGCTCGCTGCTGGCTTCCCACCCCGGAAAGCAAAGCCGCGGCGGCCACTCCCAAACCCCATCTCCATGTAATACGGCTATTCATTGCCCGCTATGACCGGCTTAGCATCATTACCAAACCTGTCATAACGTTTTGACTCGATTCAAGCAGGTGCTATTCATCGCCAGAAAACCTTATGGCTGCCGGCTGCTGGGCTGGGGGCGCGTTGAGTCTCCAAGTGTAGTCCGATAGCGACGCCCCGGCCTGCATTAAACGGTTTGTGGTTGGGACTGCGCCCTTCACCTGCAAGGCGGCTGGCTCGCGAGTTGAACGAGCGCTTCTTTCACCCGCGCGGCCTGAACTTCGTTGAGCGTCAGGAACCGGTCGCGGCCCTCCGCCGCGGCCGTGAAACGCGTGAAGCCATCCTTCTCGACGGTCACGTTGCCGGGCGACGACAGGCCAAAATAACCGCGGTCAGGCCGCACGGCGTAGAGCACGCTCGTAAGGTCCCACGTGGGCCGCTCGTGCGGCGGCGGGTTGTAGAGGCAATAGGCTTCTGCCGCCGGGTGGTGCGGCACATAGCTGAAATCCCGCTCGATGCTCGCGGCCGGGTACGGCACCGCGATGCCGATCTCAAAGCCGCTCCAGACAATCGGCGTCGGCCAGTTCGGGACCAGCTTCTTCGACGCGGGCAGGTCCTGAGTCACGTTGTATTCCAGATCATGCCGGTTGGTCTTGAACGACCCAGCCATGACCGAGAGGAGCTTCACTTTCTGTTGCACCAGCTCGCGCCCGGCCAGCGGTGACGCCGCGTCTGCCGGCGTGTCGAGCAGCGCGGCGAAGTTGGAGAAATAGCCCACCTGCACCAGCACTACCGAGCGGTCCGGCTGCCGGCTCAGGACTTGGCGCAACAATACGGTAGCTTCCGGCGCATCCGAGCTGCGCTTGAGTCGGTGCGGAAAGCGGAGCTTCCCTTCGTCCTTGGTTTCGGCCAGTGGCAGGAACTTGCTCGGGTCATTCTTCAACTTGGCATGCGTGAAGCCGATCGGTATGCGGGGCCGGCCATAAAACATGTTCACGGCATCCACGAAAGGCCCGGCCAGCTCGTCAGGCTTGGTAACCGTCACCGCCAGCAATTCGCACTCGCCCCGCGTCTGGAAGGCATGCAACATGGATAGCGCCAGCACGTCGTCCACGTCGTTGCCCACGTCGGTGTCGAAGATGATCTTCACCGGCGTGGCGTCAGCGGCGTCGGCACGGCCGATAGGGCAGAATGCGGTGATCCAGCAGGCAAGCAGGAGTGCGGAAACCCGAAAGCCGAAGGCCGAAGGGCGAAGTAAGCTCGAAACCCGAAGGCCGAAATCCGAAGCAGCCGCATGCGCGGAGTCCCGGGATCGTTGCTTATCGATACATGGTTGCATACTTGTTGAGTCTATTGGGTTACTTCCGTCACTCCAAGCTGGCTGGCCGCCAGCAGCACGGAGGTGGAGGCAATGAATTCACGGCGGGAAACTTCATTGGACGCTCGCATAACGAGGCCCAGTGTAAGTCTCAGCCCGACAAGTCCAAGAGGAAAAAGCAGGCTTTGGGGTGGCTTTGGGCCGCTTTGCCGGGTGCCTGTGGTGAGCCCCAGGGTAGCCTCGGGGTAGCCTCGGGGTAGCCTCGGGGTAGCCTCGGGGTAGCCTCGGGGTAGCCTCGGGGTAGCCTCAGGGTAGCCTCAGGGTGGCCTCAGGGTGCCTACCGGCTGGCTAC